>JAOTWF010000012.1 GCA_029863005.1 Gammaproteobacteria bacterium | reverse complement strand
TATGAAGACGGGCTCAAGACCATCGAGTTCGCGCTAGAACTTAATCCGGATCTCGCCAATTTTCACAGCCTGACGCCGTTTCCCGGGACCGATCTTTACGAGCACCGCGGGCGCTACGGCACCGTGTCCGCGAATCTTTCCGATTACACTTATCAGGGTGCGGCCTTCGTGCCCCACACCCTGACGCGCGAGCAGATTCACAGCCTGCGCCAGACTGCTTTCCGGCGCTTCTATTCGCGCCCGGCGTTCTTGTGGCGACGGGTACTGGCGCTGCGGAGTCTGCGCGACCTGCGCGTGGCCCTACAGGGGATCAAGAGTCTGTTCTGGCTGTGGGCCAGTCGTCGGCTGTTCCGCCGGTCGCGCGGCGCCACCGGCCCACGCCCGGGGTGAACGCCCCAGTTCCAGATATTCGCGCACCAACGCCGGGTACAGGCGCGGATTGAACAGGATGTTGGTAATGAAGTAACACTCATGCGTGCAGTGGCACTCGCCGCGGCGGATGGAATCAAGCACCGACCGCGACGCCGCGCCGCGCAGCAGGCGATTCACGTCGTAATCACATTCACGCACATTGCCAAGCGTTTCCGAGCGGATTTCGCACGGGTACACCTCACCGTTCTCGGTGAGCACCAGATTTAGCCGCCCCGCGTAGCAAGGGATCTGACGGCGCTGTTGCGCCCGGGTGCGATGAATCAGCTGTCGCTGCAGGATATCCTGCGCGGCCTTGAGTCGCCCACCGCGGAAACGATAGCGTGCCGCCCCCGGCTCCTTCAACTCCCGCTTCAGCCGCTCGATCGCGCGCTGATAACTCGCAGCATCGACCTCCGTGTAGCGCGGCTCGGCCACGTTGCCGCGCACGAGCGAGATCGTATGCGTCCGGATGCCAGGCAGGTCGCGGACAAAGTCGATGACCTGATCCATCTTGTCCTGGTTGTCCGACACCAGTACGGTATTGATACCCAGCTCGAAGTTGGAATAGCGATCGAGGAGTGGCGCGAGCAAGCGGTGGCTTCGCATTACGCGCTCGAACCCGCCCGGTGTGCCGCGCAGCGCGTCGTGATCCCCGTTCAGTCCGTCGAGCGACAGCTTGACGACGACGGTGCTGTGCGGGCAGCGCGCCAGGATCTCCTCGGTACGGTCGCGGATCAGTTCCGGTGTCAGGCCGTTGGTGGGCAGCAGCATCATCGCCGGCCGGTTCTGCTCATAGAACACGCGCGCAATTTCCGCCAAATCGCGGCGCACGTAAGGTTCTCCCCCCGAGAAGGCGAGCCACAGCAAGCTTCCAAACGAATGGGAGATCCTGCGGATTTCCTCGAGCGTCAGTTCCTGGCCCCGGTGCCAGTCGCGGCCATCGCCGTTGAGGTAAAAGCAGAACGGACAGCGCGCGTTGCACCGCCGCGTGACAAAGAACGTGAGCTGGATCGGCCGGCGCTTCCACAGGACGGCGGGCAGATGGCGATAAGGGGTGAATCTCATCGCGGTGCGACGCGCCGCACCGGCGCGAGCCTCATCCCGAGTCCGGCGGCGCCCACCAGAGCGCCGAAACCCACGGCGATGGGATAGACGAGCGCATAGTAGGCCGATGCCGCAACCGCAAAGCCACGGCCGCCGGCGGCGCGAAAGTCCGCCAGCAGCCCCCGGTTAAACCACAGGTTGGCTACCTGCACCACGGCGATGCTGCCAAGCAAGGCGTATTGCCCCGTCAGCAAACCGGCGAGCAGCAGCAGGGTACATACCAGGTAGGCGGTGACGTTGATCTTGAGTTCGTGTGAAGCGGTCCCGGAGTCCGCCAGCAAATCGTGATTCGCCAGCGAGTAGCGGGTCCAGTAGCGCGACTTGGTGAATGCGTTTTTCAACGAACGACGGAATGAATAGTTAAAAATATGCCGTACCTGCAGCGCTGGATCGAGCACCAGCAGAATCCCGGCGCGGCGCAGGCGGTGGCTAAACTCGACATCTTCCAGGATCGGGCGGACGTTCTCATCAAAGCCGTGGCAGCGGTGAAACGTTTCCGCACGCAACGCGAGCGCATGGGTCGCGAGATAGTCAGGATCGCCGGCGTGCTTGGTTTCGCCGTAATGAATGAACACCGACTGAAATCGGCTGAAAAACAAGGCATCCCCCGGGATCGGGGTGTAAGTCCCGCCCAGCGCGGTTTTCGGACCGAACATGTCCAGATTCTCGCACACCCGGGTGAGCGCATCGGGCGGCAGCAGGCAATCGGCATCGATAAAGAACAAAATCTCGCCGCGTGCGTGGCGCGCCCCGGCATTGCGGGCGGCGGCGGCACCGCTGTGCCGCGGCAACCGGATCAATCGGCAGGGGAATCGCCGAATGACCTCGAGCGAATCGTCCTGCGAATTGTCATCAACAACAGTGACTTCGAACCGGGGATGGCGCGAGGCGAGCGCAGCCGTCAGGCAGCGCGCCAGGGTTGCGCCGCCGTTACGGTTCGGGATAATCACAGAGACATGCATGGATGCTTCCACCGTGGCTATGCCTTCTTAGTCGATGATCTTGCACGTTTTTTTGGAGACTCAGAATGATGAATTTACATCATATTCATCGATACTGCCGGTACGTTTATATTGACTTATATATTTTAACCTGCGCAAGCTGCGAGCATTAAGATTTCATGGTGCCATGCGGTGAGGGCATCAGCCAGTGCAGATAACTTCACCTTGTCAGTGTTCGTGACGAATGGCAGGGTGACCAACAACAGCAGTTCGTCCGAGGAGGCTGGAACTATGTGTGCCAAACGTTTTAGTTGGTTGGGAATGACTGCCGGAGTGGCAGGACTCGTGCTGTGGGCCGCGACTGCGAGCGCGGCGCAGTGGGCGAATCCGCAGTTGCTCGTCACTCCGGAAGACGTGATGAAAAACATCACCAAGCCCGATTGGGTGGTGGTGGATTGCCAGGATCTGGAAGATTATCTCAAGGGCCATATTCCCGGGGCCATCAGTCTGGGCAAGAAATGCGGCAAAGCACTGCGCGATCCCACGTCGCGGCTCCTGAGCACGAAGAAATACGAGGAGATATTGGGCAAGGTGGGCATCGGCAACAACACCCATGTCGTTTTCTATCATGACGATATGAAGGATTTTACCGATGCCACGGTCGGGTTCTGGATAATGGAATACCTCGGCCATGACGGCAAGGTGCATGTCCTGAACGGCGGTCTCGATGCCTGGCGCAAGGCAGGCGGGAAGCTCGACACCACGCCGGTGAAGAAGGATGCCACCACGTTCAAGGCCAAAGTCGTGGCCAGCCGGCTCGCTCCGATGGATGAGGTTGTAAAAATTGCGAAAGGGCAAGTGAAGGGTGTGCAGCTAGTGGATTCGCGTACCGCGAAGGAGCACAAGGGCGAGGACATTCGCTCGGTGCGCGGTGGCCATGTGCCGCACACCACCGCCAACATCTCGCACCTCGATACCCTGCCGGAGGTGAAGGATCCCAAGACCGATAAAATGGTCAACATCGCTTATCTTGATCCAGACGTCGCGGCCAAGGCATTCGCCGGCCTGGACAAAAACAAGCGTACGGTGGGCTACTGCCAGACCGGAACACGGTCCACGCTGACCTATCTGCAACTGCGTGCTTTGGGGTTCAAGAATCCCGCGAACTGGGATGAATCCTGGCGGGTCTACGGTGCTCAGACGAACCTTCCGGCCGCTGATGAGCAGTGGTACAACTTCGACGCGGTCAATAAGCACTTGAAGTCTCTTGATAAGCAAGTCGAAGCGATCGAGAAGGCGACAAAGGGCGAGAAGAAATAAGGGACGCGCGGGTTAGGCGGTTGTTTTCCCGGTAGTCGGACCGGCTGGCGCACTTTCGCCAGTCGGTCCTTTTTTGTGGGTCAGCTTAAACTGAGCGATCCAGCCGTTGCGGTCAATCAGGCAATGGCGCGCAGGGACGTCGGAGACATCTGGCCGCGGTTACGGATCTCCTGAATCAGACTGACCTGACGGTCACGGCGCTGAAGGTCATCACCGCGCGTGCGTTGTCGCACTGCTTCCTTGAGACGCAGGTTCTCCGCTTCAAATTGGCGGATCTCTTCCTGACTGTAAATCGTTTTTTCGCCTGGTGGGGCGTACAGGCAATCGTAGCCTAAGGCCTCCAGCACATCGCCCGCCACCGACTCAAAGAGGCGGATATCGGATTCGCCGACCTCGCGCAAGAACTTGCGGGTGTTATCGGCCATGATCGGCTTGGCGACGTTGCCCCACAGGTCGCTCGATTCGGCCGCGCGCCTGGCTTCATCAGATTTGTAATACTCCAGCATTGATGGGTGGTAGCGCACGCCTAAGAACTTGCATAGCAGACGCATGGTCAATTCCGGTTCACGGATCAGCGACTCGTAACTGATGCTGACGAAGCGGCCGGGGCCGATGCGTTCGCGCATGCCCAGTGCCTGTTGTTGGGTCGCGTCCCATTCCTTCGCAATATGATAGAAGTGTTTCTCTCCCGCTACCGCGCTGCGGAACGAGCAGGCCACGTCGCGCCCGTCGCGGTACAGATAAATGTAGCGCGGACTGGTGAAGTGTTCCTCAATGGGCGCCAGGTACAGGATGTTGGCGAGGCTCCTGCAGCACCAGCTGCGCACCTCCCAGGCTTCGGCCATCACGTCGTACATGGCTTCGTACACGGCCATGAGCGTGTGACGATGGCAGCGCAACTGGATGTCGAGACGGTTGAGCGTTACACCCTCCCATCGTACCGGATTGAGCTCTACCAGCCGGCAGACATCATCCACCAGCTGCGCGAAGTTTTTCGCGTCGCTCCAGATCCCGATAGTTCACCAGCAGCGGCATCAGACGTGGCAGGATATGCGGCGGGTGTGGGGCGGTGATGCGGGGCAGTTGGTTCAGCATCAGACGCAGCAAATTAGAACCTGAACGCTGAGTTCCGATCATAAAGATTGACATGAGTGAATGCTCCTGTATCGTTTCCCCGGGTACTCAGTAAAACAAAACCGCCAGCACACCCGCCGGCGGAATGATCCACACCGCCTCGACCCTGAAGCGAAACAGTGTGTACAACGCGCCCACAAAGATCACCACCGATATCCAAACCGGGACGGCGGTCTGGCCAATAATCACTGCTGCGACGAAGATCATCCCGACCACAGCCGGGCGGATGCCGCGCAGCGCCGCCTTGATGATGACCGAATGGCGAACCTTCTGAAGTCCGTGGGTACTGCCGATGATGAGCAGTGCCGAGGGCAGATAGATGCCGATGGTAGCAACCGCTGCACCGGCGAAGCCGGCGACCTTCAACCCGATGAACGCCGCGCTCACCAGGATGGGACCGGGCGTGATCTGGCCCAACGCCACGGCATCAATGAATTCCTGCTGGCTCACCCAACCATGCCCATCGACTACGATTTCCTGCATGAGCGGGATAAACACATAAGCGCCCCCGAACAGCATCAGGCTCATGCTGGCGAAGGTCAGAAACAGCTGGGCGATGAGGTTTGGCTCGAACGCCATCAGTGGCACCAGATTGCCCGCCTGTGCCGAGGTCGAGAGCAGCAGGTTCGCATTAAGACGTGGCTTGACCGGTTTGTCGGCCGCCCTGGCAGGCTTCGCCGGCTCGCCCTGAACATCACCGCGAAACCACATCCAGCCGGCCACGCCCGCAAACAGAATGATGAGCAGTGTGCTCCACACTCCACCGATACCGTATAACGCCGCGCCAGCCGCTACCATCAGTACCCCTTCTCGCACACCCGGCACCGCCTTGCGGCCCATATTCCACGCCGCAGCCACGATAATGGCGGTCACCGCGGGAATGAAACCCATAAACAGCTTTGACACCGCCGGCATCTGGCCGTAACGGAAATAGGCGATGGATAGGATCATGATGAACACAAACGACGGCAGCACCGCGGCGATCACGCACACGAACGCTCCGGGTCCGCGGCGCAGTCGGTAACCGACATATGCCACAAGATTGACCGCGACTGGCCCGGGAAGAATCGAGGCAAGCGATATACCATCGAGCATATCCGCATGCGTCATGAGCTTTTTGCGCTCGACGACCACATTCTGCACCACGGAGATCATAGCCATGTAACCGCCGAAGCTGGTGCAGGCGATACGGAAAAAAATCCAAAACAGTTGTGACAGCGGAAGTGGGGGGGTCAATCAGGAACCTCCGTGTCGTTTAGGCGACGGTTGTTTCCCTAAATCAGAGCGTCGATGTTGACCATGACGCCAATTCAAGTCTGTAAGTTAAGGCGCGGAAAGTCTTCTTGCACTACCTTCCAATAGCAAAAAACTGCTGCTCGTCGGTGTTGTGCGTCCCCCTGCGTACGATGCCCTGAGTCAGACCGACATCCCGTGGATGCGAATACGGTGGAGTCGGTCGAATTCGAGAGCCCCGCTACGGCGCAGCGCACTCAGCGCTGTCGTCACACTTTGGCGTGTGGTGCCAATCATGTCCGCCATTTCCTGGTGGGTCAGTCGCAAATCGAGAGTTACATCTCCGTCCGGTGTCTTGCGTCCGTGGCTCGCCGCCAGCCGCGTGATCAGCTGGACCACCCTTTCGCTGACATCACTTGCCACAAGACTCTGAACGATATGACCCAGATTCCTCAGTCGGCATGCCAGAATATCGTTGACCAACTGCACTGATTCCGGATGACTTTCGAGAAAACGCTTAAAATCGACCTGCGGGATGGTAAACACTTGGGTAGACTCGCAAGCTTGGGCATAGGCTTGTCGCTCACCACCGTGACAGGCCTCGGCGAGACCAAATATCTCGCCAGGAAAACAGAACCAGAGCAGGAATTCCTTCCCCGTCGGGCTCAAGTGGTAAACCTTGACCCGGCCGCGATCCAGGATATGTACCACGCCATCATGACTGCCAGCCTTGAATAACATCTCTCCGCGACGGAACTCCTTGCGCGTAGCCATCGCGAGCAACGCACTTCGCTCGCTGGAAAGCAAACGAGCCAAAAAATTGGGAATTGGATTCGATCTCGAATCATGGGGGGTTATATTTTCTGGCGTCATTTAGCCTCCTACCGCCAACGGCTCACGAAACAGAATAACCATCATAAGGGAAAAACACCATCGCCCAATCCAATTGTCATCCCTCATGCTTCCTGCGTCATTAATAATATGTGTCCCCGCCCGTTTAGAAACCGGCATCCAGGTTGCGCCAGGCGGAAAAATCTGTCAGCCATGTTAGCGCCACGACACAACTGACCATAAACGCCGTGGCGACCCAGTAACGGCGCGCATATTTCTTTCCCGCTTCAGGCAACACACGGTAAGGCGGAAAGCTGAAGAGCGCCCCAAAGGTGCTTTCCCGGACTCCCAGGTGTTTCTCATAAAAATGTTTCACCAAGAGCCGATAATAAATAACTACATAAGCGCTGACGACCAACAAGGCACCTAGCAATGCGCGCATCGATAAATCCTCGTTAGGTAATGTAAGGTGAAATCGGATGCCCCTCCCGCGCCAAGTCCGCGGGAAGACGATGATACAGCACCTTTTTCTTCAACTGTTCGAGTATTTTTTGATTCCTAATGTGGACGAATCTGCACAATGCCGGGCAACTCATTGTGCGGCCGCAGGATCATATTTACCTAAAGAGTGTTCTCGGGTGACCAAGGAGTTTGGAGGCCTCGCAACGGCATGGCCTAGAAGAAGATTTCGCCAGAGAAAAAACAAGGAATCAGCAAAACCGGTGGATAAAGCATGTGATTCGAAGGGTTAAATTGAAAGTGTCGGCCAAGCGACAGACGCTGCAATCCGACAGGATATCGTTATAGCGCTTTACTTTGCTGTTTATGGGATGGGTGCAGTGCAGGTCAATAAAACTTAGCGTTTCCTTTTTGACATGGCGATATCGCTAAGGTTACAGAAACCATGACCAACCTCACCCGTTTATCACAACACTACAGGAGCAACCATGGCCACTTCAGCAACACAAACAAACGGTGGGCTACTGGGTTATCTCGCCAGTAACATCGAACATACCGGTCGTAACCCAACCCGCGTTTTAATTGGGTTCGTCCTGGGGTGGGTGATGTTCGCATTAATTATGTGGGTTTTTCCGCGCCCAGAAGGGCTTACTGCCGAGGGCATGGCGGTGCTCGCCATAGTGGTTTGGGCAAGCATCATGTGGGTGTCGGAGGCGCTGCCGGTCGGTATCACCGGCATTTCCGTACCCACGCTGTTGATCCTGACGCACGCGATCCCGTGGGACAAAGGCAAACCTCCCATGGGCACGGTCTTTTCCGGCTTCACCGGCCACGTCGTTTGGCTCTGTCTTTTCGCCTTCATGGTCGGCGCGATCATGCAGTTGCTGAAACTGGACCGGCGTATCGCGCTCGGTATTCTCGACAAGGTCAAGGCCTCCAACGTCGGTCGCGTCATTTGGGGGTTTTTCGGCGTCAATATCCTGCTCGCCTTTTTCATCCCGGCGGCCAACGCCCGTGCCGCGACGCTGCTACCGATTGTCAAGGGTGTGACCAACCTGCTCGGTGACTCCGATGAGGAGAACGAAGCCAAGAAGGCCATTGTCATCCAGTCGCTGGTCTACGGCACCATGATCTGCGGCGTGTTCATCATGACCGCCCACCTTCCCAACCTGATCATGGTCGATATCTTCAGTAAGGCAGGCAAAACCATTGGTTACCTCGATTGGGCGCTGTTGCAGTTCCCCTACCTCGGCATGTTCGTGCTGACCCAATGGTGGGTACGCTATCACTTCAGGACCAAAGGCATCGAGATTGCCGGAGGTCACGCCAAGATCCAGAAGATGCACAAGGATCTCGGCCCCATGAGTCGTGGCGAGTGGACGCTGCTGCTGGTGTTCGCCATCATCGCCCTGTTGTTCGCGATGGGCAAGGGCAGCCCGATCTACCAGCTGCACAAGTTCCAGCTCGGCATCATCGGCTTGATTGGCATGCTGGTGCTGTTCACACCGGGGCTATTCCCGTTCAAGTGGAAAGAGGTCCAGGACCGCACGATCTGGGGCACATTCCTGCTGCTAGGCGGCGCCATCACCATGACGGCCGCCATGGGCAAATCGGGGCTGGCAGCTTTCCTCGCCGATATGGCCCATGGCTGGGTCACTGGACAGTCTTGGTGGATGGTGCTGCTGATCCTCATGCTCGCCACCCATGTGATCCGCATCGGCATGCTATCGAACGTCGCGGCGATCGCCATGCTGGCGCCAATCGTCTTCGCGCTAGCGCCCAAGCTTGGTTTGAATGACGTGGCACTGACACTGCTCGTATGCGACACCGATACTTATGCCTACCTGCTGCCGACACAGATTACGGCGGCGGTCATTGCCTACGGTTCTGAGACCTTCAGCACCGAAGACTACGCCAAAGCAGGATGGGTTTGTATTTTAATCGCGATCGCCTACGGCATCCTGATCATGGCGCCGTGGTACGCCGTGCTCGGGTTGCCGGTGTGGAACGCGAGCGCACCGTGGCCGTTTTAAGATGCGCGAAGGTGGTGGAGAGATGGCATACTTCAGCGCGACAAACATACCGATAGGGGTCGATCGCCATGACCGATAGCACGCCAGCTTCTTTGAGACTGAACTGGAAAGACATCACGACCGGCTTGCTCAAAATCGGCACCATGGCCTACGGTGGGCCCGCCATCATGGGGATTATGCAGGCGGAGCTTCAGGAAAAAAGGCAGTGGCTCAGCAAGGAACGCTTCATGGAAGGGCTGTCGCTGGTGAACCTGCTTCCGGGGGCGGGCGCCACCCAACTCGGCATATTTCTGGGCTATGCTCGTGGCGGTTGGTGGGGCGGTTTGTTGGCCGGGCTGTGTTTCATCCTGCCAGCGTTCTTCATCATGATGGCCCTGACTGTTGCCTACGCCACCGTTGGCGGCACACCTCTGATGCGCGGCGCGCTGTATGGCTTGGGTCCGGTGGTGCTGGGAATCTTTTCGGTCGCCGTTTATCGTCTGGGTCGAAATACCATCACTGGCCTTGCCCAGATCCTGATCGCGCTGGCCGCGGCAGCCGCCGTGGCCATGGGCCCATTTGGTCTTGTCGTGGTGCTCGCGTTGGCGGGCGGTCTCGGTATTTTTCTATTTCACTCGCGCCAACGCGGGGCATTGATCCTCGTGCTGCTCATGGCTGTTTGGTTGTATTGGTATCTTGCGGCCTGGCCTCTGCTTGCCACGCCGGTAACAATAATCGGAACCGATGCCGCGTCCGCCGGGCTGCTCGATATCGGCATCTTCTTCTTCAAGGTCGGCGCCTTCTCCTTCGGCGGCGGGTTGACGATGATTGCCTTCGTGCAAGAGCAAGTCGTGAACCAGTTCCACTGGCTCACACCGCGCGAATTTGTCGACGGTCTGGCGCTGGGGCAATTCACACCGGGGCCGATACTGATGGTGGCGGCGTACGTCGGCTACAAACTCGCTGGCTTCGCTGGCGGCATTGTCGGCGCGGTGGCGATCTTCCTGCCATCATTCGTTTTGATGCTGTCGATTCTTCCGGCGTTCGATCGCATGCGCCAATTGCAATGGATGAAAGCGGCGCTGAAGGGCATCGGGCCGGCGGTGATCGGCATGCTCACGGTTTCGCTCGCACAGATGGCCCCGCACGCGGTGCCGGACACTTTCGCCATTGTCCTCTTTGCGTTCACGGTTGTAGCCCTGTTGGCATGGCGTGTCAGCAGCATCAAAGTAATGCTGGGCGGGGCGCTGCTCGGCGTCTTGCGGGATCGACTGGCGGCGCTGCCGGGTCTTCGCGCCGTGTTTTGATCTTGGACGATCGATAAGCCTTACCCCCACGAGCCGCGCGCTCGCGGCATTTAGAAGCTTCCTCATTTCCACTATACGGAGAAGTTGAATTTCATGAAAAAGATCCCCGAATCCGATATTCAGAAAGCGCTGGGCGATTACCAAGCCCCCAAGGGACTTTATTCCGCTACCAAGGACATGCCGTTTCTCGGCAAGGTCAGTTGCAACGTTGAGAGCATCGTAGCCGGCTCCTGGCAGGAGATCGTGATCGACTATGAACTCGGTGCCTCCGGCATGGCCGACGGCTCGTGGTTCAAGGCAACGTTCCGGTTCTACTCGGACTGGGCGCTGTTTCAGACCACCGAGCCCTCGGAGGCCAATTACGTCTCGGCCGAATACCATGCCTCCCCCACCATTCCCGGACAGAGCCCAGCAACCGTGCAATACCTGAAGGTGCGTTTCGACCAGAAGGGTCATGAACGCCCGTTCCAGAAAGCCGTGATCGTCGACACCTTCGACGGTTATCTCAAGGCCGGCGACCACATCGTCATTCGACTCGGTGACCGGCGGTTCGGCGGCCCCGGCACGCGCGTGCAAACCTTCGTCGAGCAGAACTTCAAGATCCGCTGTTATGTCGATCCACTCGGTACCTCGCGTTTCGCGGCGGTCAATCCGGATCTGGTGATCCAGATCGTGCCGGGCGTACCAGCACAGCTTCAGTGGGCCGGTTCGCGCATCGTGAAGCTCGGCGAGAAACTGCCGCTGCGCATCCGCGCCGAGGACGAATGGGGCAACACCTGCTGGGATCGCCCCGAACACGTTGAGATCACCGCCACCCTCGATGGCAAACCGGTGTACGAAAAGAAGACCACACTGACTGATAAGGGCTGGGCGGTACGGCTGCTGGAAGACGTGCCAACCGACAAACCCGGGGAACTCGCCGTCTCCGCACGCCTACCCATGCATCCCTGGGTAAAGCCACAAACCTTCTACGCCACCGTGGACAAGGCATTCGAGGCACCACGCCTCTATTACTGCGACCTGCATGTGCATTCCGATGACACCATCGGTACCAACTCGAGTGTTTATAACCTGACTTACGGTCGCGACGTGACTGGCCTGGACGTACTCGCCTTCGCCCACAATGACTTCAACATCACGACAGAACGATGGAAGAAGACGGTCGAACTGATTCGGGAGATCACGAAAGACGGTACGTTCGTCTCCTATCCCGGCACTGAGTGGTGCGGCTCTTCGTGCGCTGGCGGCGACCACAATGTGATTTTCCTGCATGACAGCGAACCCGAGTTCCCGTTCCTCAAGACAGGGGAGCACGTGCGCTCGGTGGACTGGAACGAGGACACCAAGGGCAGTCAGGTCGAACCCGGAGCCTGGCCGCTGGAAGATCTGTGGATGGCTTACGCCAAAGACCCGGAAGGTCACCTCTTGATTCCCCATGTCGGCGGACGGCGCTGCATTCTTGACTGGCACTATCCCAAACTCGAACGGCTGATCGAGATCGGATCGAGCTGGGGGCACTTCGGGTGGTTGTACCAGGAGGCCATGGAACGCGGCTACAAGATCGGCGCCACGATGGCCGGTGACGAGCACCGTGGCCGCTGCGGCGGCGGCGTGCCCGGCACAGCGGTGTTCGGCACCAAGGGCGGCATCGCCGGCGTGATCGCCCCGGCACTAACACGTAAAGCCATCGCCCAGGCCCTGCGCGCGCGCCATACCTTTGCCTCCACCGGCGAACGCACGTATGGCCTGCTGCGCAGCGGCAAGCACATCATGGGAGATGAGTACGAGCACAAGGGTGCGGCTACGCTCGAATACCGCTTCCTTGGCGATGCCGGCTGGGACGAAATCGTGGCCTACGATCATACCGGCGAAATCTGGCGTCGCGAGTTGCAAACGGAACTGGGACTTTCGGAGCGCAAAATCCGCTTCCGCTGGGGCGGGGCGCGCGTCAAGGACCGCTACCGCTGGGCAGCATGGAAAGGCAAAATCACGATCACCAACGCTGTGATCAACGACTTTGTCGGCCTTGGCTTCGAACATATCGAGGAGACCTGCTGGCGCGAATCCGCGACCACGATCGGCTTCAATAGCGACACCTACGGCGACGTGGACGCTATTGAAATCGACGTCTCGCACCTGAAGACCGCAAAGATCAGGGTCGAAGGCACCATTGACGGTTACGTGAAGGTTGGCGACCCCCTCAAAGGCAACCCGTTCGTGCACTGCCCGACGTTTGAATGGGAAACTACCGGAGCTGAATTGCTGGAGGCGGCGCGCCTCAAAAAGGACCTGCCGGGCGTGGACATGTTCCTCGGATTCGAACGCATGTCCGATGCCGCGGCTCCGCGCGAAGTCACCGGCACCCTCAACATCGACCCACACAATGGCCCGCACGGACATCGTCCGGTGTATTTCCTGGCCCGCCAGGTGGACGACGCCAAGGTCTGGACTTCGGCGTTATTTATCACCTTCACTTGACGACTTGCCCCCTGCCCCGCCGTGGAACCGGTGGGGCAGGGTTTTTCTTCTCTCTCGTCAATCAACGATACGCCCGGATGGCCGCCACACAACCGCTGACACAATGAAACCTGCCGTTCATCGGTCCCGCGAGAATGGCAAAAATAGTCACTGGAATCGGTAAAAAACCCTGGCTAGGCTCTTTCTCCTAGAGAGAACACGGGAGAATTCCCATCGGCGAGGGTGCGCTCCGCCACTTCCGTAATGTCTCGCGTCAAACAACAAGCGGTCAAGCGGTTGGGGAGTAGGTGCAACAAGGAGAGTTGTCATGATCGCCAAGTCCACGCTGGTTGTATCCCTTTTTGTCCTTTCCATGACGTTTGCCTCGTCGCTGGCGGCGGATTCCTCCGGAAACCAGAGTACGCCGCCGATGCAAGCCATCGCGGCCGCCATCAAGAAAGTCGTCTTCACTCCTTCGACACCCATGCCGGCCAAAAACACGATCCCGGAACAGATCGTGGAAGAACAAGATGCCCTGGTATTCACTGCACCGCCGCGCGAAACATCAGAAGTGGCCAAGGAAACCTACCAGCCCGTGGCGGCTTACCTTAGCCAGGTTATCGGCAGAAAAGTCCGCTACAAGTACCCGGGAACCTGGGGTGTATACCGCACGGAAATGCTTCAGGGCGGCTACGACATCATTTTCGACGGTCCGCACTTCAATAGCTACCGCATGGAAAAGCTGAGCCACAATATCCTGGTCAAGATCCCCGAGCGGCATGAATTTGCGGTCATTGTCAAAAAAGACAGCAAGCCGTTCCAGAACGTTCGACAGATGGCCGGCCGCACCTTCTGTACCCACGCGCCACCCAATCTGGGTACGCTTGTGCTGCTTGGCCAGTTTGACAATCCTTCTCGCCAGCCGGTGATCATCAATACCAAGGGCTGGGATAAGATTTACGCTGGCGTGGTCGCCGGGAAGTGTGTTGGCGGCATTCTGCCGGTCCTCAACCTGAAAAAATATGACAACACTGGCCTGACGCGCATCGTCTTCAAGACACCGGCGATGCCGAACCAGGCATTCTCCGCCGGGCCGCGGGTGTCGCCGGAGGACCAGGCGAAAATCGCTCAAGCGTTGGCATCCGCAGACGCCAGCGGGCCCACAGAAAAATTGCGCGCGGCGTACAAGGTTGGTGACAGTTTTTCCCTGGCCAACAACCAAGAATACAGTGGCTTGGCCGAGTACTTGCGCAACGAATGGGGCTACTACTGAGCACCAAATTCTCTTGTAATTTATTCACTCTACCTGACAAGGAGGTCATGTGTACGGTTTCAGCAAAAGAATCAAAAATATCACGCTGGCATTATCGCTCGGCTCCCTGTTGCTGACGGCGGGCGCCAAAGCCGCGGACCCCGCACCCGGCGCACGCAAGACCTCCTTCTCCCCGCCGGAAGCAGCTCACACCCGCCCATCGCTTGAGGGGGTGGCGCGTGGTCTGCCGGCCGGTGCCGACGACTTGCTGGTGTTCAGCGCGCCGCCGCGCGAAACGGAAGAGGAAGGCGAGCGCACCTACCAACCGATCGCCGCATACCTTTCACGCATCACGGGAAAGAAAATCGTCTATCGCCATCCCCAGAACTGGCTTACCTATCAGACGGAGATGCAGCGCGGCAGTTACGATCTTGTTTTCGACGGTCCACACTTGAACGGTTGGCGTATTTCGCATTTACGGCACAGCACACTGGTCAAAGTTGTCGGCGAACATGCCTTCGCGGTCGTGGTGCGCAAAGACAACAGCCGTGTCACGGAACTCAAACAGCTTGCCGGGCAAAAGGTCTGCGGCATGAACCCGCCCAATCTGGGCACGCTCAGCGTACTCGCGCAATTCGACAACCCCATGCGCCAGCCACTGATCATCAACAGCATTGGCTGGACCAGTGCTTACCAGGGTGTGGCCTTCGAGAAGAAATGCGCCGCCGCCATCGTCCCGGTGGCGAACCTGAAGTCCTTCCCCAATCACGAGAATATCGTGCGCGTGTTATACAAGTCGAAGGTGTTGCCAAACCAAGCTTTCTCCGCCGGGCCGCGCATCTCCATACCGGACCAGGCGCGCATCGCCGCGGCACTGGTATCCCCGGAAGGCCATGCCGCCATCCAGCGGCTGCTGTCGGCCAGTGGCGCCGAGCAAGGACTGGCCTTTGCCAGCAAAGAGGAATACACCGGGCTCGATGTGTACCTGAAAGACAGTTGGGGTTACTCGCGCTGAAGCGCTTGGTGGTTCTTCAAAATTAACCTGGCCACGATGGCACGGCCGCCTTCGCGGATCAGGACGGGCAATCAGTCGCCCGGGCTTTTGCCCTGCATGCGTTGGGCCAGCGCCTTGACCGTCAGAGGGTCGTCCACGCCAAGGAAAGTCACCTCAATCCCGCTGCCGCCAGCACTGGAAAATTCCACATCCCCAAGGCCCACGATCCGCTGGAACAGTGTCTGGTTCACGTTTATGTTGCGCAGGTCCCGGATGCGGATGGACTTCACTTTGCGGGCGATAATACCCTCGCGGCTCTCGATGGTGTCGCTATCGATCGTGTAGGCCCAGGAATAGCGGCGATAAATAACCACCGCGATCAAATAGACAAACACCCCGGCACACACCACGTAAACCACCCGCAGGTTGTCGGGCGAGAAATACTGATTGCCTTTGAGAATGGCCAGAATCAACACAAACGGCATCAATAACATGATCCCGATCTGCCACCACTGATTCAGCCACGCCGGCCGCGCGATATATTTCATGGTTTTCATCTCCGGGGAATTTCCCTGAGGTTGTTCTTTATCACGGGAAGCGAGGTATTTGTAGTCTTTCATACCGTTATTATCGTTCCGTTTGCGGCAGCTTGAAAAGCTAATGGCGGGTGGCTCTTGCCCCCGCACACCCCTGGGGGCATTTCTTTTGTCCGGCCAATAGTAAAGGACGATAGAAAAGCCGCCGTATTGCTCAATGCTCGGATCGCGAAAACGGGGATAAGAACAGGAAAAAATTCACAACCAACTTCAGCGATAGACGAAACTTGTCTGTTGGAAGATGTTGTTAGTTGTCGACAGTCAGGTTTACGGCTATTACAACACTGCTCTTATATCCGTGATGTGAACTTCTTGCAAAATTAATAACACTCGTCATAAGAGATTTTTTTCGAAGCTGTGTTGCTTGAAATGGCAGCAAGACAACTCACTTCCGCCGCACGGCTATCCAAACGAGCCATGTTCTCACGAGCTCGGATCAGTACGTTAATTGAATCCATGGGTGGGGTAGTTACATTTTCTGCTTGGGTGAATGATTCTAGTCGGGCCATTTCTCGTCTGATACGAGCGCATTCTCGCTGACGATCTGCCTCTGTCTTAGGTATCTGATAGCTCGTTGTTAGATCCCAGTATGTAGAGGCAGACGACCGGTCCGCTTCGGATGCATAACCGACTATGGAAGCTGCCAGGAAAAGTACGGAACAAGCGATTTTTCGCATGGTCTTCTTCGACACCTGACTCAATTCCGGTTTGAGTTCTTCCGAATACCTTGAAACTCAACACCGCACAATTTTGGCAATTAATTCTAAAACGCTAACTCGTGAGAATCATCGTCATCTAAAACAGCATTTAATTAACCGGAACCATGCCATGGTTGTACTTTCTGGCCTCCGAGTCAAGCCGGAGCCAGCCGCTCACAAGTTTGCGCGGTGGCAGGCTGCTCAAAAAAATATCTAATGCCAAACTCGCTTCGCGAGCTTAGGTAGATCCCCTTCCAAACCACTCGCCCTTCTCATAATAAAATTCTTCACCGGCGTCGCCGCATTGGTGAGATCCAGCCCCCAATTCCGCAATTGGCTGACCACCGGCAGATCATTGCCAAAAAGATATTTAAATCCACCTGTGATGGAAATCATGGCGAGATTGTTGCCCTTGCGCCAGCGTTCATAACGTCGCAACACTTCATGCGCGCCGATATCTTTATGTTTTACAGTCGCATCCAGCAGTACTTCGGCCAGTGTGGCGGCATCGAGGAAACCCAGGTTTACGCCCTGCCCCGCGAGCGGATGCACTGTGTGCGCGGCATCGCCAACCAGGGCCAGGTGTGGTGCGGTGTAGGCGCGGGCATGAGACAACGCCAAAGGGAAAGCAGCGCGTGGGCTTACGGTCTGAATCGCGCCCAGTGATTCTCCCATGGCGTTCTGAAGCTCATGGATGAAAGCGGCATCGTCAAGCGCAAACAATTGATCAGCACGCGCGGTATCGGCCGACCAGACGATGGAGCAGGTTTGCGGTTCATCCATTGGCAGAAACGCGAGTGGCCCGGTGGCAAGAAAGCGCTGGCGCGCCGTCGCTTCGTGCGGTTTCTCGGTCGTGATCGTGGCCACAATGCCTTTCTGGTGCAGATCGAGCGATTGGGTCTCAATACCGGCCGCACGCCGCACTCCGGAATCAGCGCCGTCGGCACCGACGAGAAGCTTCGCCATCAAGGTACGCTCATCGTTCAACGTCACCACGGCGCCGTTGTCCGCCAGCGTGATATTTGTAATTCCGACTGGGCAGAGAGAATGGATATTGGTGAATTGATGCAGCCGCTCGATCAGCGCCGCCTGAATGACGCTGTTCTCGATAATCCAGGCCAGCGCCGGCTCGCCGATCTCCGCGGCATTGAAGTGAATCGCGCCGCTCCCTTCGCCGCTCCTCACCCGCATCTCCCGCACCGGAGAAACCCGCCGCCGGGCCATGCCGGACCACGCGCCGAGGTTTTCGAACAGGGTGTGGGCGGCCAGTGTGATGGCGCTCACGCGCAGATCATAATCCTTCTCGGGTGGCGCTGGCACCGGTACGCGATCGAGCAGCGCGACCTTGAGTGATGAATTTCCCAGCGCGCAAGCCACGCTGGCGCCCACCATGCCGCCGCCAACAATCACAACGTCGTAACTGATTTTCATTGAACTTGCCCTTAATTCACAATGGCAAGCCGCGCGCGAGACGCGGCAGCCGCCCCGCCAGCCCGCTGGTAAGACGCACGAAGCGACGCTTGACCCCCGGCAATAGATCCACGGCGACCAGCCCGGCATTGCGCGCCAGCGTGAGCGGAAAGGCGTTATTTGAAAAAATCCGGATAAGCCCGTTGGTGAAGCCCGCCGTTACCCGGTTGTCGCGCACGCGCCAGTCGGCATAACGGCGCAGCGCCGTAAGACTTCCGATATCCTCACCTCGACGCAGGGAGTCGGTGAGTATTTCTGCGATGGTGGCCACATCGCGCAGGCCGAGATTAAAGCCTTGCCCGGCCACTGGGTGCACCGAGTGCGCAGCATTGCCGATAAGCGCCAAACGCTCACGCACATGCTCTGCCACGCGTGTGAGCGCGAGCGGATAGGCCGCGCGCTTGCCAAGGAGCGTGAACGTTCCGAGCCGGTCGCCGAAACGGTACTGCAATCGATCCAGGAATTCCGCATCGCTCCTGCTCAGAAGGGATGGTGCCTCATCCTCTTTCGCGGTCCAGACCACGGCGCAACGATTCTCCGACAGGGGCAACAGAGCCAGCGGTCCGGTATCGGTGAAACGTTCGTAAGCGGTATTTTCGTGGGGTGCGCCCGCCGTGACCGTGGTCACGATGGCGCTCTGGCAGTAAGCGATGCGTTCGGACTCGATCCTCATGGCCGCACGCACCGCGGAATGCGCGCCGTCGGCGGCGATGACGAGGCGCGCGGTAAGCGTCCGCGTTTGTTCTAGGTGATGAATGGTCACGGTCGCGGATCCGGGAGTGATGTTGATGTCCTGCATTTCCGCGGGACACAACCATTCGATATTATTCGAAATCTGTAACGTTTTCATCAGGGCAACACCGAGCGCCCGGTTGGGGACGATATAACCCAACGCCGGCATTCCGAACTCGGTGGCCGACAACCGCGTCACGCCAAAGTGGCCGCGGTCGGAGATGTGAATACGCTCGATGGGCGTGGCCTCCAGCGCAATATCCGTCCAGCAGCCCATGCTCTCGAATATTTTTTTTGAGCCGTAGGCCAGCGCCAGCGTGCGGTCATCGTAGCTCGGTTGGGTGGAGGCCGTGAGCGGTACCGCCTCGATCACGCCGAGGCGCAACTGACTTTCGCGCAAGGCACAACCGAGGCTGGCGCCGACCAGGCCGCCACCGATGATAAGAATATCGTAATCGGTGCGCATGGTTATCAATGCTTCATCAATGCTTCATCAATGCTTCAATGTCATCGACGCTCTTGGGGGCGTCGCGCGACAACACTTCATTGCCCTCGCGCGTGACCAACACGTCATCCTCGATGCGAATTCCTATGTTGCGAAAGCCCGCCGGTATGTCCTTGGCTTCCGCAATATAGAGTCCGGGTTCTACGGTCAGCACCATGCCGGGCTCTAGCAGGCGCCAGGTGTCGTCCAACTTGTAGTCGCCCACGTCGTGCACATCCATGCCAAGCCAATGGCCGGTGCGGTGCATATAGAAGCGCTTGTAGTCGCCGTTCTCGATATGCCCGTCCACCGCCCCGTTTAGCAACTCCAGGTCCTTCAGTCCCTGCGTCAACACACGTACCGCATTCTCGTGCGGGTCATTCCAGTGATTGCCAGGCTTGACCTCCTCGATTGCCGCCTTCTGCGCCGCCAACACCAATTCGTATACCGCGCGCTGCTCGCCGCTGTAGCGGCCGCTGACGGGGAAGGTGCGTGTGACGTCGGCGGCGTAACCGTCGATCTCGGCGCCGGCGTCGATCAGCAGCAGATCACCGGATTTGAGCTCAGCACTGTTCTCGGTGTAATGCAGGATGCAACCATTGGCGCCGCCGCCGACGATCGGCGGATAGGCCGGGAAAGGACTGCCGCCTTTCCTGAACTCGTGAAGCAATTCAGCTTCAATTTCATACTCCATCATGCCGGGCCGGCAGCTCTGCATCGCGCGCCGGTGCGCCTGCGCGGATATTTTGGCGGCGCGTTTCATCAGTCGAATTTCCTCCGGACCCTTGAACAGACGCATCTCGTGCAGGATGTGATCGAGGGTGACAAACTCACCGGGCGCGTGCACACCGTTACGCGCCTTGCCGCGCACCTCGTTGACCCAGTTCATGAGGTGAGCGTCGAAATCCGGATAGCGCCCCATGCTGTAGAATACCTTGTCACGGTTCTCCAGCAGGCCCGGCAGTATCTCGTCGATGTCATCGATGGGGAAAGCGTCGTCGGCGCCATAGATTTCATGCGCCCCTTCAAGGCCCGCGCGCCGGCCTTCCCAGATTTCCTTCTCCGGGTTGCGCTCTCGGCAGAATAAAATGAATTCTCCATGGCTGCGCCCCGGTACCAGCACCAGCACGGCGTCGGGTTCGGGGAAATGCGTCAGGTAATAAAAATCACTGTCGGGGCGGTACGGATAGTGCACGTCGCGATTACGCAAGCGCAGCGGCGCCGTCGGCAGAATGGCCACGCCACCCCTCATGTGGCTCATCAGCGTTTCGCGGCGCTTTTGGAAAATCTTCATGTCCATGGGAGGCATTATGCCAAAACCAGCGGCATGTCGCCGGGTGCTGGTGGTAATCTGGAGGGTTGCTATAATCCCGGCGGTCGAACGCGGGAAATCCGACGGCCGGTCTCCTGGTCGGGACCAAACAGGATGCCGCCCTATCCACATCCCGTGTGGATGATTTTATGCTTCTAACCTCTCACCCACGTCTTTAGGAGAACCAGGAATGGATAAACTTCGCCGCCTCACCAAACCCGTCAGCCATCTGGTCGTGTTGGGAATGCTGGCGCTCAGCCTGCACTTCCCCGCCGCGAATGCCGCCATGGTCGGGACCGAAGCCGTGGTCAACGCGGCTCAAGTGCAACAAAGCCGTGAACGTATAGTAAGCACCCTGAACCGCGATGATGTGAAGGCCCAGCTCATGGCCCGAGGTGTGGATCCCTCCCAGGTGCAGGCGCGTCTCGACAGCCTGACGGACGAAGAAGTGCAGACCCTGGCCACCAAGATGGATCAACTGCCAGCCGGCGGTGACGGACTCGGCGTGCTGGTATTTCTTTTCGTCTTGTTGCTGATCACCGATATCATGGGATTCACCAATATCTTTCCGTTTGTCAAACATCCGAAACGCTGATCTTCACGCTTGAATCGGCTATCTCGCTAACTCAAAGCCGCTCGACTTGCGTCGAGCGGCGCCTTTTTCCCTATTCACTTCAGTGTGGGCAGATTCCAGCGTAACTAAATACGGGATGCTGCCTTTCGGCGCCCGCGCCCGACTCACCACGGTCCGCTCCACTGGTTTCGCCGGTGGAGCCTGTTCCCTGCTCGCGTGCGCCTTACTGCTTTTCTTCCTTGTAATAGCAACCGGCTGCACGCCGCTGCACACGGATCGAATACTTTCGACTGCCGAGGTGTTTCCGCAACCGGTGGAGATGACGGCGGTCCCGTTTTTCCCGCAGGAGGAATATCAATGTGGGCCGGCGGCGCTGGCAACGGTGCTTAACTGGAGCGGTGTGAACGTCTCACCCGCGGAACTGGCACCGCAGATTTATCTTCCCGAACGCCAGGGCAGCCTGCAGCTTGAACTGCTCGGCGCCGCGCGGCGGCACGGACGCATTCCCTATGTGATTCAGCCGCAGCTGGAGTCGCTGCTGGCCGAAGTCTCTTCCGGTAATCCGGTGGTGATTCTGCAAAACTTGAGTCTGCCGTGGTATCCCAAATGGCATTACGCCGTGGTGGTCGGATTTGATTTGAAGGGTGATCGCCTCGTGCTGCGTTCAGGAATAGAGAAACGCCATGAAGTCCCGTTCAAGGTGTTCGAGCGCACCTGGCGGCGCTCGAAATATTGGGCCATGGTGGTCCTGCCGCCTGACCGCCTGCCTTTCACCGCCGAGGAAATTCCCTACGTGCAGGCCGTAGCACCACTCGAACGTCTTTCACGCTGGCCGGAAACCACGGTGGCCTATGCCACGGCGCTCGATCGCTGGCCGAGGAGCCTGGCCGCTCGGATGGGGCTCGGCAACAGCCGCTACGCACTGGGCGATCTGCGTGGGGCGGAAGCGGCGTTCCGGCAGGCAACGAGAGAGCATCCAACGGCCGGCGCGGCGTATAACAACCTTGCACAAGCATTGGCGGATCAGGACCGTTTGACCGAGGCGCACAGCGCGGCGCAACGTGCGGTGGAAATCGGGGGCCCGCAGCAGAAAATTTACCGCGCCACCCTAAAGCAGATCGAAACCCAGTTGAAGCCGAAGGAATGATGGACGTCTAATGCTTCGCCGCGGGCGGTTGCAGCTCCTCGAACACCAATTGCACGCCCACCCGCAAGTACTCCACGATCTCCACCAAGGCGCGCGCCTCTTCTTCATCGGCCAGCGAGGCGTCCAATTCGGCCTCGGAAATACGGGTGATGTCCCGAATGATTTCGCCGGCATCTCCCTCCAGGATTTGACTCTCCGGCACACCGCCCGCGTGCAGACCCAGAAGATAGCCGCGGCACCAGTCGGACAGACCCTCGATCTGCTCGGCCAGGCTGTGCTCATCGCCGGGGAGCAACGGAGAAAAATCACAGTCAACACCGCTCAAGTGCGCGTAGGTGGATCGGTGCAGCGCCGCCAGCTGCTGTGAAAGCGCAGCTTCCGGATCGCGATTCCGGCCCGCGTCACGGCCGAGCACCAGCTCCTCCCAGGCTACGCGCACGCCACCGGGGGCGCACAGCACGCCGGTGATGATTCCGTGCGCCTCGGCCGCCCCGGTCGGAACTCCGGCCTCGTGCAGCAGGCGCGTGGTCACATCATAGTTAGGTAGGGTGGTCGAATTTTCCACGGTGTAAAATGCTCTCTGACATCGGTCGGCGAGTGAGGGAATAAAAGTCTACACCCGTCCGGCACCGACCGGAAGCGTTGACCCGGTCGAGCGACGGTCCTATAGTGCGCATATTATGTCCAGACGAACGAAGTAGGGTGACATTCATGGCGAACGATGACTCGCAGGTGGATAGTACAGATCTCAAAATTCTGGAGAGCCGCATCGACGAGCTCATCGAGGCGTGTCGGCGCCTGAAAAATGAAAACCAATCGCTCAAGTCGGATCAGAACAATCTCAGCGAACAACACGCGCGCCTGATGGAAAAGACGCGGCACGCCCGCGCACGCATTGAAACCATGATCGACCGCTTGAAGGCCCTGGAGCGCAGCTGACGTGAAGGAAACACGCGATGGAGTGACCGTCACGATACTCGGAAAGGATTTCATGGTGTCCTGCCCCGAGGACGAACGCGCCGCGCTGGTCTCCGCCGCCGGTTATCTCGACCGGAAGATGCGAGAGATCCAGGCCACCGGCAAGGTCATCGGCACCGAGCGCACTTCGATCATGGCAGCACTCAACATTGCGCATGAACTCCTTGATCTGCGTCAACGCGGTGGCATGGCCGTGGACACGGTGCAAAAAATAAAATTCCTCCAGACTAAGATCGACGCCGCCCTGCGCTGGGATGCACAAACCCGCCAATAGGTATATAGTTGTAGTGCGCCCCCTGTGGTGCGCGTGATTGCTCCAGTTATCCTCTGAACCTATAAGTGCTTTTAACGGGAGCCGAATTGCGATGCTGGTGTGCATGCCCGCCTTGAGCGGGAAGCCTGAAAGCCTCGCTGAGGCACCCACTTGAACCTCACGGTTCAAGGCTACGGAGCAACACGGCATCTGCGGAGGGCGCCTTTATTTTTCCGCATTGGTAATTTCAGTGCCCACGGATAAAAACACTCTGCGCCAGAAATTGCGCGCCCGCCGCCGCGCCCTGTCCACCGAAGAACAGAAAGAGGCCGCCAGCCGCTTGGCGACGAATGTGACCGGTTCACGGCTGTTCCTCGCCAGCCGGCGCATCGCTTGCTATCTGCCTAACGACGGCGAGATCGACACGCACCCTATCCTCGCGCACATCCGCCTAATGCAGAAAGACTGTTATTTACCGGTACTCTCGCGCTTGTCGCACGATCGCCTGTGGTTCGCCCGCATGGAAACCGACACGAAACTTCACCCCAACCGCTTCGGCATCCCGGAACCGGTGGTGCCGTCGCGCGACCTGGTGCGCGCCCAGGAACTGGACCTGATTCTCATGCCGCTGGTCGGCTTCGACGACCACGGCCACCGCCTGGGCATGGGCGGCGGCTATTATGATCGCAGCCTGGAGTTCCTCCGTCACCGCCATCACTGGCGCAAGCCACATTTGCTCGGAATCGCGTATGATTTCCAGCGCGTCAACGGACTGACGGCCGATCCCTGGGACATCTCACTCGCCAGCGTCATCACGGACCAGGCGGTTTATTTATTCGATTGAATTTGTTTAACCAGACAAGAAGGTACGCATCATGAATCTACTTTTTATCGGTGATGTCGTGGGTCACCCCGGACGACGCGCCATCGCTGACCAACTCCCCGGTCTGCGTCAACGCTTGAAGCTCGATCTCGTGATCGCCAACGCCGAGAACGTCGCCGACGGCGCCGGCATCACCCGGAAAACCGCCAATGAACTGTTCGCCGCGGGCGTGGACGTGTTGTCCAACGGCAACCACGCCTGGGACAAGAAAGAGGCGCTCGAATATATCCTGACCGAACCGCGCCTGCTGCGCCCGCACAATTATCCGGACGGCACCCCTGGCACCGGCTGGCACGTGGCCACGACTGCGGCCGGCACCAAGGTCGGGGTCCTCAATCTCATGGGCAATGTCTATATGCACCCGCACCTGGCCTGCCCGTTCGCGGCCGCCGACCGGGCACTCGCAGCAAAACCCGACGACGTAAAAATTGTCTTTGTGGACCTGCACGCCGAGGTCACCAGCGAAAAGATGGCCATGGGATGGTATCTCGATGGGCGTGTGAGCGCGGTGGTGGGCACGCACACGCATGTCCCGACGGCGGATGAGCGCCTGCTGCCCCAGGGCACCGGCTATATCACCGATGTCGGCATGACCGGCTGTTATGACTCGGTCATTGGCATGGACACACAGAAATCATTGAAGCGTTTCGTACACAAGCTCCCGGAGCGCTTCGAGGTGGCGGAGGGTCTCGGGACCCTCTGCGCCGTGCTGCTCGACTTCAACGAGCAGACCGGACGGTGCCGCGCCATCACGCGCCTGCGGGTGTCGGAAGCGGTGGTGGAGTCCTCGATCAAGGTCGCCTGACCGGCGCGAGGCAACAACGCCGGTGAACTACTGGCTGATGAAATCCGAACCGGACAGTTTCAGCATTGATCATCTCCGCTCCTGTCCGAAACAGACCGAGCACTGGGACGGGGTGCGCAATTACCAGGCGCGCAATTTCCTGCGCGCCATGAATAAAGGCGATCTCGCGTTCTTTTATCACTCCAGCTGCGAGGTACCCGGCGTTTACGGGATTATCGAAATCGCCCGCACGGCCTATCCGGATCCCACGGCCTGGGATCCGGAAAACCATCACTATGATCCCCGGAGCACTCCGGAACGGCCCTTGTGGGACATGGTGGACGTGCGCTTCAAGCGCGAATTCAAGCAACCGGTCACGCTCACCGCCATTAAGATGCAGGCGACACTGAAAAAAATGCATCTGGTGCAGCGCTGGAACCGGTTGTCGGTCATGCCGGTCACGACGCAGGAATGGAACACGATCATGAAACTTGCCGAGGAAAAATCCCGATGAAAAAAATGACTGCCTTAGTTGCGATCTTGCTCTTCACCGCCGCTGGACTGCCCGCCGTCGCCAAGGGGCCGGTGGACAATCCGCGCGTGCGCGTGACCACCAGTCTCGGCGTGATCGAGCTCGAACTGGACGCACAGCGCGCCCCGGGCACGGTGCGGAACTTCATGAACTACGTCGAGCGCGGGTTTTACCAAGGTACGATTTTCCATCGCGTCATACCCGGTTTCATGATCCAGGGCGGCGGCTTCCGCCCGGGGATGGACGAGAAGGCCCGGGGGGTGACCATCCGCAATGAGGCCGACAACGGACTTAAGAATCTCGCCGGCACCCTCGCCATGGCGCGCACCCCCGATCCGCATTCCGCGACAGCACAGTTTTTCATCAATACAGTTGACAACCCTGCCCTTGACCACCGCGATAAGACCGACCGCGGCTGGGGTTACGCGGTATTCGGCAAGGTCACCAAAGGCATGGATGTGGTGAAGAAAATTGAATCGGTACCAACCCGCACGGTCGGGCCATTCCAGAACGTACCGGTCAAGGACGTCACGATTCTGAAAATTGAAGTAGTCAAAAACTAAATCAGCAGTTGCGATGAATAATCATAATTCAATTTGACAGGTACACCGGGGTTTCTGCCACGCGCACGCAATTGCGGCCGTCATGCTTGGCGCGATACAGCGCCGTATCGGCCGCGCTGATGACTGCCGTTGGCTCCAGCCGCTGTGCGCCCGGCCAGAGCGAAGCGGCCCCGATACTGATGGTTACCGGCCCATTGACTTGCGGGTCGGGATGCTGGATACCGAGCGACTCGACAGCCTGACGGATTTCCTCCGCCAGTTCCACGGCACCATCCGGTGTCGTGACCGGCAAGATCACAGCGAATTCCTCGCCCCCGTAACGTGCCACTAGATCGCCGGGGCGGCGTAGTTTGTCCGCGATCGCCTTTGCCACGCGTACGAGACATACATCACCGGCCTGATGACCCTTGATATCGTTGTACAGCTTGAAATGATCAACATCGATCATCAGCAGTGATAACGGGGTTTCCCCACGGCTTGCCCGCTCGCATTCCGTTTCCAGGTCCTTATCAAACAGGCGCCGATTCGCCACGCCGGTGAGGCTGTCATGGCGGGCCGCCTGTTCCAGTTCCTGATTTACCTTCTGTAATTCTGATTCCTGCTTCTTGAGTTGTCGTTGCGCTTTTTCCAGTCGTATGCCGAGAATGGCGGTAATCCAGATGACGCCAAGGATCATCACCCTATTCAGCAGCACGACCCAGAGCGGTACAAGCTCCGGCGATTTGACGAAAATATCGGCGAACAGCAAGAGCGAGCAGCCGACTGCGATGTATCGGGTAACCTGCGGATTTCCGGCCTGCAGACTCACGATGATGATCAACAAATAAAGCACGCCCACGGCGATGCCGAGGGGGACAGAAATATCCAGCAGGAATACCACCGCCGCCAGCAGCACACAGACGGCGATGATATCGAAGCGGAGCTTCTCGGGCGTATTATTCGGCGCATTATTCATAGTGCGCATCCACCTTACTCGGCCAGAATCCTTATCTTTCAGAGAGACGTTGGTCGATGCATGACCATTGATTCCCTCTTAGTTAATTCTAGCCGACACGAGAAGGTGCGAGGTGCACATAAGGAGATTGATGGATAGCTATCCACCGGGCCTTGGGGCAAGGCGAACAGAAGCGGGAATTCAGCTTAAGAACAGCTTGTACGCGGGATTCTGCGTTTCCTCGGCATATTCGTAACCGAGTGCGTCGAGGAATTTCTGGAACGCTTTCATGTCCCGGGGCGGGACCTGCATCCCCACCAGAACACGGCCAAAGTCGGCGCCGTGGGAACGGTAGTGAAACAGGCTGATATTCCAGCGGCCGCCCATTTTCTCGAGGAAATTCATCAGCGCTCCGGGTCGCTCGGGAAATTCAAAACGATAGAGAATTTCATTGATCGCGTTTGGCGCTCGGCCGCCGACGAGATGGCGGATGTGCAGCTTCGCCATTTCGTTGTCGGTCATGTCGAGCGTGGCGTAGCCGTGCTTGCGCAGCGCGCCCATGAGCTGGCGAGCGTCCGCCGTGTCGGGCGGCACTTGCACGCCGACAAAGATGTGAGCGTTCTTCGGATCATCATAACGATAATTGAATTCGGTGATGTTGTGATCGCCGAGGATAGTGCAGAATTTCTTGAGCGCGCCAGGGCGCTCGGGAATGGTGACGGCGAACAGCGCCTCACGCCGCTCGCCGATCTCGGCACGCTCGGCCACATGCCGCAACCGGTCGAAGTTCACGTTGGCGCCGGAGGCAATGGCAATCAGATGCTTGTTCTTGAGCCGTTTCTGCTCGGCATAGCGCTTAAGCCCCGCAAAAGCGAGCGCGCCGGCCGGCTCGAGGATGATGCGCCGGTCCTCAAAGATATCCTTGATGGCAGCGCAGATCTCATCATTTGAAACCACGACCATTTCATCCACGAACTGCCGAGCCAGTTTGAACGTCTCCTTGCCCACCTGACGCACCGCCACACCGTCAGCAAAAATACCGACATGATCGAGCATAACGCGCTTGCCGGCCTTGAGTGAGAGATCCATGGCATCGGCGTCCTCCGGTTCGACGCCGATGATCTTCACCTCGGATCGCAGTTGCTTGATGTACACCGCAATACCGGCGATCAGCCCGCCGCCGCCCACGGGGACAAACACGGCTTCGAGTGGTCCTGTGTGCTGTTTCAGGATTTCCATGCCGATGGTGCCCTGTCCCGCGATGACTTCGGGGTCATCATACGGATGTACGAAAGTCAGTTTGCGCTGCGTCGAGATATTATGCGCGTGTGCGTAGGCCTCATCGTAGTTGTCGCCGTGGAGCACCACCTGGCCGCCCAAGCTGCGCACGGCGTCGACTTTGATCCGGGGGGTCGTGCGCGGCATGACAATGATCGCCTTGGTGCCCAGTTTCGCGGCTGCCAGGGCCACACCCTGGGCGTGGTTGCCGGCGGAGGCGGCGACCACGCCCTTTTTCAGTTCTGCTTTGGGCAGACCCGCCATTTTGTTGTACGCCCCACGGCATTTGAAGGAGAACACCGGCTGCTCGTCTTCGCGCTTGAGCCAGACATGGTTACCGGTGCGGCGCGACAGGATGGGAGCGAGCTCGAGCGGCGTCTCGTGCGCGACGTCGTACACGCGCGCGTTAACAATGGTCTTCAGATATTTCTGGGGCATAAAGTTGTAGAGGCGGCTTCAGATAATTTCTATTTTGCGCCGGAACAATAATTTAACATGAAGAACACTTCATTATCACACGAATAATAGGTATTCTGGCTCCTGTCAGACATCACGGGAACAGCATGACACCGGAAGAAAAGAAAAAAGCGGCAGCGCTCGCGGCGCTGGAATACATCGAATCCGGCTGGGTGATCGGTGTCGGCACCGGCTCCACCGCCAATCATTTCATTGACGCGCTGGCGAAGACCAAGGGCAAGCTCGACGGTGCCGTGGCCAGCTCCAATGCCACGGCCGAACGGCTGAAGAAGGCCGGCATTCCAGTGCTCGATCTCAACGCCACCGGCGATCTGCCGCTGTACGTGGACGGCGCTGACGAGGCCACGAAACATCTGCACCTGGTCAAGGGCGGCGGTGGGGCGCTCACGCGCGAGAAGATCGTCGCGGCCGCGAGCCGGAAATTCGTCTGCATCGCGGACGATTCCAAGCTGGTGGACGTGCTCGGCAAGTTTCCGCTGCCGGTCGAGGTCATCCCCATGGCGCGCAGCCTGGTGGCCCGAAAAATCGTGGAGCTTGGAGGCCAACCCGTGCTACGCGAGAATTTCAAGACCGACAATGGCAACATCATTCTCGACGTGCACAACTTGAGCATTTTGAACCCGGTGGAACTGGAAGAAAAACTCGACCGCCTCGCTGGCATAGTCACCAATGGCCTGTTCGCCCGTCGCCCGGCAGACGTCCTGCTCCTCGGCGGCGATCAGGGCGTGCGCACGCTCACCTGACCGCCGGCCGCGCCGAACCGGCCGCGCTCGACACAACGCCAGACCGGGCCGCTGGTGTCATAAAGCCCGAGCTCTTCGAGGCGAAGGTTCTCATAGAAATCCCTACCAATGTCATCCAGGATATTCTCTTTTTCCTTTTCCTCCAGATTTCCGTAAACGAGGCTGAGGTGCGGGGTGAAATCCGCGTCCAAGCTTTGATCAAAAAAACGTCTGGCTACGGCATGCACCTCCTGCAATGCGCGTGACAGGGCGATCTTCACGAACAGGCAGCGGTAATATTCATCGAGACACCCTACTTCAAGCAATCTGACTTCAAATGGCGCGGTCGCGCCGGCGAGCGCGCGCGTTTGCCGGCGCAACGCTTCCTCGCTCCCGCTAAGACCGCCGAGCAGCGTGATGTGTGGTTCGAAGAGGGGCGTTCCGAGACGCGCGCTTAACTTGGCAATGAGGGACTGAAACCGCTCATGCGCTTCCCGCGGCAGACGTAACCAGAGGGAAAAACGGGGTGCCTGCCTCATGGCGCTTGATCGGATTTCGCCAGCGCCTCGACCACGGCCACGAGCGCCGTGGACACGCGTGCGAGGCGCACATAGTCCAGCTTGTCGGGTGTATCCTGCGCCGAATGGTAATAGGGATAACGGTATAAGGCGGTGTCGGTGACCATGATCGCCGGATAACCCTCATTCCAGAACGAGCCATGATCGCTCCAGTCCACTCCCGGGACCCAGCCGAACGTAGATACGTATTCGAGCGGAAAGTCGCTCGCGGCGCGAAACGCCGTGACCGCCCGCCGCAGCAACTGGCGCGAACTGAAGTTCGATACCAGGCCGATGAAATCGCCGCGGTCGGGAAAGAACAGCGAGAACAATGGGGGATATTGCTGGCTGCCAGGCGCATCATCATAGTAGCCGATGGTCTCCAGTGCGAGCATGGCGCGGATGTCCTCGTTATTCGCGCGCGCCGCACGGGCATAATGCTGGCTGCCCATATTTTCGGTTTTGAAGAACGGTGGCTCTTCGTTCACGAAGGCGACGAAATGCACGGAGCGATCGATTTGGCGGTTAGCAAATACGCGTGAGAGTTCCAGCAACGCCGCCACCCCGCTGCCATTGTCGTTCGCTCCCGGACTGCCGAACACCGAATCGTAGTGAGCACCGACGAGCACGATTTCATTCGGCGCCCGCTGGCCTCGGTGGACGACTTCCAGATTTGCCCAGCGCTCACCCCCGAGCACGTACTCGTGTGTGATGACAGGATAGCCCTGCGCTTCCCAGCTGCGCCGCACGTAATCGGCGGCCGCGCGCAACGCGCGTGGGTGCAATACATTGCGCTCGCCGATCTCGCCCGCCAGCGCCTGCACGTGCTGGTGCAGCATGTCTTCAGAAACGGTATCTGCCATAAGGATTTCTGGCATTGTTCCCATCAGCATCAACCATCCGATCACAATTACGTATGATGAACCTATACTCAAATGCTAGCGCTCCGACCACGCAGTGCTCCGTTATAGAGCCAACCGCGGCGCACCATCCATTTCTCGATCTCGACGGCGACGAATACCGTCGCCGCCAGCATGAGGCAGATACTCAGCTCGACCGCCGTCAGTGGTTGAGTGCGGAAGATCGGGTTGAGCATGGGGACGTAGATGGTGGCAAGCTGTAACGCGAAAGTCAGCAGCACCGCACCCAGTAACGGCATGTTGGTAGTGAAACCTCGCGTAAACATCGATTCGGTCTCGGAACGGATCGCCAACACATGCGTCATCTGCGACAATGTCAGTACGGTGAACACCATGGTCTGCCAGTGGGCATCACCGACACGGATCGCCCACGCCTGCGTGAAAAGGCACAGCGCCGTAATCAACCCTCCGACCCAGAGGATATGCTGCCATATTCCGTGCGCGAACAGGTTCTCTTGCGGCGCACGCGGTGGGCGCTGCATGATGCCTTTTTCCTCGGGCTCCACGGCGAGTGCCAGTCCTGGCAGACCGTCGGTCACGAGATTCACCCACAGGATGTGGATCGGCAGCAGCGGGATCGGTAGACCCAGGAACGGCGCCAGGAATAGCGTGCCGATTTCGCCGGAGTTACCGGTCATGACAAAACGCACGAATTTGCGGATGTTGTCGAAAATGCGCCGCCCTTCGCGCACCGCGCTCACGATGGTCGCGAAGTTGTCGTCCAGCAGGATCATGTGACCGGCCTCCTTGGCGACATCAGTCCCGGTGATGCCCATGGCTACGCCGATGTCGGCGCGCCGCAGCGCCGGCGCATCATTCACACCGTCTCCGGTCATGGCCACGAACTCGCCCTTGTCCTGCAGTGCCTTGACGATTTTAATCTTCTGCTCGGGCGCCACGCGTGCGTACACGCGCACCCGTTCCACGCGCTGCTCGAAATCTTCCATATCAATGCGCGCGAGTTCCCGTCCCGTAAGTACCTCGGCATCCTCCCCGATTATGTTGAGCCGCTGCGCAATAGCGCGCGCCGTGGCAGGATGATCGCCGGTGATCATCACCGGCGTGATGCCGGCACTGCGACAGAGTCCGACAGCCTCACGTGCCTCGCCACGCGGCGGATCCAGCAGTCCCACCAGCCCGATCAGACTCAGGCCGGTTTCCACATTTTCCACCTCAAGTGGATCGGGTAACGCCGGCCAGCGGCGTAGCGCGACCGCCAGCACCCGTAAACCGTCGGCCGCCATGCGTTCAGCGATGATTTCCATCTCCCCGCGATCGAGCGCCTCCGTCCCCCCCGCCCCCACCCGGTCATGACACAGCGGCAGCACGCGCTCCGGAGCACCCTTGGTGTATCCGATAACGGCTTCCCCCTCCCGATGCAGCGTGGTCATGCGCGCGCGCTCGGATTCGAAAGGCAACTCACTCACACGCGGGTGCGCCGCTTCCTGAACAGTCTTGTCAACACCGGCCGCACGCGCGGCCTCGAACAGTGCCACTTCTGTCGGATCCCCGATCACGGCACCGTCGGCACCTACGCGAGCATCGTTCGATAACGCCAAGGCCTGCCACAGCGTGCGCCACGGCTCCGATGATGCTGAGGCCGGGTCGATGCTTCGCACAGGCTGGTCGGCAACACAAAACTCTTCCGCGCGCATGCGGTTTTCGGTAAGCGTGCCGGTCTTGTCCGAGCAGATGAAGGTCACCGAACCAAGAGTCTCGACCGCGGGTAGTTTGCGAATCAGGGCATTTTTGCTAACCATCTTCCTTGCCCCGAGCGCAAGCGATACCGTAACCACCGCCGGCAATGCTTCGGGAATGGCCGCCACCGCGAGGCTGATAGCGGTGAGCAGCATGAGCACCAGCGGTTCTCCGCGCAGCAGACCGGTGACAAACATAATGGCGCAGATGACGAGCACCGCGATTGCCAGCAAGCGCCCGAAGCGGGTGAGCCGCTTCTGCAGCGGCGTCTTGACCTCACCTTCCTCGCGCAACAACATCGCGATTCGTCCCAGCTCGGTATGCATACCCGTCGCCACCACCACGCCGTGGCCGCGTCCGTAGGTGATGAGGGTACCCTTGTAGGCCATGTTGCGTCGGTCACCGAGCGGCAATTCCGGCTCGTGCAGGGCGCGCGTGATCTTCTCCACCGGCTGGGATTCGCCGGTAAGCGCCGCCTCCTCGATACGCAGCTGCACTGCCTCGGTCAGACGCAGATCGGCCGGGACCGCGTTGCCGGCCTCGATCACCACCACGTCGCCGGGCACGAGGTCCGCAGCCGGGATCAGCATCGCCCGGCCGCTGCGCCGAACCTGCGCCTGCAGCGCCGCCATCTGCTTGAGGGCGGCAATGGCACGCTCGGCGCGGTATTCCTGCACGAAACCGATCACGGCATTCAGCGTCACGATGGCCACGATCACCAGCGTGTCGACCACGTCGCCGATCAGGCCCGAGATGATCGCGGCAGCGATCAACACCAGGATCATGAAATCGGTAAATTGCCCGAGGAACATGGCGATCGGCCCGCGGCGGCGACCTTCGCGAATTTCGTTCGCACCGTACTGCTCGAGGCGACGACGCGCTTCGACCTCACTCAGGCCAGTGCCCAAGTTAATGCGCAGGCGCTGGGCAATTTCCTCGGCCGGCAACAAATGCCAGGTGGGTTCTCCGGGTTGCAGCCGCAGATCTGCGTCGCCCATGGTCAGCCCCCGTAGAGATAGAGGAAGAAGGTATTCAGCAGGTACAGGGAAAGCAGCAACAGGCTGGTCCAGCCGACCGTGCGGAACAACCGCTCCCGCGGCCGATAGAACAGCCCGACCACGGCCACGCCGCTCATCATCACGACCGACAGGGCTGATACCGCGTGCAGCGAGGACACGTGTGACAGTAATGGGCCCTTGATATAGACGATATCGTCAATCGCAATAATGACAAGATTGAACAGGTTGCTTCCCAGCAGGTTGCTGATCGCCAGATCGAGCGCGCCAATGCGCAGCGCCGAGATCGTCACCACAATTTCCGGCAGTGTCGTGGCCAGCGCGATAAACAGCGTGCCGACGAAGGTCTCCTGCCAGGCCATGGCCTGCGCGATGTCCTTACCCACGTACGGCAGCCACAGGCCGGCGGCCACGACGACGCTGGCGGCGAGTGCATAGCGGATCAGGGCGTCGCGCAAGGTGATGTGGGGGTAACGCTCCACACGCTCCTCCACCGCCTCGGCACGCAGGCGGCGTTCGTAGCGAAATAGCGTGCGCATCGCCACACCGTAGAGCAGGAGCAGCAGCGGGCTGTAGGCGCCGACATAATAGAGCGACATGGCTTCGCCATGCTGCGAAAACAGAACATTGAAGCCGACGAACCCGGCCATGATGATGCCAAAACCGGCTGACAGGATATGGCCCTGGCTGGCGCGCGAATAGATCGACTCCTCGCGCGCCAGCAAATCGAGGAAGACGATCATGGTGAGATTGATGATGCAGGCGCCGAGAACATTACCGACGGCGATGTCCGGCGCATCGGCCAGCCCCACCGCGCTCACGCCAGTGACCAGCTCGGGCAGCGAGGTGACGGTGGCCATGAGCGCTAGCCCGATCCAGGCACCGCCCAGCCCGGTTTTATCGGCGATGATATCGCCGTAGCGCGACAACCGGGTGCCGGCGACGGCAATCAGCGCCGCACACAGGGAAAATTCCAGCCAGGCAACAACCGCGGGCGATAGCATCGATTATCTCCTGTGATGAAGAGACATCATGAAGCCATCGAATGATTCCGGCAACCGCCGAAATCCATGAAAGTCTCAGTAGATGACTCGGTTAATTTGTATGTTAAGTTTCTTGATACGGTGCCACAGGCTGCGCTCCGAGATGCCCAGTTTCTTCGCAGCATGTGTTTGCACGCCCCGGGTTTGCGCCAGCGCCTCGAGAATCGCGTCGCGCTCCATCGCTTCCAGCCAGTGGTCCAGATTTTTCTTGCCTTTCTTTTCGAATTTGCATTTTTCGCCGGCGGCCGAGGCGGACGGCGCCACGATCGCCCCCGGCAAGTCCCCTATATCGATCGTTGTTCCCTGGCAAGACAGCAACGAGCGCTCCACCGTGTTGCGTAACTCGCGGACATTACCGGGCCAGGCGTAGCCTGCCAACGCCTCCAGCGCCGCCGGCGTGAAGGCCGTAACTCTTTTATCGGTCTCAGCGGCCAGTTCCTGCAGGAAAGTTTGGGCCAGAAGCGGGATGTCCTCACGCCGGCTGCGCAGCGGTGGCGCGACGATGCTGTAAACATCCAGACGGTAGAGCAGATCCTCGCGAAATTTTCCTTCCTGCACCAGCGCTTTCAGCTCGCGATTGGTCGCGGCTATAAAACGCACGTCCACGGCCCGAACCTGGTTCGAGCCCACCGGCGAAAATTCACGCTCTTGTAACACACGCAACAACTTCGACTGCAGCGAGGCATCGAGGTCGGCAATCTCATCCAGAAACAGCGTCCCGCCCTGCGCCTGTTCCAGCCGGCCGGCGCGATTGTGCGTCGCGCCCGTGAAGGCGCCCTTGATGTAGCCGAACAGCTCGGACTCCAGAAGGTCCCGTGGAATCGCGGAACAGTTGAGCGCGACCCACGGGCGTTCCCGTCGCGGCGAGAGTTCGTGGATGGTGCGCGCCACCAGCTCCTTGCCGGTCCCGGATTCACCGGTAATCAGCACGCCGGTCTTGTACGGCGCCACGCGCCGGATTTCCTCGAGCAGTTGCTGCGCTACCCGCCCTTCGCCCACGAGACGTTTTGTCCCGCGCGATTCGTTCACTTCGGCCTTGAGCCGGGTATTCTCTCGCAGGATATCGCGCAGCTTGATGGCGTTGTGCACCACGATCTCGAGCTGTTCCGGCTCGAATGGCTTGGTAAGGTAATCGGCCGCACCGTCGTGAATACTCTTGACGGCGGAGCGGATGGTGCCGTGTGCCGTGACAATGATCACCGGGACGTCCGGGCGCTCTTTGCGGCAACGAATGACGAATTCTTCTCCGCCCATGCCGGGCATTCGAAGATCGGTGAGAACGACGTCGAGATTCGGATTTTGCGCATGCACCAGCGCGCTTTCACCACTGTCGGCGATTAACACTTCATGGCCGGCGTTTTCCAACACCATGCGCATGACTGTCTGCATGTTCTGTTCATCGTCCACGACAAGCACGGTGCGTTTCATTAATTTACTCCTTCTTCACTTACAGGAAACCGCATCATAAACCGCGCACCCTTGCCTTCCGGCGGTAATGCCTCGAGCTGCCCACCATTCGCCTGCACCAGGGTATAAGCGAGGGTGAGGCCGAGGCCCGTTCCCTGATCCTTGGTGGTGAAGAACGGCTCAAACAGTCGCGGCATGATTTCAGCCGGCACCCCCGGCCCGTTGTCCTCGACCGACAGGAATACGTGTCCGTCTTCCACGCCGGAACGCAGACAGAATTCGGTCTCCTTGCCGTTCAAGGCCTGCAAGGCATTGGTGAAAATATTTCCCCAGGCTTGTTGCAGCAGACCAGCGTCGGCCTTGATTTTCGCGTCCCAATGCTGAAAATCCTTGAATACTTTGGATGAATCGTTGCCCGCCAATGCCAGTTCGAGCGCGCGCTCCAGCGGTTGGGCGGGATCGATAACGGCAAAGCTCGGCTGGCGGTGACGTGACAGTTGCAAGAAATCCTGCACCAGGTTCGCCACGCGCAGGCTTTCCTCGCGGATCATGCGCGTCAGCTCGGCTTTCTTCTCCGGGGCATAATCCGGTTTGTCGAGCAACGCCGCCGAGGCATTGATGATGCCGATGGGATTGCGGATTTCGTGCGCCAGGGACGCCGACAGCTCGCCCATGGCGGAGAGCTTGTCTTTCTGGAACCGTTGCACCTGCTCATCACGCGCCTCGCGCAATCGCGTCGCCATGGCATTGAACGCCTTGGCCAAATCACCCAGTTCGTCGTCCGAAGTGATCGGCACGTTGGCCTTGAAGTTCTGGCCGGCGAGCTGCATCACCCCGTTGCGCAAATATTCCAGCGGGCGCACCACCAGCCGCGAAAGCAACAGGCCCGTCAAACCCCCGATGATCACTCCCAACAGTGAAATCCAAAAGAACAGCGCGATCCGGTTGGTGAGCACCTCCTGTACCCCGCGGCGTTCCAGCCCACTGAACATGATCGCCTCGACACGTCCGGTAGGATCCACGATCGGCATGTACAGTCCACGGAACTGGCCGTTTTCCGCCTCCAGGCTGTAATAGGGTTTCCGGTTTTTTTCCAGCCGGCTAAGCGCCGCCGCCGGGAGATGTTTTAACGTAACGGGCTTTCCGGGCCTGGAAAATAGATCGTAGTATTTTTTTCCCTCGCGGTAATAAAGTCGTGTCTTCAGGCCCGTGAGCTGCGCCAACTCATCCGTGAAATCCTGCCCCAGCAAGCTGCCCAACACCAGGTAGTAGCGAGGGGTGCCACGCCGCGGGATGGGAGTGATGCCCACGGCGGCCAGCATGGTCTGCTGCCGAGTCACGACCTTAAGCACGGCGGCCGTCTGCCCGCGTTCCCACAGCGCATTCACTTGTACCGGTAACGAGCTATAAACCAACTTTCTGTCCGGGGTATAGACCTGGATCAGGTTGATACCCAGTTCCTGCGAGATACGTTGGATCGCCGGTGGCACCGCGGCTTCGGGTGAACTCTCGAAATTGCTCAGGTAGGCCGGGTCATCCGCCAACACCCGGCCGAGGATGACCGCGTCATTTTGATAGGCTTGGAGCCAGTTCTGGTTGGCGCGGGCGGCGTCGATGATCCACTGCTCTAGTCGCTTCTCGAAGCTGATCGAAACCCATTCGGCGGCCAGCCAGCCGGCCACGAGCATCGGCACGATCACGATGACGGAAACCACCAGCAACACCTTGCGCTGGAGACGGCCGAGCCTGAAAAAACGAAATGGCATTTCTACTCCAATAATGTTTCCTACAAATTTTGGAGCCTGCTACAAAACACAAGCATAGCGCAGAGCGTTTCAAATATATAACTTGTTGATAGTTATAAGTTTAAGATGCTTTAAAGCATGGCACAGCGATTGCTTAATAGTCCCGCAATGATGGCGATGATGTTTGCTTCCAGCCTTCAGACTCTTCACTCAATAATTACTTCAAGGAGCCTTTGGAATGAAAAAATCACTGATCACCCTGTTTGCTCTCGCCTTCACCTTGATGTTCGGACTGGTGCATGTCGCCAGCGCCGAGAAGCACATGGCCCCGGCCGCCAAGAGCGAAGCCAAAATGGATAAGAAAGCGGACAAGGCGCTCGCCAAGGCCTGCAAAGGCAAGAAGGCTGGCGATGTCGTCACCGTGAATGGCAAAGAAATGCAATGCCCAGAGAAGAAAATGAACAAGAAGGCCGCTCCGAAACCGGCGAAAGAAGCCACACCGGCTACCCCTGCCGCTCCGGCCAAGTAATTTCTATTTATGCCGTAATCCAAAGCGCCCCGTAGGGGCGCTTTGTTTTTTCCGGAACAGGATTCTCGTGCCGGGCCCGTCGGTGATTAGACTCCCGGATTAATATTTCTTTTATTTCTTTTTTGGGGCTTTCTTTTTCGCGGATTTGTTCACCGACTTCTTCTTGAATTTTTTCACGGAAGCTGTTTTCGACGACGCCAGGGACTTGCCGCGTTGCGTGCGTTCGATCAACCCACGCAGGTAATCCGCGCGCGCTTTCAGATTCTCCAACGCCGTTTTGGCGGCATCGATGCCGGATTCCCCTGGCTTGAGCTGGCGATAGGCCATTTCCGTGACATCATCATCCAGGACCACAAAACGCCCTGCCGCCGGACCGGCCAGCCGGCACACTTCCTCAACGCTCGCTTTCGCGCGCAGATTGATTTCGTGCAATTGCTTGGCGCGCTCCGGCCCCATCCAGCTGACCAGCGTCCAATGATCCCCCGGCTTCCCGGGATTGTTGTGATACTCCTGCCAAACCTTCGCGGCGGCCTGGCAATCCTTGATAACGCCTTCGAGGCGCTCCAGCACCTCGGCGCGCTCTTTCTTTCGGTTGTCTTTCCACCGCGATACCAGATCTATCGCTCGGTCCAGGCTGTCCATGGTTATCTCCATTTTCCTTGGTTAATTAAGGGTGCGGCGCGACCCGCGGCTTCGACGTATTTATTTATTTTGGGACAAGGGAGGAAGACTGACAAGGTAAGCCCATGGAAAATATTTCGCTCTTATTTACTTGACGGCAGCAGGTTCCGGGTTCTTGCGCCCGACGGTTATCCGAACCGGAGGAACGGCCGATACCCACCCGGGTGAACGTTATTCCTCGACCAGCTTCGCTTCGGAGAGTACCCGCTGGCCGGCAAAGCGAATCGTCAGAACACCGGCCAGACAGACCAGGGCGGTGCCGCCAAAGGACAGGAAATCCTGGATTTCACTCCAGAAAATCCAGCCGATACCGGCGGCAAATACCACGGTGGAGTAGGTGAACGGGCCCACCTGCGAGGCCGGGGCATGCGCATAGGCACGCGTCAACAGAAGCTGCGCCAGACTGGCCAGTGCACCCATGCCAATCAGCAAAACCCATAGAGCGGGATCGGGAGTTTGCCAGCGCCAGGCGAGCGGCGCCGCCGATACGACCGTACACACGAGACTGAAATAGAAAACAATGCGCAGTGTGGGTTCCGTCTTTGACAACCGCCGGATACTGACCATGGCCAGCGCCGCAAACAACCCCGAGGCCAGTCCGATCAGGGACACCGGCGTGAACAGGGCGAGCCCCGGCTTCAGTATCAGCACGATGCCGACAAACCCGATCCCGATGGCCACCCACAGTCGCGCGGAAACCTGTTCACCCAGCCACAAGGCCGCGATAAAAGGAATGAACAAGGGTGTGGAATAATTTAGCAACACTGCCTCTGCCAGCGGCAGGTACGCAATGGCGTAGAAATAACAGTACATGGCCGCCACCCCCGCCAAGCCACGCCCAAGATGCCCGCGCCACTGTGTTGTTTTCAGTTGGTGGAGCCCGCGGTGCAATACCCACGGCAGCAGTGCGAGCAAACCCATCGCACTGCGGAAGAACACCACCATTTCATTCGGCAATCCGGCGGAAGAGAGGTATTTCACCAGCGCTCCCATGGTGGAAAACAGGAGCCCGGAGGCGATCATCAAGATCGCGCCGCGTCGCAGGTCTTCCGGGTACACGGGAGCGCTTCTCAGAGACCGCCGCGCAACAACAGTTCGCGCGGATCAGGATTGAGGTAAGTTTGACCGATGATGTACGGATCCGGATGACGGCGGAAATGATGTTTGATCAAGGTCAACGGCGAGGCAATCGGGATCTCGCCGCAACGGAAGGCATGTATCACCCCAAGCAGCTCGGCCTTGTCTGCGGCATCCAAGTGGTGTTTCAGGTAACCCATCAGATGCATTTGCACGTTAGCATGGCGCGCCGGCGTTCCCAGTCGCTGGAACGCCTGCATCAATTTCGCGAGATATTCCCTCCCGGCTTCATTAAGATTCCGCCGGCCCGCCTGCGCCACCAGCCGGCCGAGCGCACGATAGGCCTCGACATCATGGGCCATGAGAGCGAGTTTGTGGCGGGTGTGAAATTCCACCAGCCGGGAGGCGGTCAAACCGTGCGTCATGAGTTCCTGCCAACGCCGGTAGACAAACACACGCTCGATGAAATTTTCCCGCAAACGCGGGTTGCTGAGTCGACCCTCCTCCTCCGCCGGTAGCGAAGGCTGACCGGAGAGAAACGCCTCAGCATAGACTCCCCGACCGCCCTTGGCGGGAATGCCGGTGCGCTGATAAATTTTCACGCGCTCCATTCCGCAGCTCGGTGATTTGCTCTTGAAAACATAACCGCTCAGGTCATCGAGCTGGCGTGCTTGCTGTTTTCCGTAGGCGGCGAGTTTATCTGTCACGTCGAGGGAGTCGTCTTTCACGCCGACGGCGCGGGGTGTGCTGGCCGATCCCACCAGCCGGATCGGCGGTCGTGGAACGCCCAGGCCGATGGCGACCTCGGGACAAACGGGCACCCAATCGAAATACAGCCCGAGCGTGTCGGTCAGATAACTGTCGAGCTTGTGATTCCCATCAAAGCGTACCTTCTGACCCAGCAGGCAGCTACTGATGCCGAGACGAATCTTGGCGCCATGTGCGCTTGGAAGTTTTGTCATGATGGCCTGCCATGCTTGTCCATGGGGGCCATTCTAAATCAGGCAACACGAGAGGCGGTGCCTGGGCATTAAAAAAACAATCCGGCATGTGCCGATGGGTATTTGTGCAGATGGGACGCCTGTCAGAAGCGGAAATACATACCAAGTGATAGCACCGGATACCACTCGAAATCGCCCAGATCCGCTTCCGCACTGCGGCGTTCCTGTTCAAGATCGGATGCCAACGCCGGATCACTCAAGGCCCCCGTGGCGTTTAGGAAAAGCTTGGGTGACCCTTGATACAGCACGCCTATATCCGCCGACAGACCCAGTCTTCCGCCCGGACGATTACCCCAACCGAGGCCGAGATAAGGTGCCGTGCTGTTGAATGTAAGCTTGCCGGTCAGTGATCCCACTTGCCCGGCGGTATAGGACTGGCCATTGATAATATAGTTGGTGCCGGTGGGCTTACCGGTCAGGTTCAATTCATTGTTGTTGTACACCACACCACCGGTGAAATGGAAGGTGCCACTGAAAGGATGATAATTCGCCAGAAAAACTACGGACTGAAGATCAAAATTGAAATCATAATCGATGTCGCTAGCGCGGTCGGTGGTTTTGTAATCATAGGAATTGAATCCCAGGCCCAGGCTGAACCGGTCGCTGAAGGACTTGGACAGTTCCATGCCGACGCCAAGCGTCCCGGCCTTGAGATTGATACCAGCATCGGCATGGGCAAAGGACAAGGACAAAGCCAATATCAACACGGTCCAAACGGGGATGAATCGGTTTTGCATAATCACTCCTCAACTTGAGTCTCTCTCGTAACTTAGACCATCCACATACTTCACCACCGACTGATATCGCTGGTGGCTGACAGCCGTGCCAGTCGGCGCGGTACGCGGTCATTCCAGAGTGCTAAAGTTGCGCTTATGGTTATCCCGCAATTGATCGCGCATCGGGGCTATCCCCAACACTACCCGGAAAATACCCTGATCGGCCTTGAGGCGGCCATCGCTGCCGGGGCACGTTTTATCGAAGTCGATGTCCAGGTTTCCCGTGACCGGGTGCCAGTGCTGTTCCACGACCGCGACCTGAAACGCCTGTGCGGTGTCGGTGGCAACGTTCACGATCACTTCTATGAAGAACTCTGGAGACGACCGGTCGCCGAGCGCGAGCGCTTCGGTGATCGGTTCAAGGACGTGCACATCACTCGCCTGGCTGAGCTGGGTCATTTGCTGGTGCGCCAACCGGAGGTGACCGCCTTTGTCGAACTCAAGCGTGCGAGCCTCGAGCGCTTTGGGATCGATACCCTGCTGACCTTGGCACGGCGCTCGCTCAAACCCGTTCGCAGCCAGTGCGTCCTGATTTCCTATTCACTCGAGGCGCTCCGGGCAGCGCGAACCCAAGGCTGGCCGAGAATCGGCGCCGTTATTGATCGCTGGGAAGAGCATAAACAGATACCCGTGACTGACTTGCGACCGGAATATATTTTCTGTGACGTGGATGGACTTCCGGAAGAGGGCGAGCTTGGGATCATTGGTGCGCAACTGGCTGTGTTCGAAGTGACGGACGCGCCATTGGCCTTGACGTTGGCGGCGCGCGGGGCCGCGTTTGTCGAGACCTTTGCCATTGGCGAGATGATCCAGGAATTTTCCCACCTCGCGGAATCTTCCTGATGGCCGGAGCGGATTATGATGTCGGCGTCATTGGCGGCGGCATCCACGGGGTAGGCGTGGCCCAGGCCGCGGCGGCGGCGGGATATTCTGTCCTTCTCATGGAACAATACAATCTCGGCAGTGGAACCTCCAGCCGGTCCAGCAAGTTGATCCACGGGGGCTTGCGTTATCTCGAGAGCGCACATCTCGGATTGGTGCGTGAATCACTGCGCGAACGCGAAATTTTGCTGCGTATCGCCCCCGCCCTGGTGCAACGCGTGCCTTTCTATATACCGGTCTATGCCACCACCCGCCGTCCTCCGTGGATGATCCGCGCCGGATTGTCGCTTTATGCGTTACTGGGCGGGCTGTCCCGCGAGACGCGCTTTGAATCCGTGTCACGCACGCGGTGGCAGGATTTCGATGGGCTCGCCACACACGGCCTGCGGGTAGTGTTCCGGTATGAGGACGCCCAAACCGACGATGCGCGGCTGACACGGGCCGTGATGCAATCGGCCCAGTCGCTCGGTGCGGAACTTCGCTGTCCGGCGAATTTCCAGTCGGCTCACCGGCACACGAGTGGTTTCGAGGTGCATTATCTCGAGGGCCACAACGACCGCAAGTGCCACACACGGACACTGGTAAATGCCACCGGACCTTGGGTCAATCCCGTGCTCGATAGGATAACACCCCGGCTACCGAGGCTGCCGGTGGACCTCATCCAGGGTGCGCATATTCTTCTCGAAGGCGAGACACGAGGCGGGGTGTACTATGTTGAGGCCCCGCAAGACGGCCGCGCCGTGTTCGTAATGCCGTGGAAGAATCAAACCCTCGTCGGAACCACGGAAACACATTTTCACAGCGACCCGAAAGCTGTACGGGCGCTTCCCGGAGAAATCACCTATCTTCAGGAAACACTGAGTCATTACTTCCCGCATGGCCGCGGCCGGCTTGTCGACAGTTTTGCCGGCTTGCGCGTGCTGCCTCAGGGGCAAACATCGGCCTTTCATCGCTCACGCGAAACCATCCTGTATCCGGATAATCCCAACGAGATACGCCTCGTTACTATTTATGGCGGTAAACTTACCGGATATCGCGCCACCGCAGCCAAGGTCGTCCGCCTGCTGAAAAAAACTTTGCCACTGGCGGTTCCACGCGCGGATACAGCAAAGCTGATGCTGCTTTCCTGAAGGCCTCATCTCGAAAAACGATGGCCGGACCAAGCCTTCGCCTTGTTCTTAATCTGCGTGGACAATGCTCTCAAAACCCTTGGTAGACAAGGCTTTTTCGGACCGGGGTGGAACGCCGACTTGCCAGATAGACGCATCTTAACCAGAATGGTGGAATAACACAGGCCGCTAGCCTGGTAGCGGGGTGGAAATGAACATATTTGTGGGCAATTTACCCGCCACGGCGACGGCGGAAGGCCTCCGGCGACTGTTCGCCGGTTACGGCACGACCATCAACGCCATCATCATGCGCGATACCGACAGCGGTCAGCCGCTCGGTTACGGCCATGTGTACGTGGTACCTGAAAAGGCCGCCCACGAGGCCATTCTCAAACTGCACCATGCCAGGCTGGATGGCAGTCTCTTGTCGGTGCGCGAATGTGTTTACCGGACACGGCATGACCGGCGCATGAAAAACATCGCGTGGAAAGGCATTGAGCGGCGCGCGGAAGCATCGCGTCGATTTATCGATTTAAAGCAAAGCGCCCCAGCTCCCATCCAACAACGTGCCGGTTGATATAACTCAACTGACGATCCGTTCAATCGTCCAGTAGACACCTGTCGCGGCGATCAACGCCGACAGGGGCAGAACTAGGCGCGCGCGATACCAGTCCTTTTCCTTCCACCACAAGCCGATTAACAGGTAGGCCAGGGTAATTACAGCTAATTGCCCCAGCTCCACACCGATGTTAAAACTGAGCAAGGCCGTGACAAACTCCGAGCGCGGCAGACCTATTTCATTCAACACCCCGGCGAATCCCAGTCCATGAAGCAGGCCGAAACCGAAGACCACAAAGGGACGCCAGGGCTTTAACTCTGCGGTCATGATGTTTTCAATGGCGACATAGGCGATCGAGGCCGCGATCAGCGGCTCCACGATCGCGGGTGACAACGAAAGGATACCGAAAATACTCAATCCCAGCGTTATGGTGTGTGCAATGGTGAAAGATGTCACCTGGATCAGCAGGGGTTTCCAGCGCAGACTTAGTAAAAACAACCCGAGCACGAACAGGATATGGTCCAGACCCTTGGGTAAAATATGCGTAAAGCCAAACACGGTGTATTGCGCGGCAACCTCCATGCGCGTTTTCCGCTCCAGACCGACACCTAATACATAGGATTCACTCAATTCACCATCCTTCAACCACAGCGCCACGGGATCGCCTCCGCCCACGGCCGGCAAGCGCAAAATGAGCTCGCCGAATTCCGCGGCATAGGCCATCCGCAAGCTGGTGACCCCTGGCGGAAGGGAGCCGCACAATTGCAATAGCGCGAGGCGCACACGTGCTGGATCGCCCACTTCCGGCACTGACAGTGAACATAAAGCTGACGGCACGCGCGCAGCGTCAAATCGGATCTCGATGCCAGCAAGATACTTCGGCAGGAATTCGCGAATTCGTCTCTCTAATTCCGATGGTGGCAACTCGCGCAGTTGGTTATAAGTTTGTGCCTGGGGAGACTCGCGGGTGTCCTTGTGCTGCGGGCTCACGCCCGCGATCACCGCTTCCATGTTTACCAAAAATTCTGCCGAGTACGTTCCTTCAGAAGGAAACGTCACAGTCGCAATCGCGGGACGGATTTCGTGCGATGCGGCGGGCGTGGGCACGAACAAGCCCAAACAAAGCAATGACAAGCCTATTTGACGGATGTTCATGGAGATAGTTAACTCGTGCGGCGAATTTTTTTGTGAAACGACTGTGTTATGCTGTAACGGCTTTCGATGACTATCTCCCATTCAGGTTCCATACCGCCTCCAGGCCGGCGCCAGTTTACTGAAAATCTCCTGCAGACGCCTGCCGTCCTGGTATTCCTGTTCCTGCTTGCCTCGCCCGCTGGATGGGCGCATGACTTTTGGATTGAACCGCAGGCATTCCAACTCCAACCCGGCACCAAGGCGCCCCTGCGCCTGTTCGTGGGTCAGGATTTCAAAGGCGATTCCGTGCCCTATTTCCCTCAGAAATATGAGCGCTACATAGCTGCCGGTTCGACCGGTACACAATCGATTCGAGGCGTGCTGGGTGACGATCCCGCCGGCACGGTGATGCCGTCCACAGCCGGGATCTACACCATCGGGCTACACACGAAACCGGAATCGGTCAGCTTCGACACGGCGGAAGAGTTTGAGAGTTACCTGGAAAAAGAAGGGCTCGAGCGCAACCTGGCCTTGCACCGCCAACGCTTCAAGCCTGGAAAGAAAATCGAAGAGACCTATTTCCGGTGCGCCAAGTCGCTCATTAAGGTGGGGACGGTGGTCACGGGCAGGGATCGCGTCCTGGGATTCCCGCTTGAGCTGATCGCCGAGACCAATCCGTATCACACGCGCACGCTGCGCTTGCGGCTGCTGTACCAGGACCGGCCGCTCTCCGATGCGCTGGTGGTGGCATTCAGCAAAACCGAGCCAACCGCCAAGCTCAAGGGCCGGACCGATGTCAACGGCCGCGTCGAGTTTATCATCCCACGACCGGGTGTGTGGCTGGTGACTTCGGTGCACATGGTCCCGGCACCCTTCCTTTCCGGATTTGATTGGAAGAGCGCCTGGGCCTCCCTGACCTTTGAACGTCCCTGAGGGCATCGCATGAAAAACATAACCAGTATCATTTTTGCGACGCTGATGAGTGCCGTTAACCTGCTCCCGGCGGGTGCAACGGAGTGGATCGGACCGGATGAAAAAGTTCCGGAGAAATATCACAGGATGAATCTGGAAAAGTTGCTGGATGAAAACAAATCGCCGGTTGGCGAAAACATCAAGGCCTTGACAATCGTGCGCAGCGAACGGTCATCCAGTCTGTTGGTACAGGTGCGCGATCGCGAGCCGCTGCATCTGCACGCTGACAGCGACATCACGGTTTTTCTCCTGCGTGGGGAGGGCGATATCTGGCTTGGCAAGCATTCAATTGCCGTGAAAACCGGGGACATCATGCACATTCCGCGGGGCGTGGTCCATGCCTACATCAATCGTGGAGCAGATCCGGCCGTGGCGTTCGTCGTCTACAGTCCGGCGCCTGGTCCCCGGGACCGTGTCCTGGTGGAAGAAAAAAACAATTAACGCTCCGAAAGCGCGCGCTGCATTTCTGTGCACCAGTTTCGGTAACGTTGCTCCAATCCCGGGTTTGGTTCCGGCGTAAACAAATCTCCCAGTTTGTGTTCTTGCCAGTCTTTGGGGAATCCTGCCAACAGAAAGGCCGTGCCACGCGCCGTGGCTTCGATTTCCGCGGGTCGATAAACCGGCAGCGCACTCAGATTCGCGAGCCGCCGGCAGAGGCCGTCCACCCGCGCCAGACCACCACTGACGAGCAGGCGCGTGGGTGGCGGTGAGATAACCTTGATGATTTCAAAGTTGACCTGCAACAGAAACGCGATGGACTCGACCACCGCTACGGCCTTCTGCCAAGATTCGCCGTCTCCGATCAGACGCGAGGGAAAATCGGCCACCCAGTATGGCGCGCCGAGACCGGCCACCCCATTGAGAAACAGCGGGATGGCGCCATCGCGTGCAAGCCACGCGGGTAGCTGCGCTTCGATATCTTTCAATCCATATTCCCGTTCTGCCCATTTCAGTGCCGCACCGGCCCCATTCACGGTGCCTTCCAGCACATAGACGACCTGGTTCGCGTCGCGATAAACCACGCTGCTCAGCAAACCTGAAGCGTCGTGTGGTTGCGCAAAAGCGCGCTGAATAAACGCGCCGGTCCCGATGTTGACGTAAACTGTCCCCGGTGTTGGCGTGCCTAAGCCAAAGAGCGCCGCTGACTGGTCTCCGGTGGCAATGGACAGTGGCAGACGGAGCCCGTTCGCCGGCAACGTGCCGAACATTTGGCGCGTGGGTACACAAGACGGAAGCGTTTCTGCCGGAATATCGAAAAGCGAAAGCAGCCACGGATCCCAGTGCAAGGTGCGAAAATTCCACAACAGTGTGCGCGCAGCGTTGGCGGGATCGGCCAGCAATGGTTTCCCCTCGAGTAAGCGGAATAACAGGAAACTTGCGAGCGGCCCGATAACCAAACGACCGTCATGCTGCGCAGCGGACACGGCCGGAAGATGAGCGAGGCACCAGCGCATCTTGGATGCGCCGTAATGTGTCGAGAGTCTGAGTCCGGTCCGTTGGTGAATCTCGCGCTCGTGTCCGGTAAATCCACTGAGCCATTCCTGCGCGCGCCGGTCCTGCCAGCTGATGACCGGCGACAGGGCCGCGCCCGTACGCCGGTCCCAGCAGACTAGGCTCGCGCGCTGCGTGGCCAGGCCAGCGCCGACGATGCGGCTGGCGCGCGCGCCGAGTAAAGCCACGGCTTTTCCAATGACCGCGTGCAGCGAATCAACAATTTCTTCAGGGTCCTGTTCCACCCAGTCCGGTTGCGGTTCGCGGACCTCGACCTCACGCAGTGCGCTGACCTGCAGCACGCCGTGGTGGTCGAACACCAGGGCGCGACTGGCGTGTCCGCCTTGATCAAGGCAGAGATAAAGTGGGCTGGAACCGGTGGTTGGCAAACACGTACTTCACAAGGTGGGGAGATGACGGTACCAATCGTAGTCGCCGGCACCGCATACCAGGAACGAGGGGTTCAACAGCGAGGGCTTGTTAAAGGTCATCGGTTGACGATTGAGATCGGTCACGCGACCGCCCGCCACCTCCACCACGCACTGCGCCGCCGCCGTGTCCCACTCCATGGTGGGGCCGAGACGTGGGTAGACATCGGCCGTGCCTTCGGCAACAAGACAAAACTTCAACGCACTGCCCATGCTCACGACATCGTGCTCACCAAGATTTTTCAGGAATGCTTCGGTTTCGGGGCCGGCATGTGAGCGGCTGGCAACCACGATGGGTTTGCCGCCTTCAAAGCGGCGCGCGTGAATGGGTTGCACCTCGCACTCGCCCCTCTGCTTGAACGCACCCTTACCCGTGGCGGCATAATAGGTAAGCCCGGTCACCGGGACATACACCACACCCAGCACCGGTCGGTTGCCGTCGATCAAGGCGATGTTCACGGTGAACTCGCCGTTACGGCTGATGAATTCCTTGGTCCCGTCCAGCGGGTCGACGAGCCAGAAACGCTTCCAGTCCTTGCGTTTTTCGTGCGCCACCCTGGCCGATTCCTCGGTCATGACGGGCACACCGGGAGTCAATGCCTCCAGCTTCTGGCAGATGATTTCATTCGCGGCACGGTCCGCCGCCGTAATCGGCGAACGGTCTTCCTTTTCCTCCACCGTGAATGCGCGCTCGTAGACATCCAGGATGGCACGTCCAGCGTCGCGGGCGATGTCGCAAACCGCTCCCAACTGCTCACGGGGGTTGAATTCAACCATGGGCGTCAGCGCCTCCCGGCCAGTTGTTCGCGCACCAGGAACAGCGCAGCGATGGAGCGCGCCTCGGTGCATTCCTCGCGCGCGCAGAGTTCGGTCAGCCGGTTAAGCGACCACGGCACCACCTCGATAGTCTCGGGCTCGTCGCCCGGCAACCGCTCGGGGAAAAGATCTTCGGCCAGAACCAGGTGTGTGGCATGGCTGAAGTAACCTGGCGCCAGGGTGACGGATTTAAGATGGGTCAGCTTGCGCGAACCGTAGCCGACTTCTTCCCGGATTTCGCGGTTGGCGGCTTCGATCATGGATTCTCCCTCTTCGATGAGTCCCTTGGGCAACGCCAGCTCGTAACGCTCCACGCCCGCGGCGTACTCACGAATCAGCAGCACCGTGGATTCATCCAGCATGGGTGCTACCAGCACGGCGCCTCGAGAGGAACTACGCAGGCGCTCGTAGTTCACCTCGCATCCGTTGGCAAAACGCAGCCCCACCTGCTCGACCCGGAACAGGCGCGTGCGCGCGATGGTCTCGGTCCGGGTGATTACCGGTTTTTTGCCCTGGGAAACTACGTGTGTCATAGCCTCAAGGTTAATCCTTTTTGAGGACAGGAACAAAAGAAGAAGGTTTCCTCCATTCCCGCAACAGGTATATGCTTGTCCCGAGACATTATTTCAAGCAGCGGGCAAAGCCATGATCGTCATCGAGGAACAAGAAGAACTGCTCAAGGCGTCGATTTACTCAGAGCTCTCGCTCGCGGATTTCCGGGAGTTCGAAGCGGCGGTGAACAACGAACTCAAACGTGCGCCCAAGATCAAGCTGTTGCTGAACCTGAGCAAGATGTCGGGCTATACCCTGGATGTCATGTGGGAAGACATCAAGTTCACGCGCGCCCACGCGCACGACTTCAAACGCCTTGCCGTGGTTACCCCCAATATGTGGATCACGTGGCTCGGCTGGCTGCCAAGCGCCTTCACCGATGCCGAAATCAGGAATTTCGAAAATCTCGCCGATGCCGAGTCCTGGCTCAAAGCCGAGAACTGAGACGGGGCGTCTCTGATCTTACGGCTCCTTGCCTTGTTTGATCGGCG
>JAOTWF010000118.1 GCA_029863005.1 Gammaproteobacteria bacterium | reverse complement strand
TCGCGTGCCAGGTGCAGGCCCTTCTCGATGTGGAAGGAATCGTCCATGAATGGGTCGTTGATCAATCCCTTCCAACCGACGGTGGTGCGCGGCTTTTCAAAATACACACGCATGATGAGATACAGCGTGTCGCCAACTTCCTCGGAAAGCCGCTTCAAGCGTAAGGCGTATTCCTTCGCGGCCTTGATGTCATGGATCGAGCACGGTCCGATAACCACGAACAGGCGCAGGTCCTCGCGGTCCAAGATGCGCCGCACCGTCTCGCGCCCTTGCAACACCGTCGCTTGCGCCTTGTCGGTCAATGGCAACGCGCTCTTCACCTGCTGCGGTGTGGGCAGCAGGTCCTGGGATAGGACGTTTAAGTTGTTAACCGGGTCTTGGGTCATGAAAAATTTCTGGGACTGGATTCAGTTTTCAAGAATCGCTGATAATAGCGGAAACTGTGATCTGGCCCTAATTGTTCAGGGGAATCCTAGAAATAAACATACAACGTCTAACCTTTAAAATTAAAAGCAAATAAAAAGGGGTCGGAGTGATTAAGAATTAATCACTCCGACCCCTTTAACAATTGTCACTGCTTGAATCTCTACCCCGTCGATTACCCGGGGCAAGCTTTAGCGGTGATAGGTGCGAACCTCCTGAATCCTTCCATTCTGCTTTTGAATCTTCACGGACCCTCCATTTTTCCCGAGTGCCCTTTTTAGCGCACCACCCTTTATGGCACTGGCTTTGGTTTTGAACGATTTTGCCATTTTCTTGGTCTTGTCGTTTTTGAGAGTCCACTTCTTATCCTTCTCGCTAAACTCAAGGGTGTACTTGATAAGTTTTGGCATGATTTCTCCTTGTCGTGGGTTGCCGGCCTGTCACTAGCTCGGCCAGTGGGGAATCACAACAATAGTACCAACATCGACTGCGTATGCAATCAATGGCTCGCCTCAAGTACGGTCCCGATAAACGATCTGTGCCGCCACTTCAGGTCAGGCGCAAAAAAATCCGCAAGGGTCAACACGAATCAGGATCAGAGAGGAATTCCTTCTATTATTTTTTCAGAAACTATTCCATGCTGGCCCAGATGAGGCATCAAGAATTTTTTCGTCAGGGACAATATCAGCGTGAATGCCCCATCTCGTCCAATAACGCCATTCGAGCTCAGACGCTACAGCGGAATTTAACCGACCTTCTCCACCTTGATCGCCGCACCCGATTTCACCGGCTTGAGTATTTTCACATCGCCCTTGATCTTGCCCCATATATTGGTCTCGGCGGCAAGGCGGATTTCATTGTTCGGCGAGAGCGGGTTGCGGCCGAGACAGTTCAACGCGTAACGCGTCCAACCTCAACGCTGCCTGTTACGGAGTCTTGAAGCGGTACGACCAGTTTGAAGGCGCGGTCCACCGTTCGCGCGCCATGAAATGCATGGCGCTCCATTCCGTCACGCGCTCACGGCCGTCGAGCTCGAAGTGCGCCCGCACGGTCCAGAAGTAGCGGGTGTCGGGGCTCAGGGGCGTTTCCAGCCGGTGTGCGCTCTGCGGCAGTCCTTCGCGCCGGTAAACGATCCCGGCGGGAGCGAGGTTCTGCTCGCGGGCGATTATCAGATCATAGCGGACGTTGCTGACCCGCTCCATCTCTTCCGGTGCCTTTTGGATATCGGTTTCGCGCGGGAAACCTTGCCAGCGGAACGTCGGCTGCAAACCGTCCACCGTTAGCCATTCGAAGTGTTTTCCGATGAGCGGATCGCCGGTGAGCGTCCCGCGCGTGCGCGGATAAATCGGCGCGAGACCGAAGGCGACCGCCAGCGTGCCGGCCGCGTGGGCTTCATGGTCGGGGAAGGGGTACAACAGAAAGACATTGTCACGGATATGCGTTCCCAGCACTTCATATCCCTTCTGCAACGCATGCAATAGTCGCTCCGCCTGGTTTGCGGACCACTCCGACAGTTTGTGCCGTTCGCCTAGAAACAGATAGTCGGTGGCGAAAATCTCGGTGTTGTCGCGCGCGCGGATCAGCCGGACATGCGCTTTCATGCGCAGCTGCACGGGGGAATTGATGCCCGCACCGTCGGTGCCGATATGGGTCAGCGCCACTTCCAGCACCGTGTCCACGCCATCGGCGCCGAGGGGACGATAGTCGCGCGCCTGATTCGGTTCCGGCGCGCCGGCCGGCGAAACGGCCTGGAGCCGCATTCCGCTCGCAGCGGCGGCCGCGATCACTTGATCGCGCAACGACTCCTGGATGAGATTCGCGTTCAAGACCGAGGACAATTTGGCTTCCGCCGTCCGCACCTGTTTGGCGCTCGGGGCAGCGGTTGCGCCGACCACGCCGCCCACTGCGCTCGCGACGCCGCAAATGCCGAGCCAGAGCGCGGCGGCCGCACCGCAATACGGGCCGGTGCACGTGCTCCCCGCGCCGGCGCCAAAGCACTGCAAAAAGGTGACACCCGCGCCCATGGCCGCGCCCTGGCCTTTGCCGTGGACGAAACCCTCGAACTTGATCTCGGGCTCCTGCTGCCTGGCGACGACCGCCACCTGGCCGAGCGCAACTTGATAGCGGGTTTCCGGCACCGGCGGAACCGTGACGCAGCCGGACTGGAGCGCCACGACTACGGCGAGCACGGAAACGGCCGCACGCCAGCGAAGACGCCGGCGCGCTGAATGACCCTGGCTTGTCATGTCATTCACTGGAATGACCTCCCACACCGCCGTGATGATGTTATGAAATCAGGATATTTACCGCGCGATTTGGCACATTGACGGCAATCAAACTGGACTGCGGGACTGGCAACCCGGGCGTTCAGCCTCACCCCGCCTTTTTCTCTTTGGGGATGAGAGTTGCAGGGAGTTATTACATCTTCTCGATTTTAATCGGCGCGCCGGATTTGACCGACTTGAGCTGCTTCACATCCCCCTTGGCCTTGCCCCAGATGTTGGTTTTGGCGGCGAGACGGATTTCATTGCCCTGCGAGATCGGCGTGCGTCCGAAACCGATGGCGATCGAGTCGCCCTCGATCCAGAAGGCCAGTTCGCCCGGCTGCACCACGTCACGCGCGTCGGCCTCGCGTTTTACGTGCACCGGGGTCGAGAAATACACCTCTTCGCCCCAGGTATTGGCTTTGGACGTAAACGGCAATGCGTTCCAGATGGCTTCCGCCGTGGGCGTGTCGAGCAGCTCGGCCTCGAGCACCACGGAACCGATGGTCATCTTGATTTGGCGTGCGGACATTATTGTTAACCCTCCTGTGGCATGGACT
>JAOTWF010000011.1 GCA_029863005.1 Gammaproteobacteria bacterium | reverse complement strand
CCTCTCGACCGAGATTGCCCGCGCTACTCGCTATGGCATACCGCTTTCTGTGCTATTGCTCGACATCGATCACTTCAAACGCATCAATGACAGCTATGGTCACCAAGTGGGCGATGTCGTGCTTGCGGAATTGGCCCAGGTGGTCGTCAATACGGTAAGAACGACGGATGTCGTCATGCGTTATGGCGGGGAGGAGATCATGGTGATGGCCCCGAGCACGCCCCTGAAAACCGCGGCGAACCTGGCGGCACGCTTGCGCAAAACCATCGAACACAAATCCCTGGACGTGCCCGTTAAGCTACATCCGAAGCTGAAAAAGCTGAATATCACCGTAAGCATTGGAGTGGCCTGCTTCGGCCAGAATGCCCACGATTTTCAAACCCTGATTCAGAGCGCCGACGACGCGCTGTACCGCGCCAAGAAGAAAGGCCGCAACTGTGTGATTACAGCCCGCCCGGCGGCGACTCAGCCGTGACGTCATTATCTGGCGGCGGGCTGATCGTGGGTTATCGTTAATTGTGCGTTGCCCGGGCCTGTTCCAACGCTTCCGTGAGGGTTGCTTTTCCGGCTGCCTGTACGCGTTCGGATAGTCCACGGGTAATTGCCTTAACCACGCACGGTCCCTCGTATATCAGCGCGGTGTAGATCTGAATCAGATCGGCGCCGGCGACGAGCTTGTCCCAGGCGTCTTGCGCATTCTCGATGCCCCCCACGCCAATGATCGGAACGTTCCCCTGAAGATGACCATAAAGTTTTCGGATGATTTCCGTGGAGAGTGTCTTGAGCGGCCTTCCGCTCAGTCCGCCGCTCTGGCGTGCGAGTGGATCTGATCCCAAGCCGGGCCGGGTGATGGTCGTATTGGTAGCGATCACGGCATCGAACTTGTGTTCCAGCACCTGACGGGCGATCGCCGCCAACTGGCTATCGTCCAGATCAGGGGCGATCTTAAGGGCGATGGGCACGTACCGCGCAGTTTTTTCAGCATACGTCATTTGTTCCGCTTTCAGCCGGCGCAGCAGATCGTTGAGATTCTCCTCGTTCTGCAGATCGCGCAGGCCAGTGGTGTTGGGGGATGAAATATTAACGGCGATGTAGTCCGCATGCGGATAGACCGTGCGCAGGGCGGCAAGGTAATCATCGGCCGCTTGTTCCATCGGCGTGTCACGGTTTTTACCGATATTGACCCCCACAAGGCAGGATCTGTCCTCGCGCGTCAGATTGAGGATGAACCTTTCGATGCCGACATTATTGAATCCCATGCGGTTAATCAGCGCCGACTGCCGAGGCAGGCGGAACAAACGAGGTTTCTGGTTTCCCGGTTGTGGCCGGGGAGTGACGGTACCGAGCTCAAGGAACCCGAACCCGAAATCCGATAGAGAACGAATATGTTCCGCGTTTTTATCGAGACCGGCCGCCAGTCCCACCGGATTCGGAAAGTCCAGCCCCATGACGCTGACTGGCAAGGATGTCGGATGACGTGAATAAATCGCACGTGTCAGCGCATCCGCACCGGGCAGACGATACAACAGGCGCAATAATAAGAAGGTCAGTTGGTGGCTGGTTTCGGCGGGAAGCCAGAAGAGCAGCGGGCGGATCAATCTGTACGAGGCGCAGGTGGCCATGTCGGTAGGTGCATCATAACTCAATCATCCATACAATCAGTAGCGATTTAGGGTTCAGTCGTCTGAGCAATGGGATGCGCCAGAAAGAGCGGAGGAGGATTGCATTAATGAAGATCATCGAGGTCACGGCGAGCAAGGGGCATCTCGATACCATTGTCGGCATCGCCAATCAGCAGGAAGTTCGGGATCATCGTTTGGGCGCTGAGGACGCCGATGGTCGTCAAGTCGTGCGCCTGCTGGTGGCCGACGAACAGACTCAGAAAGTGCTCGATGCTCTGGAGGGTTATCTCACCAGCGATCCTGAAGCGCGGATCCTGGTGATCCCGGTCGAGGCCGCGCTGCCGCGATCCTCGATCGGCGAGGAAGAAGTCGCCCGCCGCGCGGCGCGCGCCATGGCCATCACGCGGCAAGAGCTTTACGACGATACTGAAAAAAATGCCCGCCTCGACAGCACCTATTTGGTCCTGGTGTTCCTATCCACCATCGTTGTGGCGATCGGGCTGATCGAAGACAACATGGTGGTCGTGATCGGTGCTATGGTGATCGCGCCCCTGCTGGGGCCGAACATCGCGTTGGCGCTCGGGACTGCGCTCGGCGACACAGCGCTGATGTGGCGCTCCCTGAAGACCAGCTTGGCTGGATTGGGCATGACGCTGGTGCTTTCGGTCATTATTGCCCTTGTGTGGCCGCTTAATATCGAGAGCGAAGAATTGCTGGCGCGCACCGACGTCGGATTGGATTCCGTGGCGCTGGCACTCGCCTCTGGCGCCGCCGCGGCGCTGTCGCTGACGACTGGATTATCGAGCGTGCTGGTGGGGGTGATGGTCGCGGTCGCCTTGCTGCCACCGGCGGCCACCTTCGGACTCATGCTGGGCAGCGGCCAGTATGCTTTGGCCACCGGGGCGGGGCTGCTGCTGGCCGTCAACGTGGTGTGCGTGAATTTTGCGGCCAAGCTGGTGTTTCTGATGAAGGGAATCCATCCACGCACATGGTGGGAAAAGCAGAAAGCCCGACAGTCGATGATCACCTACCTTATGATCTGGGCGATTTCGCTGGTGATACTGGTGGGATTAATATTCCTGCGTCGTTCGGTGTTGGCTGAACTGTGAGGGGATAATAGAGGTTTCGCGAATCCGGCGTACCGGTCAAAGCGACATACCGCCGATGTCGCTGTGCGGGACGTAATCATCCGGCAAGGGGAACGCACTTAAGTCCTTGGCGATGGCGGCGCGTAGGAACGAATCCACCCACCAAAAAATGTCCTGTTCACGGATAGAACGCCGCAGATGTCGCATGCTAGCGCGCCGTTCGGTGTCGCCCATGGTGAAGGCGTGGTGAATGGCGTCCGCCACTCCTTCGATGTCATAGGGGTTGACCAGCAAGACCCCGCGCTGCAACTGGGCCGCGGCCCCGGCGAATTCGCTCAGGATCAGCACGCAATCCTCTTCGATGCTGCACGCGCAATATTCCTTGGCCACGAGATTCATGCCGTCTTTGAGCGGGGTGACCAGGGCAATTTCCGCCGCCCGGTAGTAAGCCAGGAGATCGTCAGTGTCCAGGCTGCGGAACACGTAGTGAATTGGTACCCAGCCTCCGGGTTGTGTGAACTGCCCATTGATTTCTCCAACCAATCGCTCGATGCGGGTCTTGAGCTCAAAATATTGCGGGATGTCCTCGCGACTCGGCACCACGACCTGGATTAACGTGACGCGGTTGTGCAGTTCCGGATAGCGTACCAGCGCGTTGCGGAAGGCCTCCAGGCGTTCGGGAATGCCCTTGGTGTAATCCAGCCGGTCCACGCCCAGGATCAATTGACGGTTGGGTAGCGTGTTCCGCAGTTCCGCCGCCCGGTCGGTGACTTCCCGGCTGGCGGCGCGTTTGGCGTAGGCATTGAAATCGATCCCGATCGGGAAACTGCCGACGCGCACCTCGCGTTCGCTGTCTCGCAAGGTGAGCAATTGTCCTCGTCCGCGCACGGCCACGTCCTTCATCAGGGTGCGGACGCACTGGGTAAAATTGCGCTGATCGCGCAGGGTCTGAAAACCAATCAGGTCGTATTCCACCAGCGCGTGCAACAACTGGAAACGCCACGGCAGCTTGACGAAGATATCAAGCGGCGGAAACGGCGTATGGAGGAAAAAGGCCGTCTTCACCCTGGCACCGAGTTGCCGCAAATCCTGCGCGACGTTGATGAGATGGTAGTCATGCACCCAGATAAAGTCGCCATCGATGCTGTTCTGTTTTAGAACTTCCGCGTAACGGCGGTTGACGTTTTGATACACACGCCAGTAGCTGGGATCGAATTTGCACAGCAATTGCAAATCATGAAACAGGGGCCAAATCACTTCGTTGGAAAACCCGTTATAGAACTTGCGCTCTTCATCCTCGGTAAGCGCCACCGTCTTGAGCTGGTAACCTGCCTGTTGCGTCGCCTCTTCCAGCAGGGCGTCGATGTTCATAATGTCGCCGCTGATGCCTGGCCAGCCGACCCACGTGCCGCCGCGGTCGCGCAAAACCGGAAGCAGGGCGGACACCAGACCGCCGCTGCCGGGCTCGATGCGGTAGGCTCCGTCTTCCGCGCGCGTCAGTGCCACCGGCAACCGGTTCGAGGCCACTATCAATCCGCTGTGTCGATTGTGTTTTTCCATGGTCGGGATCATTTACGGGTTTCAGCGGGCACCGCCCCGTCCTGGGTCACGTAAAGGGTGCGTGTCGGATAGGCGAAGTCGATGCCCGCCTTGGCGAACTGCTCGAAGATTGCCAGGTTGATGGCCTGCTGAATGTCCATGTAGACGTTGTAATTGGGGCTAAGAACGTAATAGACCACTTCAAAATCCAGCGACGAGTCACCGTATTCCTTGAAGTGGGCGCGGTCAAAGCGGGTTTTCTCCTGACCCTGGATGATTTCCCGCACCATCATCGGAATCTGTTTAAGTTGCACATGTGTCGTCTGATAGACCACGCCGAAGCCGAATACCACGCGGCGCTCGAACATGCGCTTGTAATTACGAATTCGGCTTTTCAGCAGATCATTATTGGAAAATACGATCTGTTCGCCGCCGAGACTGCGGAGACGGGTGGTTTTCAATCCGATGTATTCCACGGTCCCGAGGACCTCATCCACGATAATGAAATCACCGATCACAAACGGCTTGTCCAGGGCGATGGACAATGACGCAAAGATATCGCCTAGAATATTCTGCAATGCCAGTGCCACGGCAATGCCGCCAATGCCTAAGCTCGCCACCAGCGCGGTGATGTCGAAACCGAGATTGCCCAGTATCATTAGCAACAGGACTGACCACAGCACTACCCGTCCCATGAATCCGAGCACGGAAGCCGTGGTGGCGCTGGCAGCGTCGGTCTCCCGGTTGCGCTTTAAATAGTCCTTGAGCCAAACAGCAATGGCGCGATTTCCCCAGAAGGCGACTTGAACCAGCAAGGCGATAACGGCAAAGTGATCGAGATAACGGGTCGGCTTCGGCGGCAGTTCCAGATACTGCATGCCGAAATAGAAAGCGACGATGAACAGAAACAGGAAACGCGTATGGCTCAGAATGTCCACGACATAATCGTCGAGGCGGTTCTCGGTTTTTCGTGACAGGGCGGTTAAGCGGCGAAGGATGATGCGTTTGACGATGTGGAGGATTAGTACCAGCACGATGCTGATCGTGACCGCCACGATCCAGTCGTACAGCGGATTTCCGAAGTAAACTTGCTCGAGCAGGTTCATGACGTCTTAGCGCTGGTTTCGTGCCATTGCTTCAGGAATTCAAGAAGTTCCTCCGGGGGTTGCAGCCAGAAATCCGCCGTCGTGGGGCGGAATTGTGGACGCACCAGCACGCCAATCCCCCGGCCACGGATGGCTTTGAAGGCGTCCTCGTCTGTCGCGTCGTCACCGAGGTAAGCCGCGGCGGTATCCGTGCCCATTTCGGAAAGGATGGATTCCACGACGAATCCCTTGTGGCGGCCGGGGACTCGTAACTCAATGCCGCCATCAAAATCGTGCCAAACCAGGCTTTTTTCCATTGCCTGCAAATTCCAATTCTCGGAGACCAGAGCCTGAATCTCGTTGATGTTTTCAGGCGAGAGTCCGCGCCAATGGATCGCGAGACTTCCGGGTTTCATTTCGCAACGGCCTCCCCGGGATTCCACTTCGGCAGTCCAGGTATCGGCTTCCACCAAATGGCGCAGGGCATTTTCGTCCATGGGGGCCACGGCATATTCTCCGTCGGGTTTGAGTTGTTCCCAGCCATGTGACCCCCAAATCTCCGGAAGCCGCTTCAGACCGAGTAAAGGTTTGAGGTCGCGTGTCCAGCGCCCACTGACGATGACGAGGCGGGTATGACCGCTTTGCATGATGGTGTCGAGGATTTCGCGCACTCCGGGGTAAGGCATAGCTTCGTGCGTATGAATGTGAAACGGGGCCAGCGTTCCATCGTAATCGAGCAGTAAGGCGCGTTCCGGCGCTGTCCGAAGATGCTGGAAAAAATTCGCAAGACTGAGTTGTTGGTGCAGGGCGCGCATGGAGGGTTTTAATGTTGCTGCACGCTGCGATAAAAAGATTTACCGGCCATGGTCGAATTCGATTTTTCCATAATGAATTATTGTATCTATCCCATTACACGAAGAAAGCTTGGGACCGTCTGGCTGAAACTCGACGCGGGGGCCGAGAAAATACTGAAATGGAGCACATGACGGACTTTATGGCACGATACGGCATTGCCGGAATCTTTAAACTGTAACGACATTCGCCCTTGTCGCCTGGAGCCATTGTGGCAGCGCGGTGAGGGCCGATGGAAGGAATATCTGCGAGTGATTTTACCTTTATTGACCCGCAGATTCCAGCATTCACCCCGTTTTTGCGGTGAGTTAACGGTTATCTGCTTGCTGTGCAACTTTTGTATTACAAGAAATGATCTTTCTGGAAAAAACGCAACGGATTGAAAGCTGTTGGTATTATTTCTGATGGGATATGATGGCCGAGCATCCATCATCGGCGATCACATCAGCAGGAGGATATTTATGGCCACAGCAAAGAAGGTCAGTTACTTCGCGATGCAGGTTCCTAACCGCGCCGGCGAGGCCGCCAGAACGCTCGCGGCACTCGCAAAATACGGGATCAATCTCTTGGCATTTACGGGTTTTCCCAGTGGACGTCGTTCTCAAATGGATTTCATTCCCGCCAACCCGGCTTCCTTCTTGTCTGCCGCACGCCGGCTGAAGTTGCGACTGCGTGCCAAGAAGACAGGATTTCTGATTCGCGGCAACGACAAACGCGGCGCGATTGCGGGAGTGCTGACAAAGCTCGCCAACTCACGGATCAATGTCACAGCGGTTGATGCCGTGTGTGCCGGAGGTGGCCGATTCGGCGCGATTCTTTGGGTCAAGCAGAAGGACGTGAGTCGCGCCGCGCGGGCGCTCAACGCCAGCTAGTCTCGGGATGGAAATAAGAAGTGATTGGCGCCTCGGAGCGCCGTTGGTTCTATTGTTGCTGGCCTCACCCACCGCCGCGATAGTCAATACCGAAGACACCCGGGTGAAAGAACCGGAGGCCGGCTTCAGCGGGCAATTCTCTCTCGCGGTCACCGGACAGTCGGGCAACACCGATAAATCCACCACCAGCCTTGGCGGTCGATTGCAGTGGCACTACCGACCCGTAACGGATTTCATCGTTTTTAATCATGATTCCGGCAAGACCGGCGGTATCCGTGATACCAACCGCAGTTTCGTGCACGCGCGTCATATTCACGAGCTGACACCGAAATGGGCCTGGGAGGCCTTCGGGCAGGCGGAGGAAAATGAATTCACCCGGCTTTCTTTCCGCGGGCTTCTGGGCGGCGGCGTGCGCCGGGAAGCATTCAGATCGGATGATGGCAGATTGGTGCTCACCGCCGGGCTGGGAGGTTTTCTCTCGCGCGAGGAGCTGGACTCCTTGGCCGGTGCTACGGATGCCGGGGTGGATACGTTGGTGCGCGGAAATTTCTATATCATCGTGAAGTACCAGTTGAATGAAACTGTGCGCCTGGCCAGCACGACTTACTACCAGCCCGCCACCAGTGATTTCCAGGATTTTCGTGCGCTGGAGCAGGCCTCGCTGCACGTGAACCTGACCCGGCGCCTGGATCTCAAAATCTCCTTGGACATGGCACACGACAACCGTCCGCCGCAGTTAATCGAAAAAACCGACACCACCTATCGCACCGGAATTGAATACCAGTTCTGAGGGTATTCTTCATTCCGGAACATTTATAGAATGACGCGCATCCGGTGGCCGCAATATGCCGGAAGGATTTTATTTCACGTCTGGAGAATGGCATGACCAAGAAGCTGAATCGCTACAGCTCGCGCATCACCGAGCCAAAATCCCAGGGGGCCTCGCAGGCCATGCTTTACGGCACCGGTCTGACACGCGAGGACATGGCCAAAGCTCAAGTCGGCATCGTCGCCAACTGGTTCGAAGGCAACACCTGCAACATGCACCTGAACGAACTGGCGGCGCAAGTGAAGGAAGGAGTGCAGGCGGCAGGACTGGTCGGCATGCGCTTTAACACCATCGGCGTGTCCGACGGCATTTCCATGGGCACGGAGGGCATGTCTTATTCCCTGCAATCGCGCGAGATCATCGCCGACTCGATCGAGACCGTCATGGGCGCGCAGTGGTACGACGGCCTCATTACGCTGCCCGGCTGCGACAAAAACATGCCCGGCTGCCTGATCGGCATGGGGCGCTTGAACCGCCCGGCGATCATGGTGTATGGCGGAACCATCAAGCCGGGTCACAGTAAAAAAGGAGACCCCATCGATATTATTTCGGCTTTTCAGAGCTATGGAGAATTCATTGCCGAAACAATCGACGAGCCCATGCGCGCGGACATCGTGGAGCACGCCTGCCCCGGCGCCGGGGCCTGTGGCGGCATGTACACCGCCAACACCATGGCCAGCGCCATTGAGGCGCTCGGCATGTCGCTGCCGTACAGCTCCTCAACGCCGGCTACGGATCCTGGCAAGCGCGAGGAATGCCGGCGCGCCGGTGCAGCCATGCTGGCGCTGCTCGAAAAGGATATCAAACCGCGCGACATCATGACCCGCACGGCATTCGAGAATGCCATGGTCATGGTCATGGCGCTCGGGGGATCGACCAATGCCGTGCTGCACCTGATCGCCATGGCGCGCGCGGTGGGGGTAAAGCTCACGATTGACGATTTTCAGAGCGTTTCGGATCGCGTGCCATTCCTGGCGGACTTAAAACCGAGCGGCCAATACGTCATGGAGGATTTGCACAACGTGGGGGGAACGCCGGCAGTGATGAAATATCTGCTCGAGAAGAAAATGCTCGAGGGAGATTGCCTTACGGTCACGGGAAAGACCATTGCGGAAAATCTCTCAACGCTTCCCGGTCTGAAGCCCGGCCAGCGCGTTTTCATGCCGCTGGAAAAACCCATCAAGCCCAGCGGCCATATTCAGATCCTCAAGGGCAATCTCGCGCCGGGCGGGGCCGTGGCCAAGATTACCGGTAAGGAAGGGATGCGTTTCTCGGGACCGGCGCGCGTGTACAACTGCGAGGAAGACATGCTGAAGGGCCTTGAGCGCGCAGAAATCAAGAAAGGGGATGTGGTGGTGATCCGTTACGAAGGTCCCAAAGGTGGTCCCGGGATGCCCGAAATGCTGACGCCTTCTTCAGCCATCATGGGCGCGGGCTTAGGCAAAGAAGTGGCACTCATGACCGACGGGCGATTTTCGGGTGGCTCGCACGGTTTCATTATCGGTCATGTCGTGCCGGAAGCTCAGGAGGGTGGTCCGATCGCACTGATCCGCGATGGTGACGTGATCACGATCGATGCTGAGAAGAATGACATTAGCGTGGCGGTGAGCGATGCCGAAATGAAAAAGCGCAAGGCCGCGTGGAAAATGCCGCCTTACAAGGCCACACACGGCACGCTCTACAAATTCATCAAAAACGTCAAGAATGCCTCCGAAGGCTGCGTCACGGACGAATGAGGTAAGGTCACGCCGGTTGCCGTGATGATTCGTTGTCTTTACCGGGCATCTTTTTTTATCCATCCTAAGTTCTGCGGCCGATCGCTGATGGTGCGTTTGGTTTCGCGATTCCCTTGGAAAGTTGTCCTTCCGAGGTCTTCCGGCGTTTCAAGTTCGAGCAGGACGAATCGGCAGCCTTGATGGGTGTGCGCCCGAACGCCCTGATCTGCCCGGTCGCCCGCGTGGCATGACGGGGTGATGGCGGAGCGGGCCAACCGGGGGAAGCGTTTTAACGCCCCAAGACACTCCTTGGTGGGGCCGGTTGGATGAATAAAGGTATCCAGAATAGGCTCATCTCTGCTGTAGATATGAGGCTCGCCGGCTTATTGGCATGGTTTCTGCTAATTATTTGATATATCAAACAGTGGTCAGGGGTAACTGCCAGAATCTGACCGGACGAGGGTACCATGGCAAATGTCTACACAAACGGTAAAACGGGATACAAGGGCATAGACCGGCGCAAATTCAGCCGCCGCAATGTGGCGGAGCGTCGCAAGGAAATTCGCTGGGAGCCAAGTAAATCTAACCGGCGTCAGACCGTCGGTCGTCGTGCCTCTGATCTGTTGGATGTGAACAGCACCAAACGTTAAACCGCTTCGGCCGTTTCTTCTGGCGCGTTTGGCCTCGCCAGCGTCCCCATTATTTCTTCAAATGTGTGAAACCAGACGCGCCTCGGGTATGGTGGCGCGCAGCGCCTCGGTGATCTGAAATTGCACGCCGGTGACCGGTTTAACGCTCACCCACAGCAGACTCAATTTCAAGTTTAGCTCAGCATAAACCACCACATGACCGAAGCGGGCAAACACGGTCTGGATGTCGTCAATCGTGGCTTGGATGAGATGTTGCGGTTTCTTGACCAGCCCGGGAAAGAGCACCATGAAATCGCTTAAAGCTTTCCCGTTCTCATCAGTCGTCGGTACGCGCTTGCGCAATGGTTCGGCGTCCAGAAACATCGGCGCGATCATCATCTTGGACATTTGGATGTACTCTCTAAAGTGAAAGTGAGAATTTACGCATTCATTCTCTGAATCCCGATATACGCCAGAAACATGCCAAAAGTCAAAATCTCGGCTGTTGGTAGTGGTCAAAGACGCATCAAATGACTGCTAGACAGGGTAAGTTGATCTTTTACCAGGACAATAAGATCATATGAATTCTCTAGGTTCCCCCTATCAGGTGACACATGAAGGCCGAACAACGCCAGAGCATTCGCAAAAGAATACCGCTCAATATTCTTGTAAACCAGGATCTTACCTATTCAAAACGGTGGAAAGTGCGTGACCTCAGTCTTAACGGGGCCAGACTGGAAATGAGCAAAGACGAAATCTCTCCTGGCACACCGGTGGAAGCGGTCCTGACGCTCATGGAAGATGATGAGTACGATATCCATCGCGTCCCTGCCTATGTCGTGCGCTCAGACAGAGATGGTATGGCACTCCAGTTCCGCCGCTACGAAGACCGGACTTATACCGCGTTAGTCAATCTTTTGTACAGCAAATAGCCGTGAGGAGAGAAGCCTAATCTTTAGTGCGGTAAATTTCGCCGCGCGTTGATCTGTCAACGGCTCGCGGCAGCATGAAGTGATTGCGCGCGTAAATGTATCCGCATAGACAAAGGGCCGACGAGACCGGAAGCACCGTTTTGCAGTGTGGGCAGGTTTTGGTTTGGGTGTTGGTAAATGACTCCATGATTTTTTCTGCTTTGGCCGCCTGTTGCGCCCGGAAGGCCTCGGTGGCTTCTGCCGACAAAGACGGGGCTTCCGATTTGGCGGGCAGGGATTCTCGCAGTTGCGCTATTTTCAACGTCTGCGCGTCACGCTCGTCACGCAAATCGAGGGCTTCCTGCACGGCCAAGATCAGTTTATCGGCCTTGCGGCGATTGGAAGTTTCGGCGGCAAATTCGGCACGCGCGTATTCCACCGTCTCCACGGCCTGGTCAATACGCGCCAGCAGATAGGCCTGGAACAGTTCCTCATCTAGCAGGGCCTGTTCTTCGGGGAGCCGTTCGTCCGTGCTCATAGAGTCAAAACCATATCCGCAAGTGCAGTTCTGCGTTTCGACAGCCACCACGGCACCACAAGCCGGACAAGGCTTCTGATAAATGCTGTAAGTCCTCATGAGGATTTCCCTGTCTTTAAGTCTCCCAGCTTCCTGAAACAAATTATCCGAGGCCGTAAATCAATTATAGACGCCGAATACGTTTTCGCCGAGTCTAAACACGACAGACGACGAGCCGGAGCAGACCCGGGAAGGATGACCAGTAGTGTCTGGTCTGTTGTTACAACAGCTTACGCCTGATTGAGATTGGCACCAAGGTGGCATTTTCAGTATCGTGACGGTGATATGGACATGACCCAGCACACGGAAAAAACCCGGCGTCTGAAGGAAGTGCTGCGCGCCGCCCGGGGCGGGAATATCCGCCTTGAAAAAACAACTTCCAACCTGTTCCGTGACCGTCGTGCCATTTCTTCAAACAGACTGGATGTGCGTGACTTCAATGAGGTGCTGCACGTCGACCAGGAGAAATCACAGGTTGTCGTGGAAGGCATGACCCCCTATGTGAAACTTGTGGCTGAATGCCTCCAACACAACGTCATGCCGGCGGTCGTTCCGCAGCTGAAATCCATCACCATCGGCGGGGCGACGGCCGGATGCGGCATCGAATCGTCGTCTTTCCGCTACGGATTGGTGCACGAGACCGTACAGGAGATGGAAATACTGCTTAGCGATGGTCGCGTGGTGAATTGCACGCCTGAGAATGAATACCGCGACCTGTTTTACGGATTCCCCAATTCCTACGGGACGCTCGGTTACTGCCTTTCGATAAAAGCCAAAACCGTTCCTGTGAAGAAATACGTGAAGCTGACCCATATTAGACATACCCGCCCGGCGGATTTTTTTGCCGATCTCGAAGATAAATGCGAACAAATTGATCTCGATTTTGTCGATGGTGTCGTTTTCAGCCAGCGAGAGATGGTGATCACGCTTGGTCAATTCGTTGATGAGGCGCCTTATACCAGCGATTACACATATAAAAACATCTATTACAAATCGCTGCGTGTACGAGCTGAGGATTTTCTCACGACCGAGGATTATCTCTGGCGCTGGGATACAGATTGGTTCTGGTGCTCAAAGAACCTCCTTGCCCAGAATCCGATTATTCGCCGACTCTTCGGTAAACGCCACCTCAACTCGGTGACTTACACGAAGATCATGCGGCTCAACAGTCGCTGGAAGTTGAGCCGGAAGATCGAACGCCTGCTCGGCTATCACAGCGAATCCATAATCCAGGATGTCGAAATACCCATCGAGCATGCCGTGGAGTTCCTGGCTTTTTATCATACTGCCATCCGTTTCATGCCGGTTTGGATCTGCCCCACCCGCGCCTACGACGAAACAGCCCGTTTTGATCTGTATCGTTTGGATCCACGGAAACTCTACATCAATTTCGGCTTCTGGGATGCAGTGCGTGGTCGTGAAAAATTATCACCGGGGTTTTACAACCGGCAGATTGAGGAAAAGGTCATAGCCCTCGGGGGAATGAAATCATTGTATTCGGATTCCTATTTCACTTTTGAACAATTCTGGAAACTTTATAACAAACCGATTTATGATCGTTTGAAAAAGAAATATGATCCGGAGGGAATACTCAGGGACCTCTATCGCAAGTGTGTGCTGAAAGAATGAGCATATGGACGAATCAAGTCTTATGTATCAAAGAAAACAGCCAGAAAAGCATATGCAAAAAACGCACACCTGTCGCATCTCTGTCTCATCAGATATCCACAGCCCGGGTATATGGCAGGCGAGCAGCGCCATATACGATTGTCGGTCTGACATCGGCGGCCATCACCCTATCTCTGCTTGGAAACGGTCTATACTTGTATTTTCACTGATTTTCCGCCTTAATGAACGGACACGCTTGCCGTCTCTAGTCAGGCGCAGGGAGCATCAAAACTCTCATGTCGGTTGGATCGGTACAAGGAGGTTACATGAGTCAGGCGCCGCGAGGAGCAAAGATGCAACCGGGAAATAAGGTGAAAACCGAAACGAGCCGGGAGTCAATTGAAGTGGCGGAGGCGATCAAGGCGCTCCAGGACCAATTGGCCGATCTTCGCAAGATCGTGCAGGCCGCGAAAACTACCGGAGAAGATGTTCACAAACTCGGACGCCACCAGTAAAGCCCCAGTCTTGTTTTCACGTGTAATCTGTATTTCATTATCTGTTTCCCCGAGTTACCGATCCACCGGTTAATCGAACCGGGGGTCTTTTTTGCCCCTTCGGCGCACGCGGAGAGAATAGTGTGGCCAAGAACAGCGCGTTTCGTCGTCTTTGGGTGATCCGAGACTGGGCAAATCGGCAGTATTCCTTGAGAGCCGGGCAGGCACAATTAATGTTATCTTATGCTCCTCGATTATCCGAAACAGTGGAAAACACCAGTCAGCAAAGTGGAAGTTCCTATGATGGACCACAGATACCCTGATTTTTCATCCCCCCCATCGGCTAGCAAGACGGCTGGCCGATGGCAGACACTCCCGGTGCGTGCAGAATAATGTATCTCCAATATTTTGGTTTGCATGAAAACCCATTCTCCATCCCGCCGGATCCGCAATATCTCTACCTGAGCCGGGGGCACCAGGAGGCGCTGGCACATTTGCAGTACGGTTTGAGCGAGGCCGGGGGATTTGTGCAGCTCACGGGCGAAGTCGGCACGGGCAAGACGCTCCTGATCCGGGCGCTGGTCGAGCGTCTCCCGGAAGGCGTGGATGTGGCATTGATACTTTACCCGGTGTTGACGGTATCCGAATTTGTCGCCGCGATTTGTGATGAACTGCGCGTGCCCTATCCCGGTGAAAGCACCAGTCTCAAACAGTTGATCGATGCGCTCAATACCCATCTTTTACGCACCCATGCGCAAGGCCGACGCACCGTGCTCATCATTGATGAGGCTCAGAATCTCAGCCGGGAAGTGCTGGAGCAGATCAGGCTGCTCACCAACCTTGAGACCACCAAACAGAAACTGCTGCAAATTATCCTGATCGGTCAGCCGGAATTAAGCAACATGCTGGCGCAGCAGGACCTGCGCCAGTTGGCACAGCGCATCACGGCGCGCTACAGCCTGGCGGCGATTACACACGATGAAACCCGCTATTACATCGCTCACCGCTGCCGTGTCGCCGGCGCACGCCGGCTGCTTTTCAAGTACTCGGCGCTGCACCATGCCCATGTGCTCACGGGCGGCATTCCGCGATTGATCAACATTCTTTGCGACCGCGCTTTGCTGGGGGCCTATACGCACGGTGAAAACATGGTGGATGTGCGCATTATCAAGCGCGCCGCGAAAGAGCTCGGTTCCGGTGCCATCCCCCGAAGGCGCGTCAATCCCTGGAAGCTGGTGGCGGGGTCGGCCCTGGCCGTCATGCTGGCAGTGTCTTTCTGGTACGGCTGGCCACGGTGGATCCAACCTTCATCAACCGTTGAAACGACTGCGCCAGCCGCTCCGTCCGCGGCATCGTCCGCTGCGCCTGACCCCACATCGGCGGCGGCCGTCACGGTGGCGTCCGACGAAGCCAATGCCGCGACGACCTCCCCGAAAACGCCCGCCGGAGTTGAGGTAGCTCTCGTAAATCCCGAGGCCAGGACGGATACTGACACGGCCATGAAAAATCTGTTCGATCGCTGGGGTATGGATTACGCCTCCCTGAGCGGGGCAACCGGTTGCGAACGTGCCTTGAAGGCCGGTTTGCACTGCATTTACCAAACTGGAACCTGGAACAATCTGCGCAAGCATAACCGCCCGGCCGTCATCGAATTGCAGGACTCTACAGGCACCAAGCACCATGTGCTGGTGTCTGCCTTGGCAGCAGATAAGGTGTCACTGGTAATGGGGAGTTTGTCGCAGGAATTCGCCGTGCAGGACGTGGGTCGCCTCTGGTTTGGGAAATACCTGTTGCTGTGGAAACCTTCGGTGCCGAAACAGGAGATATTACGATTGGGTGATCGCGGAGAAGCCGTTGTCTGGCTGCGGGATGCCTTGGCGCGATACCGCGGTGAGCCACTGACGGCAAACGCCAAAGACGTATTCGACAAAGATCTTCAGGCCCAACTGATGCAATTTCAGAGCCGACACAGTCTCGCCTCCGATGGCGTGGTGGGCCAGGTCACGCTTGCCAAATTGCAGAGCTATGTCACCGGCCAATCGCCCACCCTCACCGCCAACAATACCCGGGCGGAGGTGCGCTGAGCATGTCTTATATTTTGGATGCCCTTCGCAAGTCGCAGCAAGCGCGACAACCCGGAGCGAAGCCGCGTACCGGCGCCGTTCACAATATAACGCTCTCGCTCCCGGTTAGCGGCTGGTGGCTCGCTTTGGGAATCGTCTTATTGCTCGCGCTGCTCACGGCTGCCCTGCTCTTCTGGCGTAACACGGTTGGGAGTCTCCCCGAGATGTCAGTGGAACCCGCGCCGAGTGAGCCGGTCGCGACAGTGCCGGCACCGCCAGCGGAGCCTCCACCCTCCACGGTAGTTGAGAAAACCCCGGCCCCTTCACCCGTTTCCGCCAAAGAAATCATTCCCGTATTCGACTTATCGGATCAGGCGAAAGTTTCTGTTCCTGCTCCTCCCCCAAAGAAAATTGTGGCGGTGCGTCCCAAGAAAAAACCTGTGCAGACCCAGCGTATCGAGTCAAGCGAGACTTCCGTGGCCATAGCGGCCATACCGTTGGAGACCGACAACACTCCACTTTTGCAGGAAATGCCTCAGGATTTCCAGCGAGCCCTGCCTCCCTTGGCGGTCACCATCCACGTGTATTCTCACGATCAATCCCAGCGGATTCTGTTCATCAACAACCGCGAATACCAACAGGGCAGCGAAATCGAGAAGGGGATTCGCGTCGAAGATATTGTTTCGGATGGTGCCGTCTTGAGCTTTCGCGGAGAGCATTTCAAGTTGAGCCGCCCCCGTTAAACGTCATCTTACCCGCTTATTCTTCCCCAGCCGTTAGAAGAAGGAGTGCTCTCTGGAATCCTGATTCCAAGCATCCTTGATGCAGATCTAAGGAAGAGTGAATATCTTGGCGAACTCAGCGCGCTCTTCCTCGCTCATGCTCAGCGCGGGAATTAACTGCTCGCTTGATGAAAATTCAAACCCGCAACGGCAGCGATTGGTTTTGCTCTCCACACTGGCAGTACAGTTCGGACATTCCTTCTTGTCCGAGGCCAGCAAGCGAGGCGCGGACTTGGTGAATACCGGATTTGGGGGAAGTGGTTCCGGCTTTACCTTTGGTTTGTCAGCCTGGATTTTGTTATTTTTCGGTATCTCGGATTCCGTTTTTCGTTCACTATGCAGGAATTTTTCAGCCTTGGCCGCCTGCGCCTGACGGAAGGCCGTGTTCGGGGTCTTGCTCTGGACCGGTGGCAATAGATCTTTCGGTGATATCGTCACGGGAGTGGGAACAAGTTTTTTCTCATGCGGGACTGGAATACTTTTCCGCGGAATCTGTTTTGAACGCACCGGCGCAGAGATCGATAAACTTGCAGCAACCATAACGGCCCTGGCCATCGTCCGGGCGCGGGTGGGTGCCGGGACGGTTTTCAATTGTGTAGGAAGTTTTTTTGGCGCAACGGAAAGCGGCAAGGGGCGGGGAGGTGGCGATACCGCCGGCAAGGCCTTTTTCAATTCTCGCACGCGGGCGGATTGTTCGGACAGAGCGACACGCGCCGCTTCCGACTCCTGAATCGCGTCAGCGACACGCTGGGATTTTACGGGACTTTCCGGATCGCGCGCGAATTCGGCCTGGGCCGACATGACGCTGCTCGTAGCCTGTTCAACACGCGCCGCCAGATAACTTTCGTAGAGTTCCTCGGCCTTAACCCGGATCTCTTCTGAGGAAAGAGATCCTTCCGTATCGTCATGATCAAATGGGTGACCGCAGGCGCAGACGTGCGTATCCAACGGCAGAGTAATCATGCAACCGGGACAGATTTTCTGGAATATGCTCATTGCCGTCACAGGACATCCTTGTCCATTCAAAAAGTTGCGTTGCAGCAAGGGGTGCCGCACAAATAAGTATAGGCCTGGGCCCATAATCCTGGCGCGGTATATCGATAGTTGGGGCGGGCAACCCGACGGGTGGCGCGTTATCGAGCCTGTGGTGGCAAGTCGCGGCCTCAGTCTGGCACGGCCTAAGGTAGATCCAAAATATTTGTGGGTTCCACAGGTTTAACATGCGCCTGGTCAGCAACGGGAATATCGACATTGGCAGTATGCCGCTTGATGTGCATCAATGTATCCTCGCCGGGATTTTGATACACAGAAAACGTCACATTAGGTGACCTCCGGCTGGCGGACATCCTCCTGGGGACGATCCTCCATCAAATGACAAGGAGCGTTAGGCGTATCTCTGCATATGTCTGGGCCATGGAACCCCACCCGGGTTCCCGTCCCCAGGACCGCTGGCCGCCGCCTGCCTCGCCGTTTTCCACAACACTGACCTGTTGCGGAGAATGTGGGTTCTGACATCATTCTCCCTATGAATGAAATAGATCCGCGTTCGCGGGTGATTTCAGTATTTAACCTCGTGGCGGCCGGATACGATGACCCGGCGCTGCGTTTCTTTCCCTTCTGCGCGGATCGCTTGGTTGGTCGTATTAATCCGGCCCCTGGGTCAAGAGTACTGGATGTCGCCACCGGGACTGGCGTGGTGGCGTTGGCCGCCGCGCAGGCGGTCGGTCAACAGGGTCGCGTCATGGCGATCGATTTAGCCGAGTCCATGCTGGATCGTTTGCAAGAGAAAGTTGAAAAGTTCGGCGTTCGGAATATCGACCTGCATGTGATGGATGCCAATTCCCTCGATTTCCGTCGCGATTATTTTGACTACGTTATCTGCTCGTTCGGCATTTTCTTGCTGCCCGACATGGTGGCAGGAATCCGGGAATGGGCGCGCGTCCTGAAGCCGGGCGGGAGAGTGATGTTCACGGCTTTCGGCAAGCGGGCATTCCAGCCGATGATGGAACGGTTGCTCACACGGCTGGAGCATCACGGCTTTATGAGTGCGGATGAAAAGACCACGATGGCGTCAATTCGCCTGGCCGAGCCGGAGCGCTGCCGGGAACTGTTGTTCCAGGCGGGTTTTAAGGAAATAGAGGTGACAACTGAACAAGTCGGATATCACCTCAAGGATGAATCGCAGTGGTGGGACGTGCTTTGGAACAGCGGCATGCGGGGCAGGCTTGAATTAATTCCACCCGCGGAGCGTGAGGACCTCATGACCCAACATCTAACAGAGCTGCAGCCGTTGATGACCGAAAAGGGCCTGTGGCTGGACGTGGAAACCCATTTCGCGGCCGGAACCAAGCCCTAAATGTTATTCGACCTTGAGTCTCACAGTACGGCGTTCACCTGACGTCGAGACGGCACTCTCCAGGATGGCGCGCTCAACTTCGCTACGGTTTCCGAGTATCTGTCCCAGGTCCACCCATTCCCCGCGTTTTGTATTCACCGTGGTGGAGAGCTCCTGAAAATTCACGAGCCCGGTCCCGGGGTTTTGCAGGGACGACAAGCGGGGCGTTATTTCCAATTGCACCCGATCCCCGCGCACGTGCGGTAACACTTCGAATCCGGTCGTCACATTCTGCAATTCGACCTCTTGCAACAATATCCATTGATGCTGGCTGAGTGCCAGGATTCTTTTTACATGCGGAATCGACTGGCCGATGCGAATATAGGCGCGTTGCCCGTCTTGTGTCATGACTGTCTGGGTGCTGGCGTTGCGGGCAGTCGATGTGCGACGGAGTGTGTTGTAGCGTAGCTTGTCCTTTTGGACGATGAGTCCATCTTTATCCGAGGATTTGTCAGGTAAGGTGATACGCGCCTTATCGCCGTACCGGATTTCACCTGACACGGAATGTGATGTGCGACCGTGCTCGTCAGCAGTGGCTTGTTCAACCGTGATTCGTAACGACACACGAGCCACATCGATTTGTCCCAAGATGCGTTCGATTTCCTTAAAATTCTTATCCGAAGTTCGGATGATCAGGCGATAGCCTGTACCGCTTAGTGCATCGTCCGGGCCAAGCAAGGGGCGAACCAGGGGAATCACTTCTGCGGCGGGGCGGTGCTTCAGCTGAATGAGGCGTGCCTCTTCGGCCCAAGCACTGACGACAGAAATGAAAACTGTCAGCGCCATGGCAAAGATACTCATGGCCGGGTGGCCGTGAAGCATCTCAATCAATCTCGAGACGCCGTGCTTCCGTAAAATGGCGCTGCCAGTAGGGTTCGTTGAGCCCAGCGACGTACACATTTTTACCGCTGGAGGGGGAATGTACGAAACGGCTGTTGCCGAGATATAGCGCCACGTGTGAGGATTTTTTGCCTTCCTGGGTGAAAAAAACCAGATCGCCTCGCTGCAGTTTATTCCGTGAAACCGGGCGTGATATCTGCAGCAGATTCCGTGTGCCATGCGGGAGTTTTACGCCAACGCGACCGTAGCTGTATTGCACCAGTCCGCTGCAGTCGAAACCTTTCGGGGTATTGCCGCCATAGCGATAGGGTTTACCCACCATGGTAATTGCGTGATCCGCGGCACGGCTGGCCAGCGTAGGCGCGGAATCAACGGCGGGCGCGTGTCCACACCCGGATAAAACAGTCAGCGTGAAGTAACACGTCAGAACCGGGATAAATCGATGCCGCATTGCTACTCCGGAAACTACAGTCCCACCGCGCGCAGCGCGATAATAGGTTCGCTGCGATCCCAGATCTCATTGAAACGCCGCGCCAGCAACACTGCTTCGTGCCCATCATGTGAGTGGGCTACGCAATCCGGTTTGGTGATATCGCTCTGATGCAGGTAACTGCGATGATCCACGACGATAAACATATCATTCATTCCCAAGTGTTCTTCGGACACTTGGTGCATGTGAATGAAATCGCTCAACCGCCGGCACAGCCCCACCAGGCGATCGTTATCACGTATCGCCTGTTCCGTGTCTTCGACCACGATACGAGCTAGATTCTGGCGGTGACGCGCGGCGAAACTCGCCAGGGCGCGCGAAAAACGGGAACTATTGAAAAAATCGCCCTCCAGCCGCGGCGCGAAGATGAGAATCTCACGCGTGGCATGTTCTGCCAGCATTGACAGAAAATCGCTGACTTCCCGGCGCTCCCGGATAATCCGGCGTGATGGCGGAGTCTCGGGGGCGGATGAATTCTTGGCCATGTCCATGTTTGCGAAAAATCACTTGATGGCGAAATATCGCCGCCATCAAGATAGTTATAGACCAATACGAGATTTTGGTAGAGATCTGGAAGGTCAGACTTTCAGTTTGGCCAGCTGGCGGCTTTGCGCGGCGGCATTGCCTGTGTAGCGATCGGGCGTCAGTGCCAGCAAGCGTTTTTTCGCGTCATCCGGAATTTCGAGCTGGCGGATGAACCCTTGCATGGATTCACGGGTGATGCCCCCTTTTCCGCGCGTCAATTCTTTCAGCTTTTCGTAGGCCTGCCCAACCCCGTGGCGACGCATAACGGTCTGCACTGCCTCGGCCAGAACCTCCCAGTTCCGATCGAGGTCGTATTGCATGCGCTCGGCATCAATTTCGAGCTTCCCGATCCCCTGGAGGCAGGCCTCCATGGCCAGCAGCATGTAACCGCAGGCGACACCGAGATTGCGCAGCACGGTGGAGTCGGTCAAGTCGCGCTGGAAACGTGACACCGGCAGTTTTTCGGCGAAGTGACGGAACAGCGCATTGGCCACCCCTAGGTTGCCCTCGGAATTCTCGAAATCAATCGGATTTACCTTGTGCGGCATGGTGGAGGAGCCGACCTCGCCCTCGACTACCTTTTGCTTGAAATAGCCAAGCGAAATATAACCCCAAAGATCTCGGTTGAAATCGATCAGAATGGTGTTGAAGCGTGCGGCGGCGTCGAGCAATTCAGCAATATAGTCATGCGGCTCTATTTGAGTGGTGTAGGGGTTCCAGTCGAGGCCCAGTTCCTCAACGAACGATTGGGCGAAGGCCGGCCAGTCAACTTCCGGATAGGCCGCAAGATGGGCGTTGTAATTTCCCACAGCGCCGTTGATTTTCCCCAAGATGGACGTATCCGCCATTTGCCGGCGCGCGCGTTTCAGACGATAAACAAAATTCGCCATTTCCTTTCCCAGCGTGGTCGGCGAAGCTGGCTGACCATGCGTGCGCGCAAGCATAGGCTGCTCGGCATAGCGGGTCGCAAGCTCGGTCAGGGCCGTAATGAGATGGTCCAGGCGCGGGAGTAGCACTTTGTCGCGCGCCTGCTTCAGCATCAGTGCATAGGCAAGGTTGTTAATGTCTTCCGAGGTACAGGCAAAGTGGATGAATTCCGCGCACCCGGTGACTTCCTGGTTGCCGCGTGTTTTCTCCTTCAGAAAGTATTCAATGGCCTTGACGTCGTGATTGGTCGTCGCTTCGATTTCCTTCACGCGCCGGGCATCGGTTTCAGAAAAGTCCGTGATGATTCCTTTAAGCATTTTCCGGGTCGCGGAGGAAAAAGGTGCCACTTCCTTGATCTTTTTGTGCTCGCCCAGTGCGATCAGCCAATGGATTTCCACGAGAATCCGGTGATGGATCAGTCCGAATTCGCTGAACAGCGGGCGAAGTTCTGCGGTCTTGTTCTGGTAGCGGCCGTCGAGGGGAGATAGGGCGGTGAGCGGGTTCAGCGGCAGTGCATCCGGCTTGTTCGGTGTGTTCATGCGCGCCTGCGATGGTTGATAGTCCGTGTGGACGTCCGCATTTTACCAGATCAAGCGGGAAATTGCCGGATCACCGCTGCGCCGATTGTGCTGCAACAGTCTGTGTGATGGGCACGGCGGATTCAATAATTCCTCCGCCCAGGCACTCCTCACCATCGTAGAAGACCACTGATTGCCCGGGCGTGATGGCGCGTTGTGCGGCTGCAAACTTTACGCACAGACCCATGTTCTGCGCCTTGGCCGTGCAGTCCTGGTCTGGCTGGCGATAGCGGGTTTTGGCGTGCAGCTTTCGTGGCCAGGGCAATGGTTCATGGCTTACCCAGTGCAGCTGCCCAGCTGACAGCGACTGGCTGAAGAGCGCGGGATGGTGCTCTCCCTGCTCGACATAGAGAATATTGAGGGCGACATCCTTGCCCACCACGTACCAGGCTTCTCCTTCTCCCCCAATCCCAAGCCCGTGTCGCTGACCGATGGTGTAGAACATAACGCCATCGTGTTTTCCCTTGATAACGCCTTCGAGGGTGCGCATCTCGCCCGGTTGCGCGGGCAGATAGCGCCCGAGAAACGATTTGAAATTGCGTTCGCCAATAAAACAAATGCCGGTGGAATCCTCGCGATCATAATTCGGTAATCCGGCCTCCTGCGCCAAATGGCGCACCTCGGTTTTGGTGAGATCCCCCACGGGAAACAGCGTATGTGCCAGCGCTTCTTGTCCCAGCAGATAAAGGAAATAGGACTGGTCCTTGGCGCCGTCGCGTGCCTTGAGCAGGCGAAATCGCCCGGCCGCCATATCAACCCGCGCATAATGACCTGTTGCGATTCGGTCTCCGCCGAGTGCGAGGGCATGATCCAGAAAAGTCCGGAATTTGATCTCTTTGTTGCACAGCACGTCCGGGTTGGGCGTGCGACCGGCGCGGTATTCGTCCAGGAAATAGCTGAATACACGGTCCCAGTATTCCGAGGAAAAGTTCACAGTGCGGAGTGGAATCTCGAGATGCTCGCAGACCACTTGCGCCATTTTCAGGTCTTCCTCCGCACCGCAATGACCCGCGGTGTCGTCTTCCTCCCAGTTTTTCATGAAAAGGCCGGTGACCTCGTGTCCCTGGCGCTTGAGCAATAGTGCCGCCACGGCCGAGTCCACGCCACCGGAAATGCCGACGAAGATCTTCATGGTGTTGATAAGATATGACGGCTGACGGTCAAAGCTGCCGGTACGGTCAGGTCTTTGATCAGTTCGAGGGGATATCGCTGTCCCGCCAGGTAATCATCAAGACAGCGTTGCACCGGCGGACTGCGATGCCGGGCGCCTTCAGTGCGGATTTCCTCCGGGGTTAACCACAGTGTGCGCACGATTTCATGATCGAGCGCCCGTTTTTCGTCATGGCGTGTCACGCGACCAATGAAGGCGAAACGCAGATATGTGATCCCCTTAACGGGATGCCTCCAGCGGTAGATCCCGAGCAACGCCTCCGGCGAAAAGTGCCAGGCGGTTTCTTCCAGCGTTTCGCGCACCACGGCATCCAGGAGGCTTTCACCTTCGTCCAGATGTCCGGCAGGCTGATTGAGCACGAGCCGGCCATCAGCCTTTTCCTCGACCAGCAGAAATTTTCCGGCGCGTTCAATGATGGCCGCGACCACAACATTAGGTTTCCAGATCATGATTCAACCTTATCAAACTTCCACATCGGCTTCACGCCATTGTCCTGGCGACAGGTTGGCGAGTGTGTATTTACCGATGGCATGGCGCACCAGGCGCAGCGTGGGAAATCCCACCGCCGCGGTCATGCGACGAACCTGGCGGTTACGTCCTTCGGTCAGCGTGATTTCGAGCCACGAAGTTGGAACTGATTGGCGAACTCTTATTGGCGGATTACGCGGCCAAAGTGCAGGCTCGGGGATACGTCGGACAGCAGCCAACTGTGTAAGCCTGCTATCGAGGATGATGCCACAACGCAGCTGCTCCAGTGACGGTTCGTCTGGCTCGCCTTCCACCTGCACCCAGTACGACTTCGGGAGTTTGTAGCGCGGATCGGACAGCCGCTGTTGCAAACGTCCATCGTCGGTGAGCAGCAGCAGACCTTCGCTGTCACGATCGAGCCTCCCCGCGGGATATATACCGGGGATCTTTATATAGGAAGCCAGGGTTTTGCGGCCGGCGGTGTCAGTGAACTGCGTCAAGACGCCAAAGGGTTTGTTGAAGAGAATCAGCAGGGACATGACGCGAAGTGTAACGTGGGAGAACAAACCTCCGCACGGGCTGTTCTGATGATAGAATTCGCGCCAGTTTTCTCGGAGAGAATCATGGCATTCACGCACATCAAGATCCCGGGTGGGGAAAAAATCACGGTCAACAAGGATCACTCCCTCAATGTCCCGGACAAGCCAGTTATTCCCTTCATCGAAGGCGATGGCATCGGCCGGGACATAACTCCAGTAATGCGCCAGGTCGTCGATACAGCTGTCACCAAGGCCTATGGCGGCAAGCGTACCATTGCCTGGATGGAGGTCTACGCGGGTGAGAAGGCCGTGGCTACCTATGGGAACAATTCTTGGTTGCCGGAGGAGACCCTCACGGCAGTCAGAGATTATGTCGTCTCGATCAAGGGTCCGCTGACAACACCGGTCGGCGGCGGGATTCGCTCGCTCAACGTATCGCTGCGCCAACAACTTGATCTGTATGTCTGCCTGCGTCCGGTTCGCTATTTCACCGGCGTTCCCAGCCCGGTGAAGGAGCCGGAGAAGGTCGATATGGTGATCTTTCGGGAGAATTCCGAAGACATATATGCCGGGATCGAATGGCCATCCGGTTCGCCCGAGGTGAAGAAACTGATCGCTTTCCTGCAACGCGAGATGGGCGTGAAGAAAATCCGTTTTCCGGAAACCTCCGCAATCGGTCTCAAACCGGTGTCACGTGAAGGCACGGAGCGCCTGGTACGCCGGGCGATCCAGTACGCCATCGCAAACGACCGCTCTTCCGTGACACTGGTGCACAAGGGCAACATCATGAAATTCACCGAAGGCGGTTTCAAGACCTGGGGTTATGAACTTGCCCAGCATGAATTCGGTGCGCAGCCCCTCGACAAAGGCCCGTGGATGCACCTGAACAACCCGAAATCCGGGAAGGAAATCGTGATCAAGGACGTGATCGCAGACGCCTTCTTGCAGCAAATTCTGCTGCGCCCGGCGGAATACAGCGTGATCGCCACGCTCAATCTTAATGGCGATTACATCTCCGATGCGTTGGCCGCACAAGTCGGCGGTATTGGTATTGCGCCGGGAGCCAACCTGTCCGATTCCGTGGCGATGTTTGAAGCCACGCACGGTACCGCGCCAAAATACGCGGGCAAAAACATGGTCAACCCCGGCTCCATGATTCTGTCGGCAGAGATGATGCTTCGCCATCTTGGCTGGATGGAAGCCGCCGATTTGATTTTAAAAGGAGTGGAAGGGGCGATTTCCGCCAAAACGGTTACTTATGATTTTGCGCGGCAGATGCCCGGTGCGACCCAGGTTAGCTGTTCAGATTTCGGGAAAGCCATCATCGGTCATATGTAGGATTACTTTCGTGCACAGAAAGCCTACTGTACGGCAGCGCGCTCGCTGCGGTTTCCCTCCGGCATGAACTCTGCCTCCTCCCGAGCCACCTTGGCTTCCCCGTGCCGCCCCAGCGATTCCAGGATGGCCGCTTTCAGCATCATCGAATCGCGCGACTCGGAGAGGAGGTTCAGCGACGCATTGACTGACGTCAACGCTTTTTGATACTCACCGGTGATGTAATGAACCATTGCCAGATTGTGATGCGCTTTTTGATAGCTGGGGTCTGATTGGAGTGTCGCCTGGAAGTGGCTAATGGCGGCGGCGTAATCGCCGCGTTGGGCCAGAATCACCCCAAGATCATCATGCGCCTCGGCATTCCTGGCATTCAGGGCGATGGCCCGTTCTAAGTCCTTCTCGGCCTTTTCCAGGTCGCCCATCCAGATGTAGCGGACACCGCGTTTGGTGTAGGCGAGCGAGCTGTCCGGATGACGCTGGAGGTAGACACTCAGATCCGCAATCCCATCTTTAATCTGCCCGCGTCGCCCGAGCGCCATCCCGCGGCCGAAATACGCGTCATCAAGTTTGTCATCGCGCCGAAGGGCGGCGCTGAAGTCCTCGATGGCCTTGTCAAACTCCTGCAACTTGAAAAGGGCCTCACCACGTTTGAGATAGGCTTGCGCATCATCGGGATTGCCGGCAATCCGGCGGTCAAGATCGATTACCATTTTCTGCAATTGAACACTATCCGTGGGTACATCCAGCATGGCCGGCTCGCTGAACGCACCGAACGGGAACGCCAGAGTTAGGGAGAAAAGAACGATATGAAAAACTCGTCTCCCAAACGTAATTGGGGGTATAACCGTGTCGGAGATAGTTCTTCGCCGGAGCATCATCGCGTTCAGTTTGGAATCAGATACTTTTCCGCCGTATCCGGGAGCTTCCCGAAACACATCTGATAGTCATTGGTGGCCGTGATACCTGGTTTGATTTGATAATCTTCAAGATCGAGATCGACGACGTGGCCAGCGAACTGGCCGCGGCACTGTTCGTACAGACGGTTACCCGAGGCGTCGAACTGCCGGAAGCCATGAAGTTTTTCGCTATACTGATGCAGATTGATGAAAGTGCGTACCGGCGCATGGCGACCCCTGGGAAGGTACATGGCCGTATAGTCCCGAATGACCCGGCCGGTAGCATCATAGATGTAAACGTCGATTACCTGAAGCTTCTCTGGCTTGTTTTGCTCATGTCGGATGCGACTCAGCAGCTGCCCGGATTTTGCATCGTGGTAACTCACTTCACGATATGTGAAACCCTTCGCAAATTCACCTCCATATCCTCCTGTGAGCTCAGATGTCCGGATCTCACGCCCGGCGATGCCTTTCTCATGGAGGCCGACCAGCGAATCCACAAAACGATTCCAGACGCTGACTTGATCGTCGTCAACACTCAAAGCAACCGTTTCGGATAAGGCATTAATCGGGGCCAAGGCAATGAAACTAACAGCCGGGAGCACAAGGGAGTAACGCGTTATGGAGGTCATTACATGCACGATGCTATCCTTGGTATTGTTCTGCGCAAATGGATGTGTTTGTAGACGCGCAAGCCGGCGGCACTATTCCCGGATATAAGGGTGTCCGCCGGGCCAAGGCGAAGAAAAAACCCGGCATGGCCGGGTTAGAAATTTTTAGGATCTAACGCCGGTTACTTCGGCAGGGAACGTATGTGGGAAGCCTGGGGGCCCTTGGGGCCTTCCTGAACTTCAAACTCGACCTGCTGACCCTCTTTAAGGGTCTTGTATCCTTCCATTTCTATTGCGGAGTAATGTGCGAAGACATCATCACCGCCATCTGTGGGGGTAATAAATCCATACCCCTTGCTGGCGTTAAACCACTTGACAGTACCTAGTGGCATACATCCCCCTCCTGGTGCTGATAAAGCGCCGCATCCTTCAGAAACTCAGATACCGCACCCACCTCTTACACCTGCCTGAGCCAAGGCGCAGCCTCAACCATCATCCTTCTTTTTTCGGTCAAGTCAAGCAAGGCACGCGGGGCGCCATGAGATGGTCCGACACCCGGCTAAACGCAAAAGAACCTCAATTATTATGCCAGAATCTCAGGGGTTGAAGTTTCAGGTACAGGTCGCACAATGTGCTTGAATTCGCAAGACAGAATGCGGGTTCCCTGAATGTATGGTGTAATCTTTAAGGTATGAGCGACAAGCCCCAGCATTATTTAGACGGTCCAGTCGTCCAGGAAGCCAAACCCCGGCTCCAGAAGCCCCTGCTGTTCAAAGTCATCCTCCTGAACGACGACTATACTCCAATGGAGTTCGTCGTAATTATTCTGGAACGGTTTTTTGCCAAGAACCGGGAAGACGCAACCCGCATCATGCTGCATGTGCACCAGAAGGGGATAGGGATATGCGGGATCTACACCCGTGAGATTGCGGAGACCAAGGTGCGCCAGGTGCTGGCGTACGCGCAGGAACACCTGCACCCGTTGCAATGCACCATGGAGCCGGAATAAGGGGAAGATTTTCGAACAGGGATGAATTTTGATGCAGGGCAAGTGCCCGGAGGCGGTGCCATGTTGTCGCAAGAACTTGAGTTTTCATTGAACAGCGCATTCCAGGGCGCGCGTGAAAAGCGCCACGAGTTCATTACCGTGGAGCATCTGTTGGCGGCACTGCTCGACAATCCTTCTGCCGCACGCGTACTGCGCGCTTGCGGTGGCAACATCGATGAACTGCGTCGCAGCCTGAACGCTTTTCTTGAAGAAAATGTGCCCAAACTTGCCCCGGGGAGCAAGATCGATACCCAACCGACCATTGGTTTTCAGCGTGTAATCCAGCGTGCCGTGTTACACGTTCAGGGCGTGGGCAAGAAGGAGGTTACCGGCGCCAATGTCCTGATCGCTATTTTCGGCGAAAAGGAATCGCACGCTGTTTATTTCCTACACAAGCAGAATATCAGCCGCTTCGACGTGGTGAACTACGTTTCGCACGGCATTTCCAAGGTTCCAGGGGAGAATCAGAACGAGCTTCCCGCTTCAGAGGAAAGCGAGGAGGGCGCCAGCACTGAAAAAAGCCCACTCGAGGTATTCTGCATCAACCTCAATGAACAGGCGCGAGTGGGAAAGATCGACCCGTTGATCGGTCGCAGTCGGGAAGTGGAGCGGACCATCCAGGTGTTGTGCCGTCGACGCAAGAATAACCCGCTGTACGTTGGCGAGGCCGGCGTGGGCAAAACCGCGATCGCCGAGGGGCTGGCAAAGAAAATCGTGGACAGCGAAGTGCCGGACGTGCTCCAGCACAGCACCATCTATGCGCTCGACATGGGATCGCTGCTGGCCGGTACCAAGTACCGTGGGGATTTCGAGAAGCGCCTGAAGGCGGTCTTGCTACAACTCAGGAAACAGGACAATACGATCCTGTTCATCGACGAGATTCACACCATCATTGGTGCGGGGGCCGCCTCGGGCGGCGCCATGGACGCCTCGAACCTCCTGAAGCCAGTACTGGCGTCGGGTGACTTGAAATGCATCGGCTCGACGACGTACCAGGAGTATCGCAACATATTCGAAAAGGATCGGGCGCTGTCACGCCGCTTTCAGAAGATCGACGTTACCGAACCCTCGGTCGAAGAGACGGTGGAGATCTTGCGCGGTCTGAAGAACCGCTTCGAAAACCATCACGGTGTGCGTTACACGCAACAGGCGTTGCGCAGTGCGGTGGAGCTTGCACATCGCTACATCAACGACCGGCATTTGCCGGACAAGGCCATCGACGTGATCGACGAGGCCGGTGCCAGCCAGCACCTGCTTCCGCCGAGCCGCCGCAAGAAAACCATCGGCGTGCACGATATCGAGGATATCGTCGCCAAGATTGCGCGGATTCCGCCAAAGACGGTTTCGACCTCGGATCGCGAGGCGTTGAAGACGCTCGAGCGTGATCTCAAGATGGTGGTGTTTGGCCAGGATGACGCCATTGAGGCCCTGGCGACGGCCATCAAGATGTCGCGCTCTGGGCTGGGCCATCCGGAAAAACCGGTCGGCTCCTACTTGTTCGCCGGACCCACGGGTGTGGGCAAGACCGAAGTCACTCGGCAATTGGCGCGCATCATGGGCCTGGAACTCATCCGTTTCGATATGTCGGAATACATGGAACGGCATACCGTCTCGCGTTTGATCGGCGCGCCGCCCGGTTATGTCGGATTCGATCAGGGGGGATTGCTCACGGAAGCCATCGTGAAGCATCCGCATTCCGTGCTACTGCTGGATGAAATAGAAAAAGCGCATCCGGATGTGTTCAACCTTTTATTGCAGGTGATGGACCACGGCACGCTCACGGACAACAATGGGCGCAAGGCGGATTTTCGTAATGTCATTCTGGTGATGACGACGAATGCGGGCGCCGAGCGCTTAAGCCGGTCAAGCATCGGCTTCACCAAGCAGAACCACGCCGGGGACGAGCTGCAGGAAATCAAGCGCCTGTTCAGTCCGGAATTCCGTAATCGCATGGACGCCACCATCCAGTTCAAGCCATTGGACGAAGATACCATCGGACATGTGGTGGACAAGTTTATTCTTGAGCTCGAGGCACAACTGGCGGACAAGCATGTCACTGTTGAGCTGGACAATGCCGCGCGCGCCTGGCTCGCCAAGCACGGACACGACCCGGCCATGGGTGCGCGCCCCATGTCACGGCTGATCCAGGAAAAGGTCAAAAAGCCCTTGGCCAACGAGCTGCTCTTCGGCAGCCTCGCTTCGGGTGGACATGTGAAAGTGACGGCGGATGAAAAGGGGTTGTCGTTCAACTTCATCCCTTCCACAGATAAAACCCCGGCCTAACTAGTTGCTACGTCTACAATGCCGGCGTGTGGGTGGGCGCCGGCGTTTTTTATTATCAATCCGTTAAGAGACTAGCGGGCGCGGAAGGTGATTCGGCCCTTGGTGAGATCGTAAGGAGTCAGCTGCACGGTAACTCGGTCACCGGTCAGGATGCGGATATAGTTTTTGCGCATCTTGCCGGAAATGTGCGCGGTCACCACGTGTCCGTTGTCGAGTTTGACCCGGAACAAGGTGTTGGGAAGGGTTTCGGTGATCGTTCCTTCCATTTCAATATGCTCTTCTTTTGCCACGCCAATCCTTAAATGAATTTTACAGGCGGCGTATGATGCCGCAGTCACGCGTGGGCGTAAAGCTGTTTCAGGAGCGATCCGGAAGGACTGCTGATAAGGGGGAGGTCAGAGCACGCGTTCCCGCTCGCGGACAAGACCGGAACCGATGTTGCCCGGTAACCACGCCACGTAGGGATGCACGGCCTCCGGGTTAATGATGATCTGCATCGTCAGAAACCTGGAAACTTCCTCCTGATTTTCCATCTCCGGAAGGCATTCCAAAAGCTTCTGATAGTGCATTGGGTTCAAGTACAGCAGGTTCGGATGCAGACCGTGTTCGCGGTGATAGTGTTCAACGAGACGATAGAGAAAACTTAGCATGTTGGTAGCACCCTGGCCGGCATATCCGGCGAATGCCTGACAGAGATGCAATGGACGTGCCAGCTATGCAATAGGCTACGGTGCGTGGCGAGTGCGGGGATCCTCCAAATTGACCCATTGGCCTTGCACAAAGGCTTCCAGCGGACGGTAATGACCCTTGTAGGACATTTTCGAACATTCCTTGATCCAGTATCCAAGGTAAAGCCAAGGCAGTTGCCGCACCCGGGCCTGCTCGACTTGCCACAAAACGGCAAAGATGCCGAGCGCGCGCTGTTTTTCATCAGGGTCGAAGAAGGTGTATACCGCCGAGAGCCCATCCGGGAGGATGTCGGTGACGGCAACTCCCAACAGCGTCTGAGCGCGCCGAAGTTCATAATAAACAGTCTCAATATTCCGCGACCCGAGAAAGTTCATGTACTTTTGTGGATCAGGATCGTCCATGCCGCCACCGGGATGTCGCGAGGCCTGGTAGCGCTGATACAGCTCGAAATGTTCCTGATGGTAAGCCTGAGGTCGCGCGATCACTGACAGATCATGATTGCGTTTCCAGACGCGCCGTTGCCCTCGATTTGGCCGGAAACGGTTCACCGGAATGCGAACCGGAATACAGGCATTGCAGGTGCGGCAATGCGGTCGGTAAACGAGGTCGCCACTACGCCGGAAACCCAGGCGCATGAAGTTGGCATACTGACGGCTGTCGAGCGGCTGGCGGGGATCGAGAAACAGCGAGGTGGCGGTGCGCCTGGACAGGTAACTGCACGCGTGCGGCATGGAGAGGAAAATCTCCGGTTGTTTGTGATGGCTCGTCATGGCTCGGGCAGTGATCGGTTGTTCGTAAGTATTGCCGGATTCATTTCGAAGCGCCAGTGACCCGGACGGTCGGGTTGTCGAAGCGCACGTTCGAGATGATCCATGAAATCACGTCGACGGATCTCCTCCGCGCCCAGGCTGAATAGGTGCCCTGAAGGCAACTGACAGTCGATCAGTGAAAAACCCCACTGTTCCAGTTGCCGCACGAGATAGACAAACGCTACCTTGGATGCATCCGTGGCCCGCGTGAACATCGATTCCCCGAAAAAAGCACTCCCCAAGGCGACGCCATAAAGCCCGCCGACAAGTTCACCATCACTCCAGGATTCCACGGAGTGGGCCATGCCACGTTCGTGCAGGACGCAATACGCTTCGATCATCTCCAGTGTGATCCAGGTCCCATGTCCAATGCGCGCGCTCCGGGGTTGAGCGCAGGAGGAAATAACATCGCGAAAAGCTTGATCCAATGTAATCACAAATTTTTTCTGGCGTAGTGTTTTGCCCAGGCTGCGCGAGATGCGAAGTTTCGGCGGGAGCAGCACGGCACGTGGATCGGGTGACCACCACAGGATCGGTTGGCCCGGGTTGAACCAGGGGAAAATCCCGTGGCGGTAAGCCTCCAAAAGCCGTTCGGCCCGCAGGTCGCCGCCTACGGCCAGAAGACCTTCAGGCGAGGCCAGCTCCACCGGGGGGAAGCGCAAGTCTGCTGAATCAGGCTTCAGAACAAACATGATTGTTAGTTTTCCGCGGCAGTTTCCTTTTTGAACGGAATATGTTCATTCAGTTCGTTGACGCAGGCATTCACGTCGAGTCGTTCGCGCGCCAGGTAATCCGCTATCGCGAGGCTGAAATCCGGGTGCGACAGACGATGTGCCGAGCGTGTCACCACCGGGGTAAAGCCGCGAGCCAGCTTGTGTTCACCTTGGGCGCCGGCCTCAAAACGAAGCAGTCGCTGTGCGATGCAGTATTCAATCGCTGCGTAATAACAGGTTTCAAAATGCAGGCTGTGGTATTCACCATGGGAGCCCCAGTAGCGGCCATACAGCGTATCCGTACCGCGCAGGTTAAATGCGCCGGCGACGTACTCTTGTTCCCGGCGTGCCAGGATAAGCACGACCTGATCACTCATCGTTTCTCCCATTCGATGAAAGAATTCGCGCGAGACATAGGCGTAAGCGCCGTGGGCGCGAACGGTTGACAGGTAAAATTCATTAATAATATCCCAGTGGACGGAAGTAATTGAATCACCGGTTAGGGTTTCCATCGTGATCCCCGCCTCCCGGACATGTCGGCGTTCGCGTTTTATTTTTTTACGTTTTTCTGCCGTGAAGCTTGAGAGGAAATCGTTGAAATCGTGATACCCCGGGTTGGCCCAATGAAATTGGTATCCGGTCCGCAGCAGGTGGTTATCTTGTCCAAGGATTTGTGCTTCCTCGTCGGTCACGAACAGCCAGTGCAGGGATGAGGCGCAGGTTTCCTGCCGATGCCGCCAGGCAGCTTGAATCAGTTTCTTTTTTATTGTGGCGGAATCTGCATCAGGAGCAGTAAGCAACTTCGTGCCGGAGGCCGGGGTGAATGGAACGCTGATGACGAGCTTGGGATAGTAATTTTCGCCGGCCCGGGCATAGGCATTGGCCCAGGCCCAGTCGAAAACATATTCCCCGTAGGAGTGATTTTTGAGATACATGGGTACCGCGCCCAACAACCGCCCTCGAAGTGGACCATTTTCGTAAGCCACAAGATGTTGTGGCAGCCAACCGGTTTTAGGGCTGACACAGCCGGTGTGCTCCAAAGCCACAAGGAACTCATGCCGCAGAAAAGGATTCGTGGAGCCGGAGAGGCTATTCCAATCGTTGGCGTTAACTTTCTCCAAGCTGTCAATGACGCTGATATACATTTTTTCATTCTAAACGTGTGAATTCGACTATGCATCGGTGAAATGGTTAACCCGAAAATTAGTAGGTTAAGCAGGATGATGTTTTAAAGGCACCACTCCAGAGATGTTTCAAAGAAGGGTCATTGTTTGAGTACTTGCCTGTCTCTGGTTTGCCGCGATAATCTAACCGGCCGGCCCATCACAATGGCAAATTGCCACTCGCGTATAAATTGGCCTGGAACAAGCACATGGGTCTGATAGTGGCCGCCACTCGCATGATCGCCATCATTAATACGCTGTTTTTGGTCCTGTTGCTTGGACTGGTGCCGTCCCTGTGGGCCGCACCGTCGCCCGCACTGATCTGGGAGGCCAGCGTCGAGGAGGCAGCGGCCGCCAACCCGGAACTGCGCGCCGCGCGCGCCAACCAAGCGGCGGCGGGACACTCTGCCAAAGCCGCGCACAGCGGCAACCTTCCCCAGCTATCGGGGGGTGCCGGATACAACGACAGTTCCGGCAGTGCCACCTCAAACAGCGCCACTTACAGTACCTCGCTGTCACTGAGCCAGAACCTGTTTTCCGGTTTTCAGGACAGCGCCCGGATTGATCAGGGGGAGGCCAATTTCGCCGACGCCGAGGCGAATCTGAAAGTAGTGAAGGCCCGGTTGAGTCAGGAACTGAAGTCGGCATTTACCGGCCTGCAATTCGCCCAGAACAACGTAACACTCACCGAAAAGATCGTACAACGGCTGGAAGAAAACCTGCGACTGGTAGAGCTGCGGTTCGAAGGCGGGCGCGAGAACAAGGGATCGTTTCTGTTGACGAGCGCCACGCTCGCGCAAGCGCGCTACGAAAACTTGCAGGCGAGTCAGGCACTGGCCTCGTCCCAGGCATCGCTGGCGCGGGTGCTGGGGCGCCGAGATCCGTCCGGATTGCAGGTGTTGGGCAACGTGCCAATAACCACACCGGGAGCGGCTCCGGATTTCCAACAGTTGCTGCAGCAATTGCCTGAGCTGGCGCAGGCCCGAGCACGAGAACGATCGGCGATGGCGGATGTCACGCTCGCACGCGGAGGTTTTTTCCCGAGTGTGGACCTGACCGGCTCGCTGGCGCGCGAAGGCCAGGACTGGACGCCTGACCAGGACCGACGCACCGTCGGTTTGAATCTTACGATCCCGCTTTATAGCGGAGGCAAGGATTACTACACGACCCAAAGCGCCGTGGCGACGCTCGAAGCCGTGTCTTCCAACAAGGACAATGTGGAACGCCAGCAGCTGGTTCGACTCAAACAGGCTTACGCCAACTATGTCGAATCCGAGGAGAAGCTCAAGGTGGATCGCGCCTTTCTGGAAGCTGCCATCACGCGTGCGGAAATAGCCCGCTCTCGCTACAACAACGGTCTCATGTCGTTCGAAGACTGGGACCGTATCGAAAACGATCTTATTCAACGACAAAAAACATTCTTGCAAAGCCAGCGCGATCGCGTGACGGCCGAAGCGGCCTGGGAACAAGCCCAGGGCGTGGGGGTGATACCGTGAATATATCGGGAACCGCGCGGAAGTATCGCTGGATCATCATTATGAGCTTGACCGTTCTACTGGGAATCGGTGCATATTATTATTGGTTCGCTGGCGACAAGGCCCAGCCGCTATATCGCGAAGTCAGCGCGACGCGGGGTGATCTGGCGGTGACGATTCTCAGCACTGGCGTGGTGCAGCCCCGTAACCGTCTGGAAATCAAGCCGCCCATCGCCGGGCGCGCCGAACAGGTTCAGGTCAAGGAAGGTGAAACGGTCACCAAGGGCCAAATTCTGGCCTGGATGAGCTCGACCGAGCGCGCGGCATTGATTGATGCCGCCCGCGCCCGAGGACCCGAAGAACTCAAGCGATGGGAAGAGCTCTATCGCGCTACGCCAGTGTTGGCTCCGATCAGCGGCACGGTAATTCTGCGTAACATCGAACCGGGGCAGACCTTTACCAGCAATGACGCTGTATTAATTATGTCCGACCGGCTCACGGTCAAGGCGCAGGTGGATGAAACCGATATCGCGCGGATCCGCTTGCGCCAACGCACCCGGGTCGAGCTCGATGCCTATCCGAACCAGCCATTCACCGGGGTGGTTGATCAGATTGCGTATGATGCCAAGACCGTGAATAACGTCACGACCTATGAAGTCGATGTCCTGCCTGAAAAGACGCCGACCTTCATGCGCAGTGGCATGACAGCCAATGTCAGTTTTGTGCTCGAGTCGCGCCAGAACGTGTTACTGATCCCGAGCGAAGCGGTGAAAAACCGCGAGGGAAAAACGTACGTGCTGCTTCCACCGTCAAAACCGAAAGGAGAACCGGAGAAAAGGGGGGTCAAGACGGGGTTGAGCGATGGCCGCCACACCGAAGTTCTCGATGGTATAAGTGAGGGCGAAAAGCTTCTGGTGCAGCGTTTGCGCGCTGGCGGTAACGGTGCCGCTTCCTCCAGTCCGCTCATGCCGTTCGGCCGAAAGAAGAAGTGAGTTTGCCTCGGAGATGATCGAACTCCAGGACGTTAACAAGACCTACCGCATGGGCAATACCCGCGTGCAGGCCTTGCGTGGTGTTTCGCTTACGATTAAGCCAGGTGAATTCGTTGCCATCACCGGGCCCTCCGGATCGGGAAAATCCACTTTGATGCACATGATTGGCCTGCTCGATGTGCCCGATACAGGTTCCTACCACCTATTGGGGCGGGAAACTTCGCATCTCCAGGAGGACGAGCTGGCGGTGATGCGCCGCGAAGCCATTGGTTTTGTTTTCCAGCAGTTCAACTTGTTGCCGCGTGCCAGTGCGGGCGAGAACGTGGCCATGCCGCTGCTGTACTCACGCCATGAACTTGACATGACACGTGCCAAAAAACTGCTGGCGCAGGTCGGGCTGGCTGATCGTATCCACCATAAGTCGAACGAGCTTTCCGGCGGACAGCAGCAGCGTGTGGCCATCGCCCGTGCCCTCGTCAACGAGCCCCGCATCATCCTCGCGGATGAACCGACCGGCAACCTCGACACCGCCAGCCAACAGGAAATCATGGGAGTCTTAAAGGAGCTTAATCGTCAGGGGATCACAATTGTAATTGTCACACATGAAGAAGAAATCGCGCGTGAGGCGCGCCGGCGTATTCGCATGCGCGATGGCGTCATTCAATCCGATGAACAAACAGGTCAGGCGGCGCGCGCGGCACCGCCATCGCAGCCTGAAAACCGGGAAGCGCACCGTTGGCATATTCAGGAAATCGGCGAGCATCTCCACCAGGGGTTGCGCGCGCTGGCGAACAACAAAGTGCGTACAGGATTGTCCATGTTGGGAATCCTGATCGGCGTGGCCGCCGTGGTCGCGATGCTGGCGCTGGGCAAGGGCGCGCAGAAAGCCATCGAGACGCAATTGGCATCCCTCGGATCGAATTTGCTGGTGCTGCGCCAGGGGGCGGTGCGCATCGGCGGTGTGGCGCAGGAGGCGGGCGAGACGACACGGCTGACCATTGATGATGTCGCCGCTATCAAGGAACGTGTGGCGGGTGTCAAACAGGCCTCGCCCTCGGTTCGGGGCCGCGCGCGCGTGACCTTCGGCAACCGTAACTGGAACACCCAAATTCTGGGAACGGGTCCGGAGTACGAAAACATGCGCGCCGCCCAGCCTCAGCTGGGACGCTTTTTTACGGAGAAAGAGAACCAGCGACGCACGCGCGTGGCGCTCATCGGGTTGACGGTGGTGCGCGAACTTTTCGGCGAACAGAATCCGCTGGGCGAGTACATCAAGCTCAACAAGATCAATTTCCAGGTCATCGGCATACTTCCCGAAAAAGGCGCGAATGCTTGGCGCGACCAGGACGATATCGTTGTCATTCCGGTGCAGACAGCGATGTATCGACTGCTCGGAAAAAATTATGTCGATTACATCGACATCGAAGCTGCCAGCGCCGACCACCTCCCGCCGATTATCGTCGAAGCCAAGCAACTCATGCTGGATCGCCACCGGGTGCCACCGATGCAGCGCCAGGATGCTTTCGAGGTGCGAAATCTTGCGGACATCCAGGCCACCATGGCGGAAAGCAGCCGCACTATGTCGTTCCTGCTCGCCGCCATCGCCGGGATTTCCCTGCTGGTGGGAGGAATCGGCATCATGAACATCATGCTGGTCTCGGTGACCGAACGCACGCGCGAGATTGGCCTGCGCAAAGCCGTAGGCGCGCGCAGGCAGGATATTCTCTGGCAGTTTCTGGCCGAAACGCTGGTGGTGAGTCTCGTCGGTGGCCTTGCCGGGATTGCCTTGGGCTGGATCATGACAACCTTGATGTCGATGCTCGCCGGTTGGACGACGTCAGTCTCGCCGGACGCCGTGCTGTTGGCATTCATGTTTTCTGCCGGGATCGGAATCCTGTTTGGCATTTATCCCGCGCGCAAGGCCGCCGCCCTCCATCCGATCGATGCACTGCGCTACGAGTGAGCGATCGCCGGGCGGGATGTGATACATTTCCCGTCTCACGATTAGCCGTTTTCTGAACAATAAGACAAGTACATGAATCTTCACGAATACCAGGCCAAAATCCTGCTTGCTGAATACGGCGTGCCGGCCCCCCCCGGCCGTCCGGCCTTTTCCATGGACGAAGCGCTGAAGGCCGCGGATGAACTCGGCGGTGACAGCTGGGTGGTAAAGGCGCAGATTCACGGCGGCGGTCGTGGCAAGGCCGGCGGAGTGAAAAAAATCAGTGGGCGCGAAGCGCTGAAGAACACTGTGGAACACCTGCTGGGAAAAAAACTGGTGACACACCAGACCGGCGCTGCCGGTCAGCCGGTGCAACGACTATTGATCGAGGCACCAAGCGCCGTGCAGCGCGAGTTGTATCTGGCCTGCCTGCTGGACCGCGCACTCGAGCGTATCGTGTTTATCGCCTCCAGCGCCGGCGGCATGGACATCGAGGAAATCGCAGCCCAGCATCCGGATAAAATCCTGAAGGCGGTTGTCGATCCCGTGGCCGGTCTGCAGGCGTATCAGTGCCGTGAAATCGGATACGCCCTTGAATTGAACGATGCGCAGGTCGCGGCGCTCACGCGGATGATGCAGAGCATCTATCATCTCTATTGCGCGCGCGATCTCAACTTGGTAGAGATTAACCCGCTCGCGGTAGTTGGCGGCGGAGAACTGATCGCGCTCGATGCCAAGATCCAGGTGGATGACAGCGCGCTTTACCGACAGAAAGCGCTGGAGGAATGGCGCGACCCCGCGCAAGACGATCCCAAGGAGCAGACGGCGCGCGAACACGGGCTGAATTACATCGCGCTCGAGGGCAATATCGGCTGCATGGTCAACGGCGCCGGGTTGGCCATGGCGACCATGGACCTGATCAAACTGCACGGCGGAAAGCCTGCCAATTTTCTTGATGTCGGCGGCGGCACCACGGCCGACAAAGTGGCCGAGGCTTTCAAGCTGATTTTGTCCGATACAAATGTCCAGGCCATCCTGGTCAATATCTTCGGTGGCATTGTGCGCTGCGATCTCATCGCCGAGGGGATCATCAAGGCGGTGAAGGAAGTGGGTATCGAGATTCCAGTGGTTGTTCGGCTGGAAGGCACCAATGTAGACAAGGGCCGCTCGCTCCTCAAGAACAGCGGATTGAAGATCATTGCAGCCGACAGCCTGACCAGTGCCGCCCAGCAGGTTGTCGGGGCCATCAAATGAGCATACTGGTTAATAAAAATACGAGGGTGATTTGCCAGGGCTTCACCGGCAAGCAGGGCACGTTCCACTCGGAACAGGCTATTGCCTACGGCACTCGGATGGTCGGCGGCGTGACGCCGGGCAAGGGTGGGCAAAAGCATTTGAATCTTCCAGTGTTTAACACCGTACGCGAGGCGGTGCAAACAACTGGTGCGACAGCGACCATGATTTACGTGCCGGCGCCATATGCCGCTGATTCCATCCTGGAGGCCGCCTCCGCGGGCATCCAGGTGATCGTGTGCATCACCGAGGGTATCCCGGTGCGCGACATGCGCAAGGTCAAGGCGGCACTGGCCCGTTATTCCGGCGTGTCGCTCATTGGGCCCAACTGTCCCGGCATCATCACCCCGGGCGAATGCAAGATCGGTATCATGCCGGGAGTCATTCATAAGCCGGGCAACGTCGGCATTATTTCCCGTTCCGGTACCCTGACATATGAAGCGGTATATCAAACCACGCTGGAGGGGCTAGGCCAGAGCACCTGCCTCGGCATCGGCGGTGACCCGATTCAGGGGCTGAATTTCGTCGATTGCCTGAAAATGTTCCAGACCGACCCGAGCACGCGCGGCATTGTCATGGTGGGCGAGATTGGCGGGCAGGCGGAGGAGGATGCGGCGGCCTTTATAAAAGATAACGTGACCAAGCCGGTGGTGGCCTATATCGCAGGAGTCACCGCGCCCAAGGGCAAGCGCATGGGCCATGCGGGTGCCGTCATCGCCGGCGGCAAGGGAACGGCCGAGGAAAAATTCCGCGCCCTCGAGGCGGCCGGCGTGAACACAGTGCGCTCTCCGGCAGATATTGGCGCGCGCATGCGCGCTGTGCTGGCCTGACATGAGGTCACGTCTTCGCATCGCGCTTGCCCAGCTTAATCTGCTGGTAGGCGATGTGGCCGGCAATACGGCGAAGATCATTTCCTACGCGCAACGCGCGCGCGACGAGCTCAAGGCTGATCTCGTCCTGTTCCCCGAGCTCGCGCTCACGGGTTACCCGCCCGAGGATCTGTTGTTGCGCCCCGACCTCAGCGTGCATGTGGAACTGGCGCTGGGTCAGATGCTGAAAGGCATTTTGGGCATCGATGTGCTCGTGGGCTATCCCAAGCGGCAATACGGAAAACTGTTCAACGCCGCTTCCCTGTTGCGTGGCGGCCGGGTGGCGGCGACCTATTTCAAGCATATTCTTCCCAATTACGGCGTATTCGATGAAAAGCGCTATTTCGCCGACGGCACCTATCCCTGCGTGCTCGACATCAAAGGCACGCCGGTGGGGGTCACGATCTGTGAGGACATATGGGAACGCGGTCCAGTGGAACAGGCGGTGAGCGCGGGTGCCCGGATGGTGCTGAACATCAATGCTTCCCCGTTTCACCGGAGAAAGGGACGGGAGCGTGTCGATATGGTTGCGCGCCGGGCGCGCGCGAATGGCGTGCCGATCATTTACCTGAACTTGGTCGGCGGGCAGGATGAGCTGGTGTTCGACGGGGATTCGTTTGTCGTCAATGGCCGGGGCGAAATGACCCAACGGGCCCCGGCTTTTGCGGAAGGTCTGTATTTCGTCGAAATCGAAACTGAAGACCAGGTCGAACCTGTCACGGCGCAGATCATGCCGGAGCTTTCCGACGAGGAGAGCGTTTACGAGGCGCTCGTAGTGGGTGTGCGTGACTACATCATCAAGAACCAGTTCGCCGGCGCCGTCATTGGCCTGTCTGGCGGGGTGGATTCGGCGCTCACGCTTTGCATTGCCGTGGATGCCATTGGCGCGGAACGGGTCGAGGCCGTCATGATGGCGTCTCCCTTCACCTCTCCGATGAGTCTCGAGGACGCGCGCCTGCAGGCGCTCGCCCTCGGTGTGAAATACAGCCTCATTCCGATCGAAAAGATTTTCGAGGCGTTTCGCAATGCGCTCAAGGAGGAGTTCCGGGGATTGGCGCCCGACACCACCGAGGAAAACATTCAGGCGCGCATCCGCGGCATGCTGCTGATGGCCATTTCTAACAAGACCGGCAAGATGGTGCTGACCACTGGCAACAAGAGCGAGATGTCGGTCGGCTACGCCACGCTTTACGGCGACATGGCTGGCGGGTTTGCTGCCATCAAGGACGTTCCCAAGACATTGGTGTACCGGCTGGCGGAATACCGCAACAAGATTAAGCCTGTTATCCCGCGACGCGTGCTCGAACGTCCGCCGTCGGCGGAACTGGCGCCGGACCAGAAGGATACCGATTCCCTGCCGCCGTATTCGGTGCTGGATCCGATCCTCGAACGCTACGTCGAGCTGGATCAGTCGGCCGAGGATATCATTGCGGCCGGATTCGATGAAACCGTCGTACGACGGGTGCTGGACATGGTGGATCGCAATGAATACAAGCGCCGCCAGGCGGCACCCGGTGTGCGTATCACTCCACGGGCCTTCGGACGCGATCGGCGCTATCCTATCACGTCAGGCTATGGGCGTTTAAACGGAAACAAGCCGGGTGGTAACGATTCGGCCGGTGGTATTTAATAGGCAGGAAAGAACATCAACCTGAATTGAGGTTTGCGACAATGAAAAAAATCGAAGCCATCATCAAGCCCTTCAAGCTCGACGACGTGCGCCAGGCCCTGTCCGAGGCCGGCGTCAGTGGCCTGACCGTAACCGAGGTTAAGGGTTTCGGCCGGCAGAAGGGGCACACGGAACTTTATCGTGGTGCGGAATACGTGGTGGATTTCCTGCCCAAGGTAAAAATCGAATTGGTGGTGGACGATAAAATACTGGACCGGTGTATCGAGGCCATCACCGGTGCGTCGCGCACGGGCAAGATCGGTGACGGCAAGATTTTTATCACGCCCATCGAACAGGTGATCCGCATTCGCACCGGCGAGCAGGGACCCGAGGCGATTTAACCGCGACGGTCAGCGGTGGGTTGTTTGCGCGGCGATCTTGCCGATATACCGGCTATCTGGAAAATTCCGGCGGAGCACCTTCAAGGTATCGGTGGCGAGGTCATCAACTCCCATGGCTTTGTAGGACAACGCCATAATCCCGAGCGCGTCTTCTGTGGAGGGCGTGCGTGGATATTTCTCCAAAGCGTATTTGGCGCGATTGACAGCCGCCACGTAGGCTGAGCGTTCATAATAGAAGCGCGCCACCAGCGATTCATATTTTGCCTGGGCCTCAAACAAATAGGCCATGCGCTGTCGTGCATCGGCGGCATAGCGGCTGTTGGGGAAACGAGTCACGATTTCATTGAAGGCATTGTAGGATTCGAGCGCGCCTTTGGGATCGCGGTCGGCAAGGTCGTCCTTGGAACCCAGGAGCCAGTTCACTAGGTTTTTCTCTCCACGAAAATTCACCAATCCCTTGATGTAGTAAGCGTAATCCACGTTGGGGTGCGTTGGATGCAAGCGGATGAACCGCTCAGCCGCCGCAATCGCCAGCGCCGGTTCCTCGTATTTGTAATAAGCGTAGGCGATTTCCAGTTGTGTCTGTTCGGCGTAGCGGCCGTAGGGATAGCGTGCCTCGAGTGTTTCAAAGTATTTAATCCCAGTCTCGTAGTCGCCATCCTCGATTTTCTTCTTGGCCTCCGTATAGAATTTTTCCGGCGACCAGTTCTTGGTCGGATCCTCCGTGATACCGGAACATCCGGCAATCAGCATGAATATGAGGGCGATCAGTGGCCCGATGAGGCGATACATTCGATTTACCCCGAAACAACGTATAAAGTCGCGGCAGCTTAACCCGATTTCACTTCATCGAAAAGACCCGTGAAAAACCTGAAACAGGAATCCAGATTGTCGGCAAGCATCCCGCCCGGGCTGGCCGGACAACGGCTCGATCAGGCGTTGTCGATGCTATTCACGGATATCACACGTTCGCGGTTGCAACAATGGATCGAAGACGGGCGCGTTACCCTCAACGGCCGAGTACCAAGGAAACGTGACAAGGTGCGAGAGGGTGACGCGGTGGAACTGATGGTTCCACCGCCAGTGGATTCAGGCTGGAAAGCGCAGTCGCTTCCACTGGAGGTTGTGCACGAGGACAACGAGCTGCTTGTTATCAACAAGCCACCCGGATTGGTGGTGCACCCGGGAGCGGGTAATCCGGAAGGAACCTTGCTGAATGCCTTGATCGCGCACGCGCCAATACTCAAGCAACTTCCGCGCGCCGGGATCGTGCATCGGCTCGATAAAGACACCTCGGGCTTGCTGGTGGTGGCGAAGACCGAACGTGCCCGTCAGAATCTGATTGAACAACTACGGGAACATAAAGTTGAGCGCGAATACCTTACCATCGTCTACGGTGTCATGGTCGCCGGTGGCACCATTGAAGCCCCCATTGGGCGTCACCGCACCCAACGCACGCGCATGGCCGTAAGCCATCAGGGCAAGCCCGCCGTCAGCCACTACCGCGTGATGAGAAAATACCGCGCTCATACGCTGGTGCAGGTGAAGCTCGAATCAGGACGCACGCACCAGATTCGCGTGCACATGGCACATCTGCATTTTCCTGTTGTCGGCGACCCGGTGTATGGCGGACGTTTACGAATTCCCGCGAAGGCCAGTGAGAGTCTGAAAAACGCGTTGCGCGGTTTCAAGCGCCAAGCCCTCCATGCTCTCAAGCTGTCATTGGTTCATCCTGAAACGGGCAAGCGCTTGCAATGGGCCACTTCCGTTCCAGAGGATATGAGTCATTTGATGGGAGCGCTGGCGCAGGATACCAAGCTTCACAATTAGGCAAAAAGTCTATCAACGGTAGCGACACCCGCGCATCCCTTGTAATATCTGCCACGACTAGGACATTCATATTCCATGGCGGCGACGATCAACACTCTCGAGTTCATTATCCCTGATTGGCCGGCACCGGCGCAGGTGAAGGCGCTGACGACCACGCGCCACGGTGGATTCAGCGTCGGGCCGTATGCAACTTTTAATCTCAGCAATCTCGTGGGCGACGAACCTGGGAGCGTCAAACACAATCGGGTGTTATTGAAGGATGTTCTCCAGCTACCTGCTGAACCGTTGTGGCTCACGCAGGTGCACGGCAACCGGGTCATCGATGCCTTCGATGCCGGACCCAGCGAGGAAGCGGATGGTTGTGTTACCGGCACGGGTGGTGTGGTCTGTGCGGTGTTGACCGCGGACTGTCTGCCCGTGTTCCTGTGCGACCGGCGCAGCACGCGCATTGGAATTCTGCATGCGGGATGGCGCGGTCTGGCTAGCGGGATCATCGAAGAGGGGTTGCGCCGGCTCAAACTTCCGACGGCAAATCTCCTGGTCTGGCTTGGTCCCGCGATTGGACCATCAGCCTATGAAGTAGGTGACGAAGTGAGAAAAACTTTCGTCGGCCAGGATCGCGATTTTTCGCAATGTTTCACGGCCATCCCCCATCGTCCCGGACGCTGGCTTGCCGATCTGTACGACATTGCACGTCGGAAATTGCGCGCGCAGGGGGTGCACGAGATCTACGGCGGCCTGCGTTGTACCTTGCGCGAACGTGACCATTTTTATTCTCACCGGCGCGACGGCACCTGCGGTCGCATGGCCTCGCTCATCTGGCTGGATAAAAACGCGCGGTAGGCTAAGATGATGCCCGTTTTCTCGTCGGGCGATTTCCCAATATGGATTCACTGATTCTCTGGATTATTGTATTTTCCGCGCTCGGTGGCGTGCTCAGCGTTCTGGCGGCGGCCACATTTCTGCTGTTGCCGGAATCGATTCGCACCCGAATGCTGTCTCCGATGGTAAGTTTCGCCATCGGCACGCTGCTCGGCGCCTCGTTCCTGGCGATCCTGCCGCACGCCTTCGAGACACCAGGGGTGGACGCGCATCGCGTCACGCTCACGGTTTTGTGCGGGATACTTGCTTTTTTCTTTCTCGAAAAAATGGTGATCTGGCGCCACTGTCATACCCATGATTGTGACGTCCATGGAAGCACGCATATCCCGGAAGACAAAGCCCAGGGAGTGACCGAGACGCATATCCCGGACGTGGAGCGTGCACGCGATGCGGCGGCAGGCAAGCTGATACTCATTGGTGACGGGATCCACAACATGGTGGATGGCGTACTGATTGCGGCCGCCTTCCTGACCGACATTCACCTCGGTGTCATCACGAGCATCGCTGTCATTGCTCACGAAATACCCCAAGAGCTCGGCGACTTTGCGATTCTGCTCCAGAGCGGATACCGCCGGGGGCGGGCGCTGCTATACAACGCGCTGACCGGATTAACCACTATCATCGGCGGTGTCATTGCCTTCTTTTCCCTGTCCCTGGCCAACATCCTCGTGCCGTATGTCCTCGCCATAGCCGCGTCCAGCTTCATATACATTGCCGTGGCTGATTTGATACCCGGTTTGCACAAGCGCCCCGAGTTCAGCGCCACGGCGCAGCAGATGGTGTTGATTGGGCTCGGCATCCTCGTGATCTTCGCAACCCATTCCACCCTGCATTGATACATCTGATGCTTAGCGGGTATATACCGGCCTGGGTGGAACTTTCTGGTCAAGGTAGGCGTAGCCCCAGCCAATCAGTTTTCCATCCTGGAAGACGAGCGGGGTCAATTCATCGTCGGTGATCTTGTCGTCGCGCTGTTTCAGTTCGGTGTAGTAGTACAGGACCTCATAGTTTTTCCCGTCCTTGCCCTTCAGGGTTTCGATACGGTATGGATTATCGATCCACATGAATAAGCTTTTGGAAGGTTCGGTCCCCATTAATTCTTTGGCTACTTCCAGGCGAAGACCGACAGTCAATTTTTTGAGATTCTCGGTATTCTGCGTCCTCAAGAGATCGCTGGTGTCGAGATAAAAATTACTGCATCCGGAAAGAAGCAATACTAGCGAAATTATTATTTTGCAATTATTCATATTCTCCACTTGTCGGTTGATCTTACTGGCTTGGCGGATTAATCCGTATTCCACGCGTGTCTGATGACTGAACCAATAACAGAACATGTGGTGGATGCCGAAATTCCCGCATTTGCCTTGACTCTTTATATAACTATGCATATAAATGAAAAGGTTGTTAGAGTAATTTAGGTTGCATCATCCCTTAAATATCAGGAGATAACTTAATGCTGAACAGGAAGCTCGTTGCGGTCGCTTTAGTGGGATTGTTCTCAACCGGTGCCATGGCGGCCGGGGAAAATAATATCGGAACTTGCGGTTGGGGCAGCAAGGCATTTGATGGCCAACGCGGAATTGCTCCCCAGGTACTCGGGGCGACCACAAACGGAACGTCCGGCAACCAGACTTTCGGCATTTCGTCTGGCACCTCAGGCTGTACCCAGGATGGCGTGGTAAAGTCCACCTGGAAAACCGCGATGTTTATCGACGGCAACAAGGAAAAACTGGCGCATGATATGTCCACCGGCAGCGGTGAGTCACTGGAGTCCCTGGCCAAACTGATAGGTGTTCACGATCAGCACAAGGCCGCATTCTTCCAGGTCACCAAGGATAATTTTGGGCGTATATTCTCATCCGACAATTCAACCACTGATCAGGTGCTTGCCTCTCTGAAGCAGGTATTGGCGTCGGACAGTGAGCTCGCTCAGTATTCTCTGTCGATCTAATTGCCAAGCTGTCGTTTCACCGCGGCACCCAGCTGTTGTAAGCTGGGTGCCGTTTTTATCTTTCCCGTGATTGCGGGTACCTCATGCCAGGGCGCTGGATTCTACTGTTTATCTTTTTGTGGTCGCCGTTCGCGGTTTTCGCGTCCGACAATGCCTATCTCGAAGAGCTGATACAACGGGCCCGACAGGCAAATCTGTCACAGCGCGCCGAGTGGCTCAACCTGCTGCATTACAAACCCTACCCCTACTGGCCGGGAAAACGCAGTCTTGCCGATGACTCTGAATTTTTCAATGCGCCTCATGGCAAGACCGATGCGGCGGCCGAACTGGAAGCGACACTCGCCGCCTTTTTCTCCACGTCAGAGGAAACCGACAAGACACAAAACCCCCAGTGCCGGTTTATCGCGCGCTACCAGTGGTTGAAACAGGAACTGCAATTCGACCCGGCGCGCCTGCCATCGCAGCCTTGCAAGCGTTTTTATCAGTGGCACGCCAGTCTCGATCCGCACGAAGTTACGCTGGTCTTTCCCGCTGCCTACCTGAACAATCCGGCCTCGATGTATGGCCATACATTGCTGCGCATTGATGCCAGGGATCAGGATGAAAAAACACGCTTGTTGGCCTATTCCATCAGCTATGCCGCCGGCACGGATGAAACCAGCGGCCTGATATTCGCGGTCCGGGGATTGTTCGGGGGTTATCCCGGAGTATTCGCTATTACGCCTTATTATCTCAAAGTCAGGGAATACAGTGATATCGAGAACCGCGACGTTTGGGAATATCAGCTGACGCTCACCCCTAAAGAAATTGACCGGCTGTTGATGCATGTGTGGGAGTTGGGTCCAACCCATTTTGATTATTATTTTTTTGACGAAAACTGCGCCTACCATCTGTTGTCGTTACTAGAAGTGGCCCGTCCCGGATTGCAGTTGACGGACCGTTTCCGGTGGTGGGCGATTCCATCTGATACCGTGCGTGCCGTGACCGACCAGGCGGGTCTGCTCAAACGCGTGGTGTATCGTCCTGCCAGTGTAACCATCATGCGTCAACGGCTGAAGCAAATGTCGGCGGATCAGGGCAGACTCGCCAGGGATCTGGGCCAGCAGCGAATCGATGCAAACAACGATCGCATACGCGAACTGCCAGCGTTGGACCAGGCTAGGGTGCTGGAACTCGGCTATGAGTACACGGCTTATGAAGCGACCACTGGCGGCGGCAAGGCGGCTAACGCTTTCTCGCATATGCGCAACTTGCTGCTGGCACGCAGCCGGCTGGAGGTTCCACCACAGAAACCGGAGGTGGCGGTACCGTCGGTTCGACCGGACGAGGGCCACAAGACGTCGCGCATCGGCATCGGGGCGGGTAGTCGTGACGGCCGCCATTTCGAGGAGATTCATGTGCGTCCGACCTATCACGACCTGCTCGATCATGACGCCGGTTACACGCGTGGCGCGCAGATCCAGTTTTTTGACATGCGCTGGCGTCACTACCGCGGCGATGACGGCCTGCGTTTGGAGGAATTTAAACCCTTGGACATCGTTTCGCTGTCGCCACGCAATGATTTTTTCCACCCGGTTTCATGGAAAGTCAATATCGGCTGGACACGCAAGCGTTTTCCCGGCAATGAAGAGCCGTTGGTTTTCCGGCTCAATGGTGGCCCCGGGCTTGCTTACAGTACGCCAGAAAAGTTTGATGGCGGTGTCGTTTACTACGGTTTTATCGAAGCAGCGCTGGACGTTGGTTCCCGTTTTGACCGGGATTATGCCTTGGGCGCCGGCCCCGCCATCGGCTTGCTGGCCAATGTGACGGATCGTTGGGGAGTCCATCTGTCGGCCCGCTCGTTGCGTTATGGCCTTGGCGACGATCATTGGTCGCGCGATCTGGTGCTGGAGCAGCGCTATGCGCTGAGCCGGCAAAGCGCGCTGCGGCTGGGCCTGTCCCGGAAACAGGAATTCCACGATTACTGGAACAGCGGAAATCTCTCCCTGCATTTCTATTTCTAATGCAGCGTTTATTGGTCATTGGCTTGCTCTTGCTCAGCCTTCTTGGTTGCAGCAATGCCTTTTTCTTTCCCTACCGCGAACACGTGCAGACTCCCGGGCAACTCGGGTTGGCGTATGAAGACGTGTATTTCAACGCAAACGATGGTACCCACCTGCACGGCTGGTTTCTGCCCGCGCAGGGCAGGGCGCTGGCGACTATTTTGTTTTTGCATGGCAATGCCGAAAACATCAGCACCCACATCATGTCAGTGCGCTGGTTGCCGCCCAGAGGCTTCAACGTGTTCCTGCTGGATTACCGTGGATACGGCTTATCCGCGGGCGAGCCCACATTGACCGGTGTGCAGGATGACGTAGAGAGCGCTTTGCGGATGCTGGTTGGTCGCCCGGGACTGGATGCCAATCGCATTGTGGTTTTCGGTCAGAGCCTCGGCGGTGCCATCGCCTTGTATCGTGTGGCGCACACGGCCTATCGTGGGCACATCCGCGCGGTGGTGGTGGAAAGTGCTTTTTTTGATTATCGTCAGATCACGCGCGAAAAACTGTCCGATTTCTGGCTGACCTGGCCGTTGCAATGGCCGTTGTCATGGACCATATCGAGAGAATACAACCCGTCTCGGGCCATGGCGGACATCAGCCCCATCCCGTTGCTCATTATCCACGGAGATCAGGATCCCATTGTGCCGCTGCATCACGGGCTAAGCCTGTTCGAGCTTGCGCGCGAACCAAAGCAGTTATGGATTGTTCCGGATGGTGGCCACATTCAAGCGTTTCAGAAAAGCGAGTATCGCGATCGTTTCGTCACTTATTTGACGGAAATCCTGTCCGCCGCGCCGCTAGCTCACAAGTAAACGCCACGGCGGCGACGCTGGCAGCAGGAACGCCATTATCCGGTGCAATGGGCTATTATTGAGCTTGGTACGAATTATGCAGCCTTAGTTTTGTGTCGTAATAACTGCAGTACTTTAAATACATCAACTACAACTCGGAGTATGTATCTCGTGGCTATCAGCGCAGGAAATGACGGACGAATTCCCCCTCGGGCCGGTTTCCAGCCAAAAGCATGCATGCTGCTGGTTCTGATCGCTATGTTGACACCTACCGCCGGTTGGGCTGCTGACCAGGCGGTGCGTATTGGGTTGCTCGCGCACCGTGAAGATAGTCTGAATTTATGGTCACCAACCGCTGACTACCTGACGCAGCAGATTCCAGGTTATCGCTTCAGCATCATGTCGCTCGACAACCGTTCCATCGGTCCCGCGGTAGCGGGCGGCGAAGTGGATTTCGTGCTGACCAATCCCGGATCGTATGTCGAGCTGGAAGCGCGTTATGGTGTCACGCGCATGCTGACGTTGCGTAATCTTCGTCAGGGACAGCCGTATACCGTGTTTGGCTCGGTGATCTTCACGCGAATCGACCATCCGCATGTAAAAAATCTGAAAGACATTCGAGGGCGGACATTCATGGCAGTCGGCAAGAGTGCCTTCGGCGGTTTCCTCATGGCCTGGCGCGAGTTCAAGGATCGCGGCATAGATCCTTTCAAGGATTTCACCGAAATCAAGTTTGTCGGTCTGCCTCAAGACCCGATTGTGCACGCTGTACTCAATGGGGAGGTAGACGCGGGAGTGGTTCGAACCGACACGCTGGAGCGCATGGCCGCCGCCGGCAAGATTCAGCTAGAGCAGGTCCGCATCCTCAACCCGCAGCAAGTAGCGGGTTTTCCGTTCGCGCTCAGTACCCGGCTCTACCCCGAGTGGCCATTCGCCAAAGTACGCCATACATCCGATGCACTCGCGCAAAAAGTGGCGATCGCTTTATTGAGCCTGCCACCCGGGCACAAAGTGTTAAATGCGAGCAA
>JAOTWF010000117.1 GCA_029863005.1 Gammaproteobacteria bacterium | reverse complement strand
ACGGCGAACGTGGCGGAATACGTGCTGCAGCTGAGCGGCCGCAGCGTGAATGAAACCGTGGCCGAGAGCGGCAAGGCCCGGTACCGGGAATTGTGCGTCGCCTGCCACGGGGCCGACGGCAAGGGCAATCAGGCCCTGGGCGCGCCCAACCTGACCGACAACATCTGGCTCCATGGCGGATCGAAGCAGGCCATCATGGAGAGCATTGACAAGGGCCGCGCCGGGCGCATGCCGGCGCACGCCGAATTCCTCGGCGAGGCCAAGGCGCACCTGCTCGCCGCCTACGTCTACAGCCTGTCGCATCCCGCCCCCGGGAGTCCCGCGGAGAACCCCTGAACGTGAAACCCCCAGCCGATTCACCGGAGCGGGAGGAGACAGAAAAAAGCGGCGCAGAAAAAAAACAGCAACGCATCGTCCCATTGGCCGAATCGCAGGCCGAGGTCGCCCGTGCCCGCGCGCGCAAAAAACCGGGCGCCGCCGGATCACGCAAGTCGGGCACCATCGCCAAACGCATCATTCCCATCGCCGAGGCGGATGCCTTTACCGAGGGCCTGTATGCCAAGCGCGAGCACGTTTACCCGCGCGAAGTCCATGGCACCTTTGCGACGCTGCGCGTGGCCATGGTCGCGCTCACCCTCGGCCTCTATTATTTTCTCCCGTGGTTCAACTGGGGCGAGGGCCGGCAGGCGTTCCTGATCGACCTGCCGAACCGCAAATTCCACCTGTTCGCCTGGACCTTCTGGCCGCAGGACCTGTTCTACCTCACCGCCATCCTCGTCATCTCGGCGCTGTCGCTGTTCCTGTTCACCGCCATTGCCGGGCGGGTGTGGTGTGGCTTCACCTGCCCGCAGACGGTTTGGACCGAGGTGTTCCTGTGGATCGAGCGCAAGATCGAGGGCGGCCGCCCGCAACAGATGAAGCTCGTGAATCTCCCGTGGAACCACCGCACCAGGCTGGTGAAAAAAAGCGTCAAGCACTTCGTCTGGATCCTGTTTTCCCTGTGGACCGGGTTCACCTTCGTCGGCTATGTCACGCCCATCCGCGAGCTGTCGGTGTCGCTCACGCAGCTCATGCTCGGCCCGTGGGAAACCTTCTGGATCCTGTTCTACGGCTTTGCCACTTACGGCAACGCCGGCTGGCTGCGCGAGCAGGTGTGCCTGTACATGTGCCCGTACGCGCGCTTCCAGGGGGCAATGTTCGACCGCAACACCCTGATCATCTCCTACGACCCGGCGCGCGGGGAGCCGCGCGGGTCGCGCGCGCGTTCCGCGGACACGAAGCTTCGGGGCCTCGGCGATTGCATCGACTGCACCCTGTGCGTGCAGGTCTGCCCCACCGGCATCGACATTCGCGATGGCCTGCAGATCGGTTGCATCGCCTGCGCGGCGTGCGTAGACGTATGCGATTCGGTAATGGACAGGATGGGCTATCCGAAAGGGCTGATTCGGTACACCAGCGAGAACGCGTTGGAAAACAAGTCCTGGAAGGTATGGCGCCCGCGCGTGTTAATCTACTCGGGCCTGCTCGCGGTCATCAGCGCGGCGCTTATTATTGCTGTCCTGCTGCGCGTGCCGCTTCAAGTTGACGTGATTCGCGATCGCAATGCGCTGTACCGCGAAACGGTCGAGGGGCTGATTGAGAACACCTATACCCTTAAGGTCTTGAACATGGACAATACGGCCCATCGCTACACCCTCAGCGCGCACGGCATCGAGGGTCTGCGGTTGCGTGCGGACCGTCCCGACATTGCCGTGGCGGCGGGCGAGGTGGTGGAAGTCCCGGTCAGTCTGCAGGTGGAGCGCGCGGCACTCACGCAACGCAGCATGCCGGTATATTTCCGTCTCAAGGCGAGTGACGTAGATGATCTTTCGGCCGAACAGACCGCGCGTTTCCTGGGTCCGTTACCGTGAGGCGCGACACGCCCCCGAAACCGTGGTACCGCGAGCCCTTCGTGTGGCTGCTGATCCTGTTCCCGCTTACCGCCGTGATCGCGGGCTTCGTCACCCTGGGCCTGGCCATCACCTCCGACGACGGCATGGTGGAGGATGACTATTACCGCCGCGGCAAGGAGATCAATCTGGTGCTGGCGCGCGATCAGGCCGCGGCGGCCCGTGGCCTGCAAGGCCGCGTCGAGTTTGACGATGCCAAACATCAATTGCTGATCCGGCTCAGCGCCCGCGCGCCGGATACTATCCCGGACAACGTCGAGCTTAAATTTCTGCATGCGACGCGTTCTGGTATCGACCGGACGCTGATTCTTCCGCGCCTGTCCGACGGCCTGTATCAAGCACCATCTCTGGAACTGGCTCAGGGACACTGGAACGTACAACTCGCCGCGCAAGATTGGCGTTTGGTGGGCTCACTATTTGTGCCCGGCAACCGCAGCATTGATTTGCGCCCGTCGTTGCCGTAACGGCGGCACGTCATGCCCACGGAGCTTACCCTCGTCTCGGCCTTCCTCGTCGGTCTGCTGGGCTCAACGCATTGCCTTGGCATGTGCGGCGGCATCGTAGGTGCACTCACCGTTGGTGTGCGGGCAGACATTCGTTCCTCGCCGGCGCGACTGTTCCCGTATCTCGCCGCCTACAATCTCGGACGCATTATGAGTTATGCCTTAGCCGGGTCCCTGGTCGGATTCCTGAGCATGCAGATATTTCAAATCACCCCTCCGGCGCAGGCGCGCCTCGCCGCAAAAATCATCACCGGCGGATTCATGATCGCGCTCGGATTGTATCTCGCCAACTGGTGGCTGGGTCTCTCGGTGCTTGAACGCCTCGGCGGAAAACTCTGGCGGTACCTCGAACCGCTAGGCCGGCATTTCCTGCCCGTGGATCATCCGCTGAAGGCGCTGGCCGCCGGGCTCGTATGGGGCTGGCTGCCGTGCGGGCTGGTGTATTCGGCGCTGGCCTGGTCGATGACGACAGGCAGCGCCGTGCAGGGCGCGCTGCTGATGTTTTTCTTCGGTCTCGGGACCTTGCCCATGCTGCTCGCCATCGGCACCGCGACCGGCATATTCCGCCAAATTGTTTTGCCGCCGTGGGTGCGCCGCGGCGCGGGTGTTTTGATCCTGTTGTTCGGCGTGTATACACTGGTGGCACCGGGTGGGCACGCCGTCCATGATCACTCGGAGCAACAGTCCATGCCACAGGAGGGTTAACAATAATGTCCGCACGCCAAATCAAGATGACCATCGGTTCCGTGGTGCTCGAGGCCGAGCTGCTCGACACGCCCACGGCGGAAGCCATCTGGAACGCGCTTCCAATCACCTCCAAGGC
>JAOTWF010000057.1 GCA_029863005.1 Gammaproteobacteria bacterium | reverse complement strand
GTTTGCGCATAAACACGGGCAAAACGCTCAAGTTTAGATTCGGGATTATCCCGATCCAGCACGATGACCATCTCCCCCGCGAGCTCGAGCTGCCAGACACGGCGTGGTGTTAATGTGATGTTTTCCAGCTTCAAGTCCACCACGGCCAGGATCTGGCCGAGACGCTTGAAATGCTCCAATACCAGCCACCCGGTGCCTTCGGGACCCTGCAATCGAGAAAGCACGGCTGTTGGTTCGTTTAGTGTCACGCGCACAACGTCACCGGCCTGGTTGAGAAAGGCCCCGTCACTCCAGCGCGCCGCCAGCTGTTGTTCCGTGAAACGGACATGCACGTCCTGTGGCCATTGCCGGCGGACCGAGGCCCGATAAACCCAGGGAAGCGATTCCACGCGAGTCTTGACTGCCTCGAGATTGAGCAAGAAAAAATTCCCACGTACGACATCGCCCACGGCGGCTTCCAGCTCCTTTTGCGTGACATGCTTAAATTCCCCCTCAAAACGCACATTCCGTACCGGGAAATGATCGGTACGCAGCAACCAGTCGGCGCCAAAGGCCAACATCAGCAGAACCGACAGCAGTGAGAACAGGAGCACGGCGGCCTTGAGCAGGCCCATCCCTTCGTTAGCCTTAGCGAGCAACATCTGCCGTCTCCAGAATCCGCAATACCAGTTCGTCGAAATCCATCCCCGCCTGCTTCGCGGCCTTGGGCACGAGACTGTGATCCGTCATGCCCGGGACGGTGTTCACCTCAAGGACGTAGGCCTGTCCCTGTTTGTCACACATGAAATCCACCCGGCCCCAGCCGCCGCAACCGAGTACGGCAAACGCCCGTTGCGCGAGCACTTGGATTGAGCGTTCCTGATCCGCGGGCAGGCCGCAGGGACAGAGATAACGTGTTGTGTCGAGAAGGTATTTCGCTTCGTAGTCATAGAATTCTCGATCGGTTTCGATCTTGATCAGGGGCAGCGCCTGATCGCCGAGAATTCCGCAGGTGATTTCCGCGCCATTGATAAAGCGCTCGGCAATCACCTGGTCGTCGTATTTGGCTGCGCTTCGCCAGGCCGACTTCAGTTCATTCACCGTCTTGACCTTACTCACACCAAGACTCGATCCTTCGCGCACCGGTTTCACAAACAACGGAAGACCAAGCTTGTCTGCGACTTTGTCTAAATCGGTACCGGATTCGAGAACGGCGTACGCCGGTGTGGGGATGCCGACGGCCGACCAGAGATCTTTGCTTTTCAGTTTGTCCATGCCGAGCGCCGAACCGAGCACACCGCTGCCTGTATAAGGTATATCCAGAACCTCCAGTGCGCCCTGAATCACGCCGTCTTCCCCCCAGCGTCCGTGCAACATGATGAACGCTCGCTCGAACTTTCCGTCCTCCAGCCATCGAAAAGTGGACTTGTCAGCATCCACGCCGTGTGCGTCCACACCCTGGTGCTTCAGGGCGGCGAGCACCGCATTGCCACTCTTGAGCGAAACCTCACGCTCCGCGGAAGGACCGCCCATCAGTACTGCTACCTTTCCGAAATCCCTGTACTTCATGTCAGGTCACCAATTACCCGCACTTCGGGCACCAGCGATACACCATGGAGGTTTTCCACCGTGGCCTGGATCCTCGATATCAATCGTTCAATATCAGCCGCGGACGCACCGCCCTGGTTGACGATGAAATTCGCATGCAAATTGGAGACACAGGCCTTGCCCTCACAAGTTCCTTTCAGGCCGCTGGCTTCGATCAAACGCGCCGCGTGATCTCCGGGGGGATTTTTAAAAACCGATCCGGCATTCGGCAGTTGCGTCGGCTGGGTGGCGCCGCGCTTGGCGAGCAAGGTCTTGATCAGTGTTTTACCGTTCACGGTATCCCCGCGCGCGAGTCGGAAATGCGCGGCCACAAACCATTCCCCCCGGGGACCCTCGACCTTGCGGTAATCGATTTGGAAATCCTTAGGCTTCCGTGTGCGCCGTTCTCCATGACGATCGATGGTTTCCACCGCCTCAACGATCTTCCAGGTTTCGCCCCCGAAGGCGCCCGCGTTCATGGCCAGTGCTCCACCCACCGTGCCGGGAATGCCGGCCAGGAATTCCGCGCCCGTGAGTTCCCGCTCGGCACAGAAACGCGCCACCTTGGCTCCGGCCACGCCGGACTCAGCGCGCACCACGGCATCGCCCAGATCACTCAGTCCGCTCAGGGCGCCGCTGGTGATAATCACCACACCACGCACACCACCGTCCCGCACCAGCAGATTGCTTCCAAGCCCGACCCAGTGCACCGGTTCCTGTGACGGCAGCGTGGCGAGAAAAGCCGCGAGATCGTCGATATCCGCGGGGATGTATAGCCGTTCCGCCGGTCCGCCGACACGCCAGCTGGTGTGGCGCGACATCGGCTCGTTGATCAGCAGTTGGCCGCGCAGGGTTGTGTGGGAACTGGCCGGCATCATCCGGTTCTCCTCTTTTCCAGTAACTGCGCTAGCGTGGCGGCGACATTTCCGATCGAGCCCGCCCCCAGGGTCAGCAGCACATCATTGCCCTGCAGCATGTCATCCAGGGCCTGCGGGAGCATGTTGACCTCTTCCAAAAAAACCGGGTTGGTCTTGCCGCGCGCGCGGATAGCGCGACACAAAGCACGACCGTCCGCCCCGCTGATGGGCGGCTCGCCCGCCGCATAGACCTCGGTAATGATGAGTGCATCGATCTCGGCCAGCACCGCGCTGAAGTCGTCCAGCAGGTCGTGCGTGCGCGTGTAGCGATGTGGCTGGAACACGACAACCAATCGACGCTGCGGCCAGCTGGCACGCACGGCCGCGACAGTGGCGGCAATTTCGCGCGGATGATGCGCGTAGTCGTCAATCAGGATCACGTCGCCACCGTTGCGTAATAGGCGCCCGTTGATCTGGAAGCGCCGTGCAATACCGCCAAAGCTGGAGAGCGCCCGTGTGATGGACGGCTCTTTCACACCCAACTCGTGGGCGATGGCGATAGCCGCGAGTGCATTCAATACATTGTGTTGTCCCGGCAGATTCAACTCCACGTCAAGCCAGTTTTTTTGACCGCGCCGCTCAACGGTGAAATGCATCCGGGTTTCTTGCTGGCGAATATTCACCGCGCGCAAATCGGCTGGGGAAGCGATGCCATAAGTCAGCACCGGACGATGCACCTGCGGAATTATCTCTCGCACCACCGGATCATCGTGGCAGAGAATAGCCAGGCCGTAGAATGGAAGTTGTTGCAGAAAATCGTTAAAGGCCTGCCTGAGCCGCCCGAAATCACCGCCGTAGGTGGCCATGTGATCGGCGTCAATGTTGGTCACCACCGCCATAAAGGGAGACAGGTGTAAAAACGAGGCATCGCTTTCATCGGCCTCCGCTACCAGATATTGCCCACGGCCAAGGCGCGCATGCGTGCCGGCACTGTTAAGCCGCCCCCCGATCACGAAGGTCGGATCGAGTCCACCTTCGGCCAGGCAGCTGGCCACCAAGCTGGTGGTCGTGGTCTTGCCGTGGGTGCCGGCAATGGCGATCCCGCGCTGCAGACGCATCAACTCACCCAGCATCTCGGCGCGTGGAATCACCGGTACCTTGGCCTGACGCGCCGCACGTACTTCAGAATTATTCTCGTCCACGGCAGACGACATCACTACCACGTCCACCGCCTTGACCAGCTGCGGATCGTGACCGATGGCGACCTTGACGCCGAGGGAAGTCAGATGCCGGGTATTGGGAGACTCGCGCACGTCCGAGCCGGATACCTCGAACTCAAGATTGTGCAGCACCTCGGCAATACCGCACATTCCGGCGCCGCCGATACCGACAAAATGCACGCGTTTCACGCGGTCACGCATTGTCCGCAGCCTCGATACATACTGTTGCGACTGTCTCCGCCGCGTCAGTTACCGCCAGATGACGCGCGGCGCGCGCCAACTTGACTAACAGTTCACGATTTCCGGCAAAACCACTAAGGAGTTCCCGCACACGCGCCGGGTTAAATTCTGCAGGGGGCACCAACACGGCTGCGTCGCGCTCGGACAGAAATTGCGCGTTCAAAGTTTGATGATCATCCACAGCATAGGGATAAGGAACCAGAATGGCGGCGGAACCGGAGGCGGCAATTTCAGCGATCGTCATGGCCCCGGCGCGGCACAGCACCACGTCCGCCCACGCGTAGGCCTGTGCCATGTCGTCGATGAATTCTGTTACTTTGGCTGGCACGTCGCTGTAAGCATCCTTCACCATTTCTGCATGATGGCGTCCGCATTGATGCCAGATCTCCAGCCGGACGTAAGCGGGCAATTCCTGCACGGATTCAGGGACGACTTCATTGAAGATCTTGGCGCCCTGACTGCCACCGACGATCAGCAATCTCAGGGTTCCTCGGCGTGACGCCAGCCGCTCTTCCGGCGGTGCAATCGCGGCGATTTCATCTCGCACCGGATTGCCCACGGGACGTGCCACGACATGCCGCCCGAAAGCATTGGGGAATCCGCTCAGCACCCGGTCGGCGAGCGGCGCCAGCCACTTGTTGGTCATTCCCGGAATGGCATTCTGTTCGTGGATCACCAGCGGTATCCCGAGCAAGGACGCCATCAATCCTCCAGGTCCCGCGACAAAGCCGCCCAGGGACAACACGGCATCCGGTTTGCGACGGCGCAGCACGCGGAAGGCCTGCGCCATGGCGTACAGGAGCGTGAAAGGAAACAGCCACCATCGAAGCAGGCCCTTGTGCCGCACGCCCTGGATCGTCAGCCACTCCATGTCGATCGCAAGCCCCGAGGCCGGCACGGCATGCGCCTCCAGTCCCCGGCGCGTGCCCAACCATACGACCTGCACGCGCTTCTCCAGCAACCGGCGCGCCACGGCCAGTCCCGGAAAGACGTGACCGCCGGTTCCACCCGCCATGATTAGCACGCAACTCATCCCTTCCCCCAATCACCGGTAGACACCTCGCGGCCGATCAGGAGCAACAGACCCATGGCGATGCAGCTCGAAAGCATGCTGGACCCGCCGTAACTCACAAACGGCAACGTCAGCCCCTTGGTGGGTAACAACCCCATGTTCACACCCATATTGATCATGGCTTGGCTGCCGAGCAGCAGGCCAATGCCCTGCGCCAGACGCGCGCTGTAAACCTGACCAACGGCCTCGGCGTGACGCGCGATCACGAAGGCACGCACGATAATGATGCCGAACAACACCATGATCCCGAGCACAGTGACGAGCCCCAGTTCTTCGGCAAGCACCGCGAATACAAAGTCGGTGTGAGCCGCCGGGAGATAAAAAAGCTTTTGCACGCTGGCCCCGAGGCCGACCCCCAACCACTCGCCGCGACCGAAGGCGATCAGCGCCTGAACCAGTTGGAATCCGGTGTTGTAGGGATCGGCAAACGGATCCATAAAACTGGTTGCCCGCGCCATGCGATACGGCGAGATGATCGTGAGCAACACCATGCCACCGATACCCACACTGAGCACCAGCAAGAAGTGCCAAAAGCGCACTCCACCGAGGAACAGCATGGCGAACACGGTGACAGCAATCACCACCAGCGAACCCATATCAGGTTCCATCAATAGCAGGGCCCCGATAATCGCCACCACCAAACTGATCATGACGATGCCCTGGGTGAAATTTCTGAGCGCCTCCTGCTTGCGCACCAGGTAACCGGCGACATACACCACCGCAAAGAGTTTCATGAACTCTGAAGGCTGCACATTAAAGATACCGAGCCGTAACCAGCGCGAACTGCCATTGACCGTGGCGCCAACACCCGGAATCAAAACCAAGAACAATGAGACGATGCCGATCAGCAGCAGAAACGGACCGATCTTTTGCCACCAGCGCACGCGTGTGCGCATGGTGAATGCCATCAACATCAAACCAAGCATTGTGTAACCGGCATGTCGTACAAGAAAATAGGTGTCGCGCCCCATCTCACGATCGGCATAGGCGATGGACGATGAATACACCATGACTACACCCACGGCGATCAAAACAAAGGTGCTGGCCAGCAACCACCGATCCCACACCGGACGCGTCTTGACAGTCGAACGCAAGACACTGGGCATAATGATGGCGCTCATTTCACCACCTCACTTACGGCCTGGCGGAACACTTCCGCGCGATGCTCGTAATTGCGAAACATGTCTAAGCTCGCACACGCCGGGGAAAGGAGCACCACGTCGCCGGGCTGTGCCAGACTTTTGGCCATGCGCACGGCCGCGTGCATGTCCTGAGCGTGATGCACCGGCACGACTCGCTCGAGTGCTGCCTCGATGCGCGGCGCATCGCGCCCGATAAGCACTACCGCGCGCGCATGCTGGGCACAAACAGGTTTTAGGCCGCTGAAATCCTGACCTTTTCCGTCGCCCCCGGCGATGAGGACCACTGGCGAGGTCATGCCTTTCAGCGCCGCCACCGTGGCGCCGACATTCGTTCCTTTCGAATCGTCATACCAGCGCACACCGTTTCCCTCCGCGACAAATTCGGTGCGATGCTTGAGTCCCTTGAATTCCCGCACAGCCACGATGGCCGCGGCGGGTGCCACACCAGCGGTTTCGGACAGCGCCAGGGCCGCGAGCACGTTCGCCAAGTTATACCGTCCGGCAAGGGACACTTCACGTGTTGGCAACAGCGCCTGTTTACCGTGCACGAGCCATTCCTCGCCGTGTATTTCATCGAGACCGTAGTCTTGCGCGGCGAGAGGCCGGCCCAGTCCGAAACAGACCACACGCCGCCCCGACTGGCGCATGCGCATCACGTGAGGGTCGTCGGCATTGATGACCATGGTGCCGTTGCCGCGGAAGATACGCGCCTTGGCTCCGGCGTACTCATCCAGGTCGTGGTAACGGTCCATGTGATCAGGCGTAAGGTTAAGCACAACCGCGGCACGTGCGTTGAGACTGGTCGTTGTCTCCAGCTGAAAACTCGAAAGCTCCAGCACGTAGACATCCGGTTCGTCATCCGAGAGCAATGCCAGCACGGGCACGCCGATGTTGCCCCCGACGGCGGTCTTGAGACCCGCCTGCCGGCAGATGTCGCCGGTCAGCGCGGTTACGGTGCTTTTTCCATTGGTGCCGGTCACGGCGATAACCGGCGCGGTCGCCTCGCGTGCAAACAGTTCAATGTCGCCAATCACTTCCACGCCTTGTTCAAGCACGCGCGAAATTTCCGGTTCCTTAACGGAGACGCCGGGGCTCACCACGAGCAGGCCGGGGTTATCAAATAGCGCGGGTGTCAAACCTCCGGTATATACCGCCACCTGTGGAAACTCGCGCCGGAGTTCATCGAGTTTCGGCGGCTGTTCACGCGTATCCACCACGGTGACGTCAAAGCCGCGTATCGTCAGATGGCGCACGCAGGAAAATCCCGTGAGACCGAGACCCACCACCAGCGCGCGTTTTGTCTCCGTTTTGGCCATTAGTGTCGCATTCATGATTCAGCGAATCTTCAGCGTCGCCAAGCCAATGAGCACGAGTATCAGGGAGATGATCCAAAAGCGCACGATCACCCGCGGCTCGGGCCAGCCCTTCAACTCAAAATGATGGTGCAGCGGCGCCATGCGAAAAATGCGCTTGCCCGTGAGCTTGAACGACACCACCTGCAGCATCACCGACAACGTCTCCATTACGAAAATGCCTCCCATGATGAAGAGCACGATTTCCTGGCGTACCACGACTGCTATCGTGCCGATGGCCGCCCCAAGTGCCAGCGCGCCGATATCGCCCATGAACACCATGGCGGGATAAGTGTTGAACCACAGGAAGCCAAGGCCAGCGCCCACGATGGCGCCGCAGAAAATTAACATCTCGCCGGAGCCGGCGATGTAAGGAAATCCGAGGTAGGCGGAAAACTTGAGATGCCCCATGACATAGGCAAAGATGCCCAATCCCGCCGCTACCATGACGGTCGGCATAATTGCCAGACCATCGAGGCCGTCTGTCAGGTTCACCGCGTTGCTGCTGCCGACGATTACCAAGTAGGCGAGCAAGATATAAGCCGGCCCCAGGTCGATAATGATGTTCTTGAATAGCGGAACGATGAGCGCTGTATCCGCCGGACTCTTGGCGGTGTAATACAGGAACAGCGCCAGTGCGAGACCGGACACCGACTGCCAGAAAAACTTGGCTTTGGCACCGATACCACGCGGGTCTTTATTGACAATTTTCTTGTAGTCATCGATCCAGCCAATCGCCCCGAAGGACGCGGTGGCGAACAGCACAGCTAACACAAAACGGTTGGTCAGGTCAGCCCACAGCAGGGTAGTGATGGCGATGGAGACGAGAATCAGTGCGCCCCCCATGGTCGGGGTGCCAGCCTTGGCAAGATGGCTCTGGGGACCATCTTTGCGCACGGTCTGTCCGATCTGGCGCACGTCCAGGCGGCGAATCATGGCAGGCCCGATCCAGAAGCTGATCAGGAGAGCCGTCAGTACCCCCAAGATGCTGCGCAACGTGATGTAGCGAAACACGTTCAAGAACGAAAATTCCGGCGTCAGCATCTCGAAGAGGTAGAACAACACCTAGCGTCCTCCTTCGGTGGACGCTGCGACCGGTGATTTTTTCGTGATGCCGGCGACGATCCGCTCCATGCGCATGATGCGCGAACCCTTGACCAGCACCGTCATGTCGGCATGCAGGCAGTTTAGAAGAGCTTCGATCAGGGACTCGTGGGTCTCAAAATGGCGCGCGCCCTTACCGAACGCGCCCACGGCGATGCGGGAAAATTCACCGATGGCGAACAGCCTTTGGATGCCGATGCGGGTTGCCAGCTCCCCGACACGGAAATGAATGTCAGCGGACGAAGAACCGAGTTCGCCCATATCACCCAGTACCAGCACGCGTTCACCGGAAAATTCCCTGAGCACCTGCAATCCCGCGGCGACCGAAGTGGGATTGGCATTATAGGTATCATCGATGATGCGGGCGTTGCTGATGCCACGTTTCACCTCAAGACGGCCCGAAACCGTCTTGAGTTTCGCAATCCCGATTTTCACCTGCTCGAGCGAAGCGCCGGCGGCGATCGCCGCACCCGCACCCGCGAGCGTGTTCAAGACATTATGTCTTCCTAACAGGGGTACGCGCATTTCGATGTCTCCTTGGATGGTAGTTTTAAGATGGATGACACTGCCGGACTCGGTGAGTCGGTATTCAGCGGTGACGTCGGCCGGCCGGTCCAACCCGAAGGTCAGACATTTGTGCTTGCCGATTAGCGTTTTCCAATAAGAAAAATATTCATCATCGGCATTTAGCAAGGCCGTTCCAGCCGTTCTCAAACCAGAGAAAATCTCTCCCTTGGCGCGGGCTACGCCCTCGACTGTACCGCCGACACCGGCCAGATGTGCCTCACCTGCGTTAGTAATGAGCGCGACGGTCGGCCGCGTCATCCGCGAGAGATATTCGATCTCACCAAAATGGTTCATGCCCAGCTCAATCACGGCAAAACGGTCACTGGCGCGCATGCGCACCAGCGTGAGCGGCACACCGATATCGTTATTGAGATTCCCGCGCGTGATGCATCCCGGTCCGATCTCGCCCAGAATGGCGCCGAGAATTTCCTTCACCGTGGTCTTGCCGTTGCTGCCGGTGATGGCAATGACGGGAAACCCGAACTGATTGCGCCAGAACGCACCCAGGTTGCCGAGTCCCAGTCGTGTGTTGGGAACCTGCACGTAAGGAAGCGGTGTATCCATGTCTCGCGCCAGCATCGCCCCCGCCGCGCCGGCATTGATGGCTTCGGCCAGGAAGTTGTGGCCGTCGTAGCGTTCGCCCTTGATCGCGATATAGAGATCGCCGGACTGCAGGCTGCGCGTGTCATGACTGACACCGGTGAATACAGCATCCGCCCCCTTGAGCGGGCATTTCAGAACATCGGCGAGTATCGCGAGGGACATCACGCCGCCACCTCCAGGAGCGCTCGTACGGTATCCCGGTCACTGTAGGGCAGTCGTTCGTTGCCGACTTGCTGATAGTCTTCGTGTCCCTTTCCGGCGATGAGAACGATGTCATCTTCGCCAGCGTCTTGGATGGCCGTGGCGGTAGCGGACCGGCGGTTGCGCATCACTTGCGGGGTGGCGCGCATCCCACCGACAATATCGGCGATGATGGCATCGCCTGATTCATGACGCGGATTGTCGTCGGTGAGCACCACGACGTCTGCCAGCCGCTCGGCTATTTCGCCCATCACCGGGCGCTTGCCGCGATCACGGTCGCCGCCGCAACCGAAGACACACCAGAGTTTTCCTCGCGTATGCTCGCGCAGGGCCAACAAGATTTTCTCAAGCGCATCCGGGGTATGTGCGTAATCCACCACCACGAGTGGCAATCCATTCGTTCCGCCAAAGCGCTCAACGCGTCCTGCCGGGGGATGCGCCCGGGATAACCGTGCGGTCGCCTCGTACAACTCCACGCCTAGGGCCAGCAACGTTGCCAGAACCGCTAACAGGTTGAAGACATTAAATCGACCTATGAGCGGACTGCGAATTTCAGTTTCGCCGTCAGGTGTCCGCACCCGCATCCACAACCCGTCGGATGAAGGCCGAACTTCCTGTGCACGCACATCACCGCCTTCAATGCCATAGCTCAGAGAATTCACCTGCGTGCCGAGTCCGAGCAGCAGCTGACGCCCGTAGTCATCGTCATGATTGATCACAGCAAATTTCAATCCCTCCATCGCAAACAATCTGGCCTTGGCCTGGCCATAAGCTGTCATGTCGCGGTGATAATCGAGATGGTCGCGCGACAGGTTGGTAAAAACCGCGACATCGAATTGCACGCCGTTCACACGCCCCTGTTCAAGCGCGTGCGAAGAAACTTCCATCGATACCTGGGCCGCCCCCTGACGTAGATAATCCGCCATCAGGCGCTGCAACGTCATGGCATCGGGCGTGGTATGCATCGAGGCGTTGAGCGTTCCCGGGAATCCACAGCCGAGCGTGCCGATCACAGCACAGCGCCGGGGCGGCTGGTCGAGGGCCTGCGCGAGCAGCTGAGTACAGGTCGTCTTCCCATTCGTGCCGGTAACCCCCACCACCACCAGGCGTCGCGACGGTGACCCATAAAAGCGATCTGCGATAATCCCAATTTTCTGATTAAGACCTTCCACACCGAAGGCTGGCACTGGCGCGCCGCGGAATGCAAAATCGTCGCCCTTTTCATATGCGATAGCACAGGCGCCCGAAGCCACGGCATCGCCGATGAAATCCCGTCCATCGGTCAGCATGCCCGGCACCGCCAGAAATAGATCCCCACCTTGCACGCGCCGGCTGTCGGTTTGCAGGCCGCGCACTTCGCAATTGGCCACGCCGGGCACGCGCGCCATTCCTTCGAGCAGATCGCGCAGGGTGATGGGTTGCTGCATCATTCAACCACCCGTTCGCTCTTGACCGTGATGAGGCGAGTTTCCGGGCGCGGGGCATCCGGTGGAACATCAAGCAGTCGTAGCGCCCCGGTCATTACGCGTCCAAATACAGGAGCCGCCACCACGCCGCCGTAATAACCGCCACGCACCGGCTCATCCACCGTCACCACCATCACCAACCGTGGCGAAACAACTGGGGCAAATCCGGCGAACCAGGCAACGTATTTGTCATCCGAATAGCCTTCCGGCGTCAGCTTGCGCACGGTGCCGGTCTTGCCGGCCACGCGGTAATCCGCCACCTGCGCCGCCCGCCCGGTGCCGATATCCCCCACGGCCAGTTCCAGCATGGACTGGATACGACGCGCCGTATCAGTGGACATGATGCGTTCACCCTTCGGAATTGCATCCGAATGTTGCAATGTCAGGGGGAGCGCGATCCCGTTATTCGCCAGTGCCAGATAGGCGCGTGCGAGTTGCAAAGGAGTGACGGAGATACCGTAACCGAAGGAAATACTCGCCTGATCTACCGGTACCCATTTTGAATAGGGGTTGAGGAGTCCCACAACCTCACCCGGCAACTGGATGCCGGTGGCTTGTCCGAATCCGGCGCTGTGCAGCATTTCCCAGATGTTCTTCTTGTTCAGCGACAGTGCGATTTTGGAAATCCCGACGTTGCTCGATTTTTCAATAATGCCTGCAACTGTCAGCACACCGTAGTTATGAATATCCCGGAACAGCCGGTCTCCCACTTGCAACGTCCCCGGGGTGGTATCGATGATGCTGCCAGGAGAATATTTCCCGCTTTCCAAGGCGCTCGCTATCGTGAAAGGCTTGAGCGTGGAACCTGGTTCGAAAAGATCCGTGACGGCGCGATTGCGGAACAATCCACTGCGCAGCCCGGCCCGGTTATTAGGATTAAAATCTGGCTCGTTTACCAGCGCGAGTACTTCTCCGGTACGCGCGTCCAGTACGATCGCACTCCCGGCGCGCGCACCATGTTCGCTAACGGCCGCTTTCAACTCGCGATAGGCGAGATACTGAATGCGCCGGTCGATGGAAAGCACCAGATCCCTTCCCGGTTTTGGCAGTACGACGCTTTCGGCGACTTCCACCGCCTTTCCTTGCAGATCCCGCAACAATCGCTTGGCGCCCGGCACGGCGCGCAAGGTCGTGTTATACGCCAGTTCCACTCCTTCCTGGCCCTGATCGTCGATATTGGTGAATCCAATGACGTGACCGGCCACGGAACCGAGCGGGTAGTAGCGACGGTATTCGCGCTGCAGGGCGACACCCGAAATTTGGAGCGCCATCACGCGTTCCGCCTGCGGCGGCGGCACGTGACGCTTGAGATACATGAACTCGCGGTCCTCGTATTTTCGGACCAGTTGGGCGAGTTCGCGCGGATGCATCTCAAGCATGGCGGCTAGTCGTGACCAATGCCGACGTCCCTTGGAAAGAGATGAAGGATGCGCCCATACCGAATCCACCGGCGTGCTGACTGCAAGTGGCGAGCCATGGCGGTCGAGGATCATGCCCCGATGCGAGTTGTCCTTGACCAGGCGTGAGTGACGCTGATTCCCCTGGTTCTGGAGAAAATCGGAATTGAACACCTGCAGATAGACAGCACGCGCCGCCAGCAGAATGATACCGCCCAATAAGAAAAACAATACGATGGCATTGCGTACCGGATGGCGGGTTTTGGCACGGCGCGTCATAAAGCAGAATCCGGTTTCATGCGAACGACACGGATACTGGATGCATCGGGCGTATCCATGTCTAGACGCTTGCGTGCCATCATTTCGATGCGGCGATGTTGCGACCATGCACCTTCCTCGAGAAGCAACTTTCCCCACTCGACATTCAAGGCATCCCGTTCCGCCTGTTGTGCCTGCAACTCGGAAAAACGCTGTCGACTTTCATGCCGGAGTTGCACCACGATAATCGAAACCAAGACTACTGCAGCAAATAGAACAATGATGCGCCTAGGCATCTTTCGTACTTCCAATAGTGCGTTCAGCTACGCGCAATATGGCGCTGCGGGCACGCGGGTTTTGCCGGACTTCCTTTTCACTGGCGCGGATTGCCTTGCCGATGATTTTCAGGCGCGAACGGGTCGGGTCATGGCGCACTGGCAATCCCGGCGGCAATTCGCGGCCTTTCGCTTCCTGACGCATGAAACGCTTCACTGCTCGATCCTCGAGAGAATGAAAACTTATTACCACCAGTCTTCCTCCGGTCGCCAGCGCACATATGGCTTGTGGCAGTGCCGCATTCAAGGCATCAAGTTCCTGATTGACGTGGATCCGGATGGCCTGAAAGGTGCGCGTCGCCGGGTCCTTATTCCGTTCGCGCGTGGGAACTGCCTGCGCGACAATTTCGGCCAGACGGCGCGTGGTCATGATGGGCGCGAGGGAGCGTTCACGCAAAATGACGCGCGCAATGCGCCGGGCAAATCGCTCTTCGCCGTAGTCGCGCAGGACATGGACAATTTCATTCTCGTCCGCTCGATTTATCCAGTCAGCCGCGGATTCACCGGTAAGTGGATCCATGCGCATATCGAGCGGTCCATCAGTGCGAAAGCTGAAACCACGATGGGGATCTTCTAACTGGGGTGAAGAAACACCGAGATCGAAAAGAATGCCGTTGATATTCCCCTGGAGCCCAAGCTCGTTGCACATCCGTCCGAGCATGGAAAACGATCCTTGGGAGATGTTCACGCGTGCATCGTTACTGAAACGGCGGCGCGCATCCTCGCAGGCAAGCGGATCCCGGTCAAACACCAGCAGTCGTCCCTGTCCGCCGAGTTTTTCTAATATTTTCTGCGCGTGCCCACCCCGTCCATAAGTGGCATCCACATACACTCCGTCTTCCTTCACCTGTAGTGCCTGCAATGCCTCCTCCAGCAGTACCGGGACATGGTGATGTCCATTCACGCGTTATTATCTAAAGCGAAAGCGACTCGAGATCGGGCGGAAGGTTGTCATCCTCCTTGCCTTCGCCTTCGAGCCATTCACTCCGACGCGCATTCCATTTCGCTTCGTCCCAGATTTCA
>JAOTWF010000056.1 GCA_029863005.1 Gammaproteobacteria bacterium | reverse complement strand
CGGCGCAGGCGCGCCAGCAGCTTCGAGATCAGCGGCCAGAATAGCATCAGCATGGCCAAACTGCAGATGCTGCCGACCAGGCCGTTGGACCAGAATATCGACACTTCGCCGCGCGACAGCAGCATGGACTGGCGAAACGAACTTTCCGCCATATCGCCCAGCACCAGCGCCAGCACCATCGGGGCCAGAGGGTAATCCAGTTTCTTGAACAGGTAACCGACGACGCCGAACACCAGCATCAGCGCCACGTCGAGCATCGCGTTGTTCACGGTGTAGGCGCCGATGGCACATACCACGATGATGATGGGCGCGATGATAGAGAACGGCACGCGCAGGATCGCCGCCCACCAGGGAACCGTGGTCAGGACAATGATCAAGCCGACAATATTGCCAAGATACATGCTCGCGATCAGGCCCCACACGAAGTCCTTCTGCTCGACGAACAATAATGGCCCGGGCTGCAGGCCCCAGATCAGAAGGCCCCCGAGCAATACCGCCGCCGTCGGCGAGCCCGGGATACCGAGCGTCAACATCGGCAACAGCGCGCTGGTGCCGGCGGCATGTGCTGCCGTTTCCGGGGCGACCACGCCTTCCATCTTGCCAGTGCCGAATTTCTCACCATCTTTGGAAAAGCGCTTGGCAATGCCATAACTCATGAACGAAGCTGGAGTCGCACCGCCCGGGGTGATGCCCATCCAGCAACCAATCAGCGTGCCGCGAATCGCCGTTATCCAGAATCTGGGTAATTGCTTCCAGGTTTGCCATACGACGCTCGGGTTGATGCGCGCCTTCACACCCTTGAAGGCCAAACCTTCTTCCATCGTCAGCAGAATCTCGCCGATGCCGAACAGACCGATGACCGCGATCAAGAAATTGAAACCGCGCAGCAGTTCGCCGGTGCCGAAAGTCATGCGCAGCGTGCCAGTGACGGTGTCAAGACCGACGGCGGCCAGCGCGAAGCCAAGCATCATGGCGGCGATGGTCTTGGCCGGATGGCCCTTGCCGAGACCGACAAAGCTACAGAAGGTCAGGAGTTGCACCGCGAAAAATTCCGGCGGGCCAAACTGCAGGGAAAATTTCGCCACCAACGGCGCCAGGAACGTGATCACGATGACAGCGATCAGGGCGCCGACGAACGAGGACGTGAAGGCCGTGGTGAGCGCCTCGCCGGCGCGGCCGGCCTTGGCCATCGGGTGGCCGTCGAAGGTGGTCGCGACCGACCACGGTTCACCCGGTATATTGAAAAGGATGGACGTGATCGCGCCACCGAACAGCGCGCCCCAGTAAATACAGGAGAGCATGATGATCGCGCTCGTGGGTGACATCGTGAATGTCAGCGGCAACAGGATCGCCACGCCGTTGGCGCCGCCAAGCCCGGGGAGCACCCCGATCAGCACCCCCAGCAGGATGCCGATGAACATGAACATCAGGTTTTGATAAGTCAGGGCGACGCTAAAGCCCTGCATCAGGTTGCTGAATTCTTCCACGTTCGGTTCCCCTCCCCTCGGATGCAACTGGCGGAAACATGTCCCCGCCAACCTCGAATATCAAAAAAACCGATGCCTGCGGCAATCGCCCCGGCGTCAATAACCGATCAATGTCTCCAGCGGCCCCTTGGGCAAGGGCACCAGGAACCAGACCTCGAACAACAGGAACATGGTCACGGGCACCGTCACACTGACCGGGATGATCTTGATCCAGGCGAATCGCCCGTGCCAGTACATGAATGCGCCGATGAACAAGGCAGAGGCGACATAAATGCCAATGAAATACGTCGCGACGACATATATCACGGCGGGAATGAACACCGACAGGACCAGACGGAATTTCTTGTGACTCACAAAAACGCCCGAAACGTGCTTGCCGAAGAAAATGGCGTGCCACACTGTCCAGGCACTCGCGATACACAGGATAATTCCAATGTAATACGGGAAGTAGCCGGCCTGCGGCCCGTCTTCGGCCCAACCGGCCCCGATACGTCGGCTGTCCATGATCACCACCAGGCCCAGAATCAGGGTGAACATCGCCACCCCAATTTCTACCGCCCGGGTGGAAACGCCGCGGTGGTGATGTTTGTCATGATCAGTTTTGACATGATCAGTGTTGTTGTCTTCGTTCATGCTGATTACTTCCTGTTCGCTACTCCGTCACCTCGGCACCGGGGCAAAAAACGGGGCGAAGACCAGACCACGATCTTCACCCCGTTCCCTGTCTTGCCCAAAACCTCTATCGAGACCGCTTGTCCGAACTATTACTTGGCGAGAAACCCGGCATCCTTCATCAGGGTTTTATGGGTGGCTTCGGCCTTCTGCACCCAGTCGGCGTATTCCTTGCCGCTCATGAAGCTCTGGTTGAACGCGCCTTTCTCCATGAAATCCTTCCACTCGGGCGTTTCGCGCACTTTCTTCAGCAAGTCGACATAGAATTTCACCTGGTCCTGGCTGACGCCGCCGGGCATGAAAATGCCGCGCAGCATCAAGTAATCCACGTCAACGCCAGCTTCCTTGCAGGTGGGAATGTCATGCCATGATTGCTTGTCTGTGACTTTCGTCTTGTATGGCATGCGCTGATCGTCGAATACGCACAAGGCCCGGGTCTTGCCCGCGCGCCAGTGCGCCACCTGCTCGATGGGATTGTTTACCGTGGAATCCACGTGCCCGCCGACCAATTGTACCGCGACGTCACCGCCGCCCTTGAAGGGAACATAGGTGAATTTCTTTCCGGTGAACTTGTCGAGAGCGACCGTGATAATCTGGTCTTCTTGCTTCGAGCCGGTGCCGGCCATCTTGAACTGATGGTCCTTGCCTGCCTTGACCGCCGCCAAGTAATCCTTGGCGGTTTTGTGCGGGGAATCGACATTGACCCACAGCACGAACTCATCGAGCGCCAACATCGCCACCGGGGTGAGCTCCTTCCAGTTGAACGGTATGCCGGTCGCCAAAGGCGTGGTGAAAAGATTGCTCAGGGTGATGATGATCTTGTGCGGATCACCCTTGCTGTCCTTGACGTACAGGAAACCTTCGCCGCCTGCGCCACCCGACTTGTTCACCACCACCATCGGTTGATTCATCAGGTTGTGCTTGGCGACCACGCCCTGAATCAGGCGCGACATCTGGTCGGCGCCGCCGCCGGTGCCGGCCGGTACGACGAACTCCACCGGCTTGGTGGGCTCCCACGCCAGCACGGAGGCCGGGGCCAACATGCCCAGCGCCACCGTGGTGGCAACAAGTGACCTGCACAAGGTGCTCACAAGATTAATATGCATTATGCCTCCTAGTCCTTAGTGAATGACGTTCTCTATCTTTTATGCCGTCGGCACCGCAGCGGCTTCCCGCGGAAGTTTAATTATCAGATGACGTTTGCCTGGCGGTTAGGATTCCGGTTCGACCGCATATCTCTGAACCACAACATATTCTTGGAATAGTCCGGAATCCCGTCGCTCAATGTAACGGGAGTAATCGGGCAACTCAAGGCCATTGAGCGCCTAACGAAACGCTTTTTTACGATGTGAAAACGGCGGGGGGACCGCCGTCCCGTCAAATCCGCGCGATGCGGCGGAAAGGATGGCCCAATGCGGCCGACAGCGACATCACCAGACTGGATTTGTTATAGCTAGGAAAGACGATACCGGTCAGCGATTCGCGCAACACCAGCCACGCCCCCCAGCCCAACCCCAGCAGACTTAGGATTTGGCAGAAGAAAAACAGATTGTCTAAAAACAGATTCATGGTCGTTCCCTAATGGTTTACAGATTAATCTCGGTAACAAACCCCACTTTCTATATAGACCATCGGCGGGAGATAAACCATATGCGGGCGGACGGTAGGCTTCACAAGCCCATTCGTGCCAGATGTCAGAATAACAATTGGCTGATTTGATTTTGATTTCGGTTGCGCCAGTAGCGAATCCTTACAGGGAGAAATGTCCTACAGCGGTAGTCAGATATGGACAGCGGGCGGCTTAAGACCTAGCCGGGAGCAGGGTATCCAGAATCTCAATCCAGTGGCGGACCGGCAATGCCGTACCACTCTGAAGATGAGCCAAACAACCGATATTGGCCGTAGCAATGACATCGGGGCTGCCGGAGGCCAGCGCGCCAATTTTGTTGGTGAGCAATTGATGCGCGAGGCGTTTTTGCAACAGGGAATAGGTTCCCGCCGAGCCGCAGCACAAATGGGCTTCCGGGACCGTGGTCAGGGTCAGCCCGGCAGCGCGCAATATCTTCTCCACAAGGCCGTTCAGCTTCTGACCATGCTGCAGTGTGCAGGGGGAATGAAAAGCAACTTTCAAGGTTGGTTTCACGCTTGAATACAGTTTCGATAATTCCTCGCTCGACAGTATTTCGCCGATATCCCTCGTCATTTCTGTAACGCGTTTGGCCTTCGCCGCAAACGCGGGGTCATCCTTCAGCAAATAGCCATATTCCTTCACATGCACGCCGCAACCGCTGGCAGTCATGACGATGGCCTCGGCGCCGGCTTCGATGTGCGGCCACCAGGCGTCGATGTTGCGCCGGGCAAGGTCGCGCCCCTGGCGCGAGCAAGACGTATGATGGCTGGCCGCGCCGCAGCAGCCAGCACCGCGCGCCACCCCCAGGGAAATGCCGAGCCGGTCAAGCACGCGCGCGGTGGCAGCATTGATATCGGGCGCGATCGCCGGCTGGACGCAACCTTCAAGCACCAGCATGCGGCGTGGCTGTCCCGCTTTCGGCCAAGGTCCGGCCCGGCGCATTTCCGGAATATTGCGTTTGAACACCGCCGGCAGGAAGGGGCGGAGCCATTGCCCCAACCGCAGCAAAGGCGTGAAGCGCGCCGGATAAGGAATGATGCCGCGCAAAACCCGCCGGGTCAGTTTATCCGGCCAGGAACGTTCGATTTTTTGCTCGGCCAGTTCTCGGCCGATTTCCAGCAACCTTCCGTAACGCACGCCTGAGGGACAGGTGGTTTCGCAATTGCGGCAGGTGAGGCAGCGATCCAGGTGCGTGAGCGTCCGGCCACTGACATCGCTGCCCTCGAGCATTTGCTTGATGAGATAAATTCGCCCACGCGGACCGTCGAGTTCGTCGCCGAGCAATTGGTAAGTCGGGCAGGTGGCATTGCACATGCCACAGTGCACGCAGGTGCGCAGGATGGCATTGGCCTCCTTGCCAGATTCGGTATCGCGGATGAAATCGGCCAGGGCTGTCTGCATGGTTCGTATATTCGCGGCGTTGGCCGCCACGATACCTCAGTTTATCCGCGGGATGAACTCTGGCTCACGACTGAAAAGCGGCGCTCCCGGGCATTCGCCCGGGCGGCAATGGGATGTAGTACGAATCCCGCGGACCGGGAAGCGATGATTATTTCTTGGCGACTTCGTGCTTGGCCATCATTTCCAGCGCGCGCACCATGGCCGAATGGTCCCAAGCACTGCCGCCGTGGGCGGCGCAGGAATTGAACAGCTCCTGACAAGTGGCCGTGTTCGGCAGACTGATTTGGAGCGAGCGTGCGCCGGAAAGTGCCAGGTTCAAATCCTTCTGGTGCAGCTCGATTCGGAAACCCGGATCGAAGGTGCGCTTAATCATGCGCTCGCCGTGCACTTCCAGGATTTTCGAGGAGGCGAATCCGCCCATCAACGCCTGGCGCACTTTGGCCGGATCGGCGCCGGCCTTGGAGGCGAAAAGCAGCGCCTCGCCCACCGCTTCAATGGTGAGCGCCACGATGATCTGGTTGGCGACCTTGCAGGTCTGACCGTCGCCGTTGCCGCCCACGAGGGTGATGTTCTTGCCCATCAGGTCGAACAGCGGCTTGACCTTGTCGAAGGCGGCCTGGTTGCCGCCGCACATGATCGTCAGCGCGGCGTTCTTGGCACCGACTTCGCCGCCCGACACCGGCGCGTCGACGTATTCGCAGCCAAGCTTGTTGATTTTTTCGGCGAACTTCTTGGTTTCGAGCGGCGAAATCGAACTCATGTCCACGACAATCTTGCCTTTGGACAGGCCCTCGGCCACGCCGTCCTTCCCGAACAGGGCGGCTTCAACGTGCGGGGTGTCCGGCACCATGGTAATGATGATTTCGGCGTTCTGCGCGACCTCTTTCGAGTTCTTGCAGGCAATCCCCTTATCACCAATCAGATCCTCAGGAATACTGGGAATGCTAAAGAGGTAGAGCGTGTGTCCACCCTTCATCAGGTTTTGGGCCATCGGGCGACCCATGATTCCGAGACCGACAAATCCGATTTTCATGATAGTTCTCCTAATAGATTATTTTTGCGACAGATAGGCCTTGGCCCAACTGAGACCCGCGGCCGTCGCGGCGGCCGGCTTGTATTCGCAACCGATCCAGCCGTCGTAACCGATCTGGTCAATATGCTTGAAGAGGAATGTGTAATTGATCTCACCGGTGCCGGGCTCGTTGCGTCCCGGGTTGTCCGCAATCTGAATATGATGGATGCGGGCAAGATGCTTTTTCAGGTTCGCGGCGAGCTCACCTTCCATGCGCTGCATGTGATAAACGTCATACTGCAGGAACAAATTATCCGACCCCACTTCATCCATGATCTCCAACGCCTGGCTGCTTCGCGAAAGATAAAAACCCGGAATGTCGTAGGTGTTGATCGGCTCGATCAGCAGCTTGATGCCGGCGGCCTTGAGTTTGGCGGCGGCGAAACGCAGATTTTCCACGAATGTCTTTCGTAGTTGATCCGGCTTGGCGTCCTTCGGCGTAATCCCGGCCAGGCAGTTCACTTGCTGACAGCCGAGTGTCTTGGCGAAATCGATGGCCTTGCCGACACCGTCCTGGAATTCGCCGACGCGGGCGGGCTGGCAGGCGTTGCCGCGGTCACCGGCATTCCAATCACCCGCGGGCAGGTTGTGCAACACTTGGGTTAGCTTGAGCGTTTTTAACTTTTCCGCGAGCTGGTTTTTATCGTAGGCATAGGGAAAGAGATATTCGACGCCGCGAAATCCCGCTTTGGCGGCGGCGTCGAAGCGGTCCATGAAATCGACCTCGTTGAACAGCATGGTGAGATTGGCAGCAAACTTAGGCATTGTCGTTCCTTAACTTGAATGGAATCCGACGCCTCCTCGCGGCAGACTTCGCCGCGAGGATGTCCGGGACAGCAACCTTGATCAGGCGGCCTGCGTCTTCTTCTCGGGTTTGCGATCGAGTATTTCTTCGAACTCAGTGATCTTGTCGATTTCCGGGCCCATGGCGATGTTGGTCACACGCTCGGTGATCACCTCCACCACGACGGGCACACGCTTTTCCTGGCTCAGGCGACGCGCTTCCTGGAAGGCGTCCGCCATGAGTTTCGGATCAAAAATGCGCATGGCCAAGCAGCCCATCGACTCCACGGCCTTGACGTGATCGACGCCGTACTCGCCGATCTCAGGGCAGTTGATGTTATTAAAACTCAACTGGACCTGGTAATCCATTTTGTACCCAACCTCGGCCTGGCGAATCAACCCAAGATAGGAATTGTTGATCAGGATCATCACGAACGGCACGTTATGCTGGGCGGCAACCGCCAGTTCCTCAATCAGGAACTGGAATGAATAGTCGCCGACCACGCCGACCACTTCCTTGCTCGGGTCGGCCAGCTTGGCGCCGATGCAGGCGGAGATTTCCCAGCCGAGTGGACCGGCTTGTCCACAGATGATGTAGTTGCGCGGCTTGTTGACTTTTTGGAACTGGCCCGAAGCAATTTGGTACAGGCCGATGGCGGTCACGAAACAGGTTTCGTCATCGAACACGTTGTTGATTTCCTGGAACACGCGCTGCGGCTTGATCGGAACATTGTCAAAGTCGGTGCGCCGCTGCATGGTGTATTTACGCTCCTGCACCTCGTCGATCCATTGCTTGCGGCTGACAATCTTATTGGCTTGCTTGCGCGCGCGTGCCGCCGCGACAAACTCTTCAAGTGCGTATTTGGCATCGGACACAATGCCGATATCGGGACCGAACACGCGGCCGATCTGCATCGGATCGATGTCGACGTGCACGAACTTGCGTCCCTTGGTGAAAACCTCGACGGTACCGGTCTGGCGGTTGGCCCAGCGGTTACCGATCCCGAGCACGAAATCACTGCGCAGGAAAGTGGCATTGCCATAGCGGTGCTGGGTTTGCAGGCCCATCATGCCGGCATTCAGGGGATGGTCGTCGGGAATGCTGCCCCAGCCCATGAGCGTAGGAATGACGGGTGTTTGGGTCAGCTCGGCCAGCTCCACCAGCAGATCGGAGGCATCGGCATTTATCACGCCGCCGCCGGAGAAAATCAGCGGACGCTGTGCCGCCATCATCATGTCAAGCGCCTTTTCGATCTGTTTCCGCTGCGCACGCGGCTTGAACACTTCCATCGGGGCATCGGCGTCGGGATCGTATTCGATGATTTCCTTCTGGACATCGATCGGGAGGTCGATCAGCACCGGACCGGGGCGACCCGAGCGCATCAAATGAAATGCATAACGGAAGGCGCGCGGCACCAGGGCGCCCTCCATGACGGTGATCGCCCACTTGGTCACGGGCTTGGCGATCGCCGCGATGTCGACAGCCTGGAAATCTTCTTTGTGCAACTTCGCGCGCGGCGCCTGGCCAGTGATGCACAGGATCGGAATACTGTCGGCCATGGCCGAGTACAGGCCGGTGATCATGTTGGTGCCGGCCGGGCCGGAGGTCCCGATGCAAACACCAATGCGACCGCTCGCGGCGCGCGTGTAACCTTCGGCGGAATGCGTGCCGCCTTCTTCATGGCGCACCAGCACATGCTTGATCTTGCTTCCGTTCATCGCCTGGTACAGCGGCAAAATCGCAGCGCCCGGAACGCCGAACGTAAACTCGACGCCTTCGCTTTCCATAACGCGGATTGCCGCTTCAGTTGCGGTCATTTTTGCCATTGGTGGTTCCTCGATTTTCAGAATTCGGAATTGTAGGAATTGTAAATCATCACACGGGAACCCCGGCGGGTATCCCGATCAGCCGGTACCGGCCACGACGGAAGTGCTTGCGAGAAAGGCTATCGCAGGTTAGCATATTTCACAATACATAATCGGTTTCAATATACGAAATATGCCAAAAATTGCCGCTTCGTCCATCCAGGTCATCGACCGGGTCAATTCCCTGCTTGAGGCCATCACCACGCATTCGGAACCGGCCAGCCTGAAATTCCTTTCGGCCGAAACCCGTTTGCATCCTTCCACGGCGTTCCGGATTTTGAACGCGCTCGCCAGCCACGGCCTCGTGGAACGCACGCCTGCCGGTCGTTACGCCCTGGGCGTGAAGCTACTGCACTTCGGCAGTCATGTGCACGGCAAGGTCGACCTGCTGCGCGAGGCCAAGCCCATCATGCAGTGGCTGTGCGCGGAGGTCGGTGAGACCGTGAACCTGACCGTGCGCGAGGACGACGAAGTGGTATACGTCGAACGCGTCATCCCGAATCGGATGATGCGCGTGGAACAGGTCATCGGCAGTCGCGCCCCCCTGCATGTGACGGCCGTGGGCAAACTGTTTCTGGCGGAGATTGGAGAGAAAGCCTGCCGCGAATATGCGCGCCGCACCGGCTTGCCACGCTACACCGCCAACACCCTCACGCAAATCACCAAACTTTGGTCCCAAATTGCGAATGTACACAAGCAAGGTTTCGCGCTCGACAACGAAGAAGCGGAAGAGGGCGTGAGTTGCATAGGCGTACCGGTGCGTGACGCCCACAGCGTTATGGTGGCCGGCATATCCATCTCGGCGCCGCGCGAACGTCGCCAACAGTCCTGGATATCTCTGATTAAGAAGGCCGGAAGCGATTTGTCCACCCGCCTCGGCTATCCCTTACGATCCTGATTAAATCCACCGTTTTCCCCGCCGGCGCGCCATTTTTCGAGGTTGCGCCGGTGTTCTATCTCTTTATACTGCTCGCTTGTCGCAACTGAATACGACCGTAGCGCCGGAGGGCGTGGACGAGACCGTGCTTCGCAGCCGCCTCCTCAACGATTACAATCTTGAAATCGGCGCTGGTCTCGGCAGCCTTGCAGGCCGAATAGCACACATCGGTCTCACGGGTTAAGGCGCCAAAATGTAGCTGAGCTCAACTGAGTATTCCCATGACCGAACCTCAACAAATCGCCAAAAGCAAAGATTGGATCCATCTCCTGCCCAAGATGGCCAATCGTCACGGCCTGATCGCCGGCGCCACCGGCACCGGCAAAACTGTCACGCTCCAAGTCTTCGCCGAGCGTTTCAGCGCCATCGGCGTTCCGGTGTTCATGGCGGATGTGAAGGGTGATCTGGCCGGCATCAGCCAGAAAGGCGGCGGCAATGCCAAGGTGGAAGAACGCGTCAAGCAGCTCAAGCCCGAGGGCTTCGTATACCAAGGTTTTCCTGTGACCTTCTGGGACGTATTCGGCGAGCAGGGTCATCCTGTGCGAGCCACGATTTCCGAAATGGGTCCACTGCTGCTCGCGCGCCTGCTTAATCTCAACGACACCCAGGAAGGGGTGCTTAATCTCGTCTTCAAGATCGCCGATGACAACGGCATGATGCTGCTCGATCTGAAAGATCTGCGCGCCATGGCCCAGCATGTTGGCGACAATGCCAAGGATTACACCACGGCCTATGGCAACATCTCCGGAGCCTCGGTCGGCGCCATTCAGCGCGCCCTGCTCACCCTGGAAAACCAGGGCGCGGAAAAATTCTTCGGCGAACCGGCGCTGAACCTCAACGACCTGATGCAGACGGACGACGGGCGCGGCATGATCAATATTCTCGCCGCCGACAAACTCATGCAGTCGCCCAAGGTCTACGCCACTTTCCTGCTGTGGCTGCTAGCCGAGCTGTTCGAACAACTGCCGGAGGTCGGTGACCGCGACAAGCCGCGGCTGGTGTTTTTCTTCGATGAGGCACACTTGCTGTTCGACGACGCCCCCCGGGCGCTGCTGGAAAAGATCGAGCAAGTCGTGCGCCTGATACGTTCCAAGGGCGTGGGCGTCTTTTTTATTTCACAGAACCCGCTGGACATCCCGGATGACGTGCTCGGGCAGCTCGGCAATCGCGTGCAGCACGCATTGCGCGCCTTCACCCCGCGCGACCAGAAAGCGGTACGGGCGGCGGCCGAAACCTTCCGTGCCAATCCCAAACTGAAAATCGAAACTGTCATCACCGAGCTCGGGGTGGGCGAGGCGCTGGTTTCCCTATTGGACGAAAAAGGCAGCCCCACGGTGGTAGAGCGTGCCCTGATTTGCCCGCCGCAGAGCCAGATCGGCCCAATCGACGCGACTCAACGGAAATCCATTCTCTCCGCTTCACCGGTTCGCGGACAATACGAAAAAACCCTCGACCGCGAATCGGCTTATGAAATCCTGAAGGTCCGTGCTGAAAAAAGCGCCGCAGCCGCCGCGGCCGAAACCACCAGTGAACCCCAGGCTGGTGGCGGATTGCTGGGCGGCCTGCTCGGCGGCGCCAGCGGCAAGGGCGGGCGTTCACGCCAATCCGCGGGCGAGGCCATGCTCAAAAGCGCCGCCCGCTCCATTGGCAGCCAGATCGGCCGCACGCTCATCCGTGGCGTGCTCGGCTCACTCATGGGCGGCCGGCGTTAACCTGGTTAACCCCCGAAACAGACTTTGCTCTATCTTTCGCTAGATCCAAGCGCGGTATTTCATATCCATTTTTTCCGACGGAAAAAAACCAGCATCACGCCGGCAATCACTGCCATCAACAACAGCACCAGTGGATACCCCCAGCTCCATCCCAACTCCGGCATGTAGCGAAAATTCATGCCATAGATGCCCACGATGAATGTCAGCGGCATGAAAACCGTGGCGATGATCGTCAGCACCTTGATGACTTCGTTCAATCTGTTACTGAGGCTTGAAAGGTAAATATCCAGCATGCTGGACAGCATGTCACGGTAGGTTTCAATGGTGTCAATGACATGGATGGTGTGATCGTAAACATCGCGCAAATACGTCCGTGTCTCATTCTGAATGAGCGGCGAATCTCCGCGCTGCAAGGCGCTCACCACCTCGCGCAGCGGCCAAACGGATTTACGCAGGAACAGCATCTCGCGCTTGAGCGCGTGCAGAACCTGAAGGGACTCAGACGTGGGTTTGGCAATGAGGCTATCTTGAAGCGTTTCGATACGCTCTCCGAGCGTCTCGAAAATGGCGAAATAATTATCCACTACGTTGTCCATCAACGCGTAGACGAGAAAGTCGGCGCCAAGCTTCCGCATACGTCCGCGATTGGATCGTAATCGATCCTTGATGCCGTCAAAGATTTCACTCTCACTTTCCAGAAACAATATCACCATGTTGCGGCCCAAAATCAGGCTGATCTGTTCGGTCACGCTATCGGGTGTCGTAGTATTGTTTCCCAGGCGCTTGAAGACGATATAAACATATTCTCCGTAATCCTCGAATTTGGGGCGCTGATCGGTATTGAGAACGTCCTCGATCACCAGCGGATGCAGATCAAAAGCCGATCCGAACGCTGTCAGTTTTTCGACATCATGCAGCCCCGTGATCGTGAACCAGTTAACGCCGGGACCCTCGCGCTGGGCCCGAACCTCGTCCGGGGTGCTGATGTCCCGTTCGGTGACGCGCTCATCGTTGAAATGCATGAGAGTTACGCGCATGGATTCACTCTTGCGCTCGCCGATATGCACAGGTGTCCCGGGCGGGAGTCCGGCCTTGTGCGAGCGTTTTTTTACGTGTCGTGCCATAAATTCACCTTTTTAAATCATGACTTGAATCATCAGGTTTCTATGGGGCCGCATTTGTTTATATTATCGCCACTCGGCCTCGGCCCATACGCTTTCAGAGTACGACATGGATATGTTTCTCATCGCGCACGCCAGCACTCCGGATTGGCGGCAGGCTGTCAATACCTGTCTCGCCCAGATCGGAAACATTCCTCCGGAGGCCAATCTGGGCTTCCTCTACGTTACCGATCTCCTCTCCGCTGATCTGCCGTACATACTTGATTTTCTCAAGGAACAGACCGACATTCTTCACTGGGTCGGCAGCGTGGGCGTCGGTGTTTGCGCCACTTCGCAGGAATACAATGACGAGCCGGCGATAAGCCTCATGATTGCCGATTTCCTGGCGGACAGTTTCCGGGTGTTCCCGGCGATCAAATCCGATATCAAAGAATTCTCGGAATATCGCGATTGGTGCGAGAAGTCGGACGCGCATTTCGCCGTGGTGCATGGCGATCCCCGCAACCCGAAGACACCTACCTTCATCGCCGAACTGGCCGAGGCGATCAACGACGGCTACTTGGTGGGCGGACTGAGTTCCTCGCGCGGGCCGAATTTCCAGATCGCCGGGGGGCTAACCGAAGGCGGCTTGTCCGGCGTGGTGTTTTCCTCGCGCGTGCCGGTGACCACCGCCCACACCCAGGGCTGCTCGCCGCTGGGGCTGAAACACCAGGTCACCGAATGCCAGAACAACATCGCTATCCGCATCGACAATCGACCGGCGCTGGATGTATTCAACGAAGAAGTGGGTGACGTCCTGGCGCGCGACCCCGAGCGCGCCGCCGGCTATATTTTCGCGGGCTTCCCCATCAAGGGGTCGGATACCGGCGATTACGTGGTGCGTAACCTTATGGGGGTTGATACCGAGAACAAGCTTCTGGCCGTGGGCGGGTACCTGAACCCCGGGGACACCATCATGTTTTGCCGAAGAGATATCCGAACTGCCCACGAAGACCTGCTGCGCATGCTGCGTGACATCAAGTCGCGGCTGGGGCGAAAACCCAAAGGCGGTGTTTACTATTCCTGCCTCGGACGCGGGGTGCACATGTTCGGGGAGGATTCGGTGGAGCTTAAAACCATTCGCCAGGAATTAGGGGATATCCCGCTTGTGGGCTTTTTTGCCAACGGGGAAGTCTCGCATAACCGGCTATATGGCTTTACCGGGGTTTTGACACTGTTCTCCTGAGTTTATCGGCCATGACCATGGCACTTGTTCCGATCCTGCTGTTTTTCGATCCGGCGGCCGAATCTGAGAAAAAGCCGGCACTCAAAAAACAAGTCAACATTAATCCAAAGAAAGAGAAGCGCCTGTTTTGTGCGGCCTGCCGTCATTCCATCACGCACCAAGACGAGCGCATTCCCGTGCAGGGCGGTCACGAGCACCGCTTCACCAATCCGCATGGGATTACCTATCAAATCGGCTGTTACCGCGAAGCGGCCGGCTGTTCCGTCGTCGGCGAATCAACGGCTGAATTCACCTGGTTTCCGGGATACGCCTGGCGCATCGCGCTGTGCGCGAATTGCCAGACACATCTTGGCTGGCGCTTTCAGAAATCGGGGGTATATTTCCACGGGCTCATCTTGAATCGCCTGACTTCCATCGGTCGACTGTCCCACTGAGTGTCTTATTGCGACCTACGGCCGAACCTATTTTTCCGAGCGATAGATTTCCGAATCCGGACGGAAGGCGAGCCAGGCAAAGGCGAAATGCACGCCGGCCTCAAGCGGTGATAATTGTTGACCTTTCAGCGGTCCCTCCAATGATTGACCAAGCTGGTTCCAGCGTGTCCTCGTCTGAATGTCCATGAACTCGCCGTTATGCGCACGAAACTCCAGAACCCGGCCTGCCATCCGACGATCGAAGGCCGTTGCCGCCGGGATCAGGCGCGAATCACGGATTTGCGACGCATCCGGCACCGACAAGGTATCGCGACGATACAGGACGACCAGGGGAAGGTCATCGAGGCGGTCATTCACCGCCCCGTGCTCCCCTAACTGGCTGAACGGGTAAAGTCGGTGGCGGTTGGCATGGGTTACACCCAGTACGCGCTCCATCGCCGGCAGGCGCGGATCTAACGGATCAGTGAACAGAAACGGCCGGTCGCCGACTCGGTCATACCCACGGTAGGGATTGCTGCCATAAGGCCGGACATGATGTGTATGGCGAGACAAGATTTCACCCGCTGG
>JAOTWF010000115.1 GCA_029863005.1 Gammaproteobacteria bacterium | reverse complement strand
TTCGGTGGCATGCTTTTTCTGGATCGATACGCCGAAGATTCGAAGTGTCCGATTGGCGATCGCATTCACCAGCCACACGATCGGGTAGAAAAGCCACAGCAACGGCTGGAGCACGTATGCCGCCGGAAAGGCGATCCGCTCCGGATTGAGGGCAGCAAAAGTTTTGGGCGCTACTTCTGAAAAGATGAGTATCACAAAGGTCAATATACCGGCGGCAATGGCTATCGCCTTTTCGCCATAGAGTTCTAGTGCCATGACGGTGGCCACGGAGGAAGCCGCGATGTTGGCAAAGTTGTTGCCGATCAGGATCACGCCCAAGAGGCGATCTGGCCGTTCCAGTAGTTTGCGCGCGATGCGCGCGCCACGGTGCCCCGATTCCGCCAAACCACGCAGGCGGTAACGATTGAGGGTCATCAGGCCGATTTCGGCGGCGGAGAAAAAACCGGAAAACAGGATGAGAAAAATCAAGGCGCCCGTCAAGACGCCGAGGGAAATGTCAGCCAAGGGCTGCAAGCCTCTTCAGGATACGGGATTTTGATTTTAGCACCATTGCTGCACCGGCCCCAATTTGGCGCCAGTACAGCGATATGGGCGACTATTTCGCCGGTGTGAGCGCGCAGACTATGTTGAGCGGGCAATCCACTTCGTGGTTGTTCCCGAGCTTCTTCCAGACATGCTCAAGCACCTGTTCCTCTGTGCGGAAGAAATTTTCGGCACCAATTTTCTCGTACAGCCCGGTGCGTTCGAAAACGTCCAGCACCTGTCTCTTCGTGCCAACGAATAGAACTTCGATGTCGGCCGCGCGCAACCGTTCGCTCAGGTACGTGAGCATTTCCTCGCCCGTGGCATCAACTTGATTGATGCCGTCAGCGAGCACGATCACATATTTCAGGTCGGGCTTGGCGACAATGCGCTCCTGAAGTTTATCTTCGAAATAGCTGGTATTGGCGAAATACAGGGACCCATCGAAACGGATCATGGTGATATTCTTGCAGGTATCCAGTCCAAACAATTCGGCGTCGCGTAGCGTTCCATCCGGGTGGCGCGCCAGCACCGCCACACGCGGCTGCATGGTGCGATAGAGGTACAGAATCAGCGCCAGGCCGGCGCCGATCAGGATTCCCTTGTCGAGATGCGGCGCAAACGCCAGCGTCAGAGCGAATGTGATCATAGCGACGACACCATCCTGGCGGTGCGCATTCCAGGCGTGCTGTATGGCTTTGACATTAATTAGACCGATCACGGCCATCATAATGACCGCCGCCAGGGTCGCCTGCGGCAGGTGGTACAGCAATGGCGTCAGCCACAAAAGTGTGACGATGACGATGGCGCTGGTAACGACCGAAGAAAAACCCGTGATGGCACCAGAATTGATATTGACCGCCGAGCGCGAGAACGAACCTGAGGTGGGATAGCTCATCGTGAGGCTGCCGACAATATTGCCAAGCCCCTGCCCGATCAGTTCCTGGTTGGCGTCGAGCCTGTGACGCGTTTTGGTAGCCATGGCCTTGGCGATGGAAATCGCCTCCATGAAACCAATCAGCGATATAGTGATTGCCGCAGACAGCAGCTGAAGCAAGGCGACTGAATCAAACGTTGGCAGCGCAAAGGTCGGCAAGCCCTTGGGAATCTTTCCCACAACGTTTCCTCCGCCGTTCATGAGCAGCTTATCACCGTCGATGCTGCGCACGAGCCACAGGCGCTCGTCTGTCACCGCGTCGTTGGGGACTTGCCCCACGTGGTAAAAGCGGCCTTCGGCGCCATCTACTCCCGGCACGTAACGGAAACGTTGGTTCTTGATTTCGTCCAGATCTGCCTTGGCTGACTTGATGCGGCGATCCCGCCTGAGCTTGAGCGTATCGAGATTGTGCAGGGTCGCCAGCGTGCGTGAATTGTCGACGCCGTGTTTCGAAAGAGCATCCAGATAATTCTTCTCCGCCGCCGCAACGGCCCGGTCGAGTGCAGGGATTACCTGTTTCAGCTTGGCTTGGTCATTGATGACTTCAGACACGCTTTCGCTCTCGAATTGCGCAACGGTAACCGTTCGCAAATGCTCAAAACCGATGAAATAGGAGATAACAGTGGTTATTGCGACAGCCACAAGGACATTCGGAATGCGAGGATTGATCCGGCGCAAGGCGATCATGATGGCGAAGGCACCGATGCCGAACAGCAGCGTTGGCCAGTGTAGCTGGTGGCCGATCGCGAGAATGGTGTTCCATACGGTTTCGTAATGATGCTCCGCCTTGTCGATGCGAACGCCAAAAATCTTATCCAGCTGGGAAGTGGCGATGATGATCGCCGCCGCGTTAGTGAAACCGATGATTACCGGATGAGAAAGAAAATTGACCACCACGCCGAGCCGCAACAGGCCAAGCGCCAGTTGAAAAATCCCCACCAGAAGTGAAAGCGTAATGGCATAGGCTATATACCCGGAGGATCCGGTCGCGGCAATCGGTTCGAGGGCCGCCGCGGTTAGCAAAGAGACCACCGCCACCGGCCCGGTGGCCAACTGGCGCGATGAGCCAAAAAGTGCGGCGACCAGTGGCGGCATGAACGCGGCATAAAGGCCGTAATAGGCCGGTAATCCGGCAAGTTGTGCGTAGGCCATGGATTGCGGTACCAGCACCAAGGCCACAGTGATCCCGGCGATAAGATCGGCGCGCAATACTTGGGAGTTTTGTATCTCGCCGATCCAATTTATGAAGGGAAGTAATCGACGTAGCCGTGTACCGATTAGAGTGGGGCTAATTACACTGGCCATGTCGTTGTTCTGAAAATGGAAAAATGAAAATAATTATTGGTGATAGTGATGCCGAATTGTCTCAGCATACATGTAACAAATAATTATATTCTGTTTACCGCCGGCTGATAAGCAGGTTATACAATGAATTCACCGGTTCAGAATGACTTCAAGTACGAACTTGCTGCCAAAGTAGGCAAGCAGAAGTAGCGCAAAGCCTCCCAGGGTCCAGTGAATCGCGGGACGACCTCGCCAGCCAAGGCGCCACCGGCCCAGGAGAAGAATCGCATACACAAACCACGCGAGCACCGCCAATACCATGTGATGGGTGAACTTGAACGGCTTGCCAAAAATCGCATCGGAAAAGAAGAAGCCGCTGATCAGCGTGAGTGTGAGCAGAATAAAACCTAATCCGATCATCTGGAACATCACGCTTTCCATGGTCTGCATGGGCGGCAAGGCGCGGATGAAACCGCCTGGGTGCCTGGCTCGAAGGTGGCGTTCCTGCATGAGCAGCATCAGGCTCTGAATCGCCGCTAGGCACAGCAAGCTGTAGGCCAGTACTGAAATAATGATATGCGCAGCCGAGACGCTTGAGGTCAGGGGCAAAGACATCTGGCCAGGCCACAGCCATTCGACCAGGATCGTCAAACCGGCTATGGGCATCACCAGGACGCCGAGATTGTCCACCGGGCGAATGAGAGAGGTGATGAGATACAAACAGGCGACG
>JAOTWF010000055.1 GCA_029863005.1 Gammaproteobacteria bacterium | reverse complement strand
TGCCTTTCGGCGCCATATTGATGCGCCGGAATAGCTCCTGGCGCGGCGGTTCCACCGCCGCAATGAGCCGGAGCAAGGCATTGGCATCGTTCAAGCGTATATATTCTTCAGCGGCTGTGCGGATGGCCGAGGCGTCGGGGCCGAATTCGGTTGCGAGCATCTCAAAGAACGCCCTGCGTCCATCGCGGTCCATGCGTTCATAAGCACGTAGTACTTCACGCGAAAGCGCTGTGCCGGTGGCTTCTCCCACTCCCGACAGCAACGCACGACACAGCGAGCCGAGGCGCGGGACAGCGGGCTTTTCAGTCCATAACTGTAAAAACTCGCGGCCGCGATCAGCGATCCGTTCCAGAAATTTTTCCAGCCAGTCATGTTTCATTTTTTTCAGTACTTCCGGAATTCCCGTGGGCGCTTTCCAAGAAACCTATGATATCGTTCCCGCGAAACTGATACTCGATGTGCGTTCTACTGGGCACATGGGTGACATCCTCAACATTCATTCAGATCAATCATCGGCATGCCAGCGGCGAACAGTGTGGGTCAAGGGACAGAACGTCAACACTCTAATAAATACCCCTTTCTGATCAGCAAACCACGGGGAGGTTCGAAGAACCACGGTATTACCGGGAAAGGTTTATGAGCATCTCTGTGACAAATAATATTCCAAACTCTCTATTCCTTATTCCTTTTCCGAAGCCGCGCAGCCCGGCCATCACACCGGCCAGCCGCCCAACAATACCATGGTCAGCATTTCCAAGAGCCATCTCCAGGACACCCGCCGCTGTGGGTGTAAATGCAGCAGATCACACCCGCGATCGGTAATGCGCGCGAGGATATGCTCCAGCCACGGCCACTTCAGCTACTTTTCCGGCCCCATCAGCTTATCCGGCAGCCAGGTCACGATCTCCGGGAACACGCAGAGCAACACAATGCCCAGTACCATGCACAACATGAATGGCAGTGCGCCCCAGAGGATGGTGGGGAGCTTGATGTCCGGCGCGATGCTATTGATGACGTAGAGGTTCAGCCCGACCGGTGGTGTAATCAGGCCGATCTCCATGTTCACCGTGAGGATGACCGCAAACCAGTACGGATCGAATCCCGCCTGTGTGATGATCGGTAACAGGATCGGTGCCGTCATCAGGATCACCGCCACCGGCGGCAGGAAGAACCCGGCAATGAGCAAGAATAGGTTGATGATCCCCATCAATACCCAGCGGTTGACCTCGAGCGCGGCGATCCATTCGGCCATCGACTGTGTCACATACAGGCTCGACAGCGTGTAGCTGTAGAGCTCGGAGGCGGCGATGATCATCATGATCATTACGCTCTCGCGCGTGCTGGTGTGAAAGATCTCCCAGATGCGTCGCGGCTGCCAGATCCGGTAGATCACCGCGGCCATGATGAGGCAGAACATGGCACCGACGCCGGCGGCCTCCGATGGCGTCGCCACCCCGCCATAGAGCACGTAGAGAATACCGAGGATGATCAGGAAAAACGGCAGTACCCGCGGCAGGACCTCGAACTTCTCGCGCAGCGAGAAACGCCGCGCCGCCACCTCGCCGAACTGGTAACCCTTGTGCCACGCCAGGAACAGCGCCCAGCAGATGAACAGCACGGTGAGCATGATGCCGGGAAACACACCGGCCAGGAACAGCCGACCAATCGAGGTTTCGGTCGCGATGCCATAGACGATCATGGTGATGCTCGGCGGAATGAGAATGCCAAGCGTTCCGCCGGCGGCAATGGCCCCGGTGGCAAGCGACGCCGGAAAACCGCGTTTCAGCATTTCCGGGATTCCCATCTTGCCGATGGCGGCACAGGTGGCCGGGGAGGAGCCACTCAACGCGGCAAAGATGGAGCAGGCGCCGAGGTTGGAGATGACGATCCCGCCGGGCACGCGCGTAAGCCAGCGATCGAGTGCCTCGTACAGGTCGCGCCCCGCCGGCGAGGCGGCGACGGCGGCGCCCATCAAAATGAACATCGGGATCGACACGAGGCTGAAATGCGAAATGCCGCCGAGAAAAGTCTCGGCGAGTATTCCCAGGCTGTCGAGACCCCCGAATCCGACCAGAAAAACGACGGCCACGAGGGCAAGACCAAACGCGATCGGAATGCCGCTGGTCAGGACAATAATGGTGACAATCCCGATCAGCAGGCCAATGACAAGCGGTGTCATTCGCCCTCCTCTTTCGGCTGGATACCGAACGGCGGTTCGCGATCGGTGGCGAGGCAGCAGATATCCGCCGCATACTGAAGCGACAACAGCGCCATGCCGAGTGGCAAGGGAAGGATGGGGATCCACAGCGGCAGTGACCACACCGTGTCCGTTCGCCAGCCGCCGGCCCATGCCTCGTGAAAATACTTCCATCCGGTCCAGGCGAGAACGACGCAGACCAGAAATGCCAATACCGAAACGAATAGGGCCAGTGCCTTGCGGATGCGCTGGCTCAGATAAAGCGGGAGCAGATCTACATTAACGTGGCCCTTCGTCAGAAGCACGTAGGGGCTTCCGATGAATGTGGCGCCGACGATGCTGAAGGTCACGAACTCCGTCTGCCACACGGTGGACGCCTGCAGAAAGTAGCGCATCACCACCATCTGGCACACGACCAGAATCGCCGCCACCAGACTGGCCGCGGCAACAATCCCGAAAAAGACCGACAGCGCCCGGACGGAGCGGATGAAGAGTTCCATGATGCGTGCGTGCAACTCGACTCAACCAGGATCCGCCATGGCCGGCGCGTGCCGGCCATGGTGTGCCGGTGTTACTTGACGGCGAGCGCTTTTTGAATAATCTCCTTGCCGCCCGGGACTTTTTCCCGATAGTTCTTGTACGAGGTTTGGTCGGCAATCTTGAGCCATTCGTTGTACTGGGCCTCATTCATCGTCACAACTTCAACGCCCGCCTTCTTGTATGCGTCGACCATTTTCGTGTCGAGCTTTTTGGCTTCGTCAAAGAAGTAATCTTCGGCCTTCTGGCCAGCCGCCATCAACGCGTCCTGTTGCTTCTTGTTGAGCTTGTTCCACGACTTCTTGGACATCAGCACCGGCTCGTACATGAACCACAGCGCATAGTCCCCCGGCGCCGTGAGGCACTTCACCTGTTCATAAAGGCGGTACGAAACGAAGCTGCCGGAACTGGTGTTAGCGGCATCGAGTACGCCGGTCTGCATGCCGGTGTAGATCTCGGAGCTGGGCATCGACGAAATTGAGGCCCCGGCCCCGGCGAGCATCTGTTCAAACGCCGGTCCGGCGGCGCGTGTTACCTGTCCCTTGACACTGTCCGGAGCCAGGATGCAGTTCTTTTTGGAGGCGAAACCACCAGCCAGCCATGCATCGGCCAGTACCACGACACCGGCGTCGTTGATGATTTTCTTGATATCGTCCATGTACGCTGACTTGTTGAGCCGCTTGGCGTGCTCGTGGTTCTTCACCAGCCCGGGCATCAGCGTGGCGCTGAACTGCGGGTGCCGGCCGCTGGCGTAATCGAGCGGGAACGCCGAGAGATCGATTTGGCCCTTTACCATCGCGCCCCACTGTTCCTTTGCCTTCACCAGCGAGGAACCTGGATACACCTGTACCTTCAGGCCGACATTGGCCTTTTCAACATCGCGCGCGATGATCTGCACCATCTCGTCACGCACGTCGCCCTTGCCGCCCGGCCACTGGTGCGAGGCCTTGAGCACGGTTTCGGCCTGCGAGACGGAAGTCAGGGCGATACCCGCGGCAATAAATATCCCAACGATATTGTGGTTTAACTTTCGATTCATGGTGACCCTCCTAGGTTGCACGTCCTGCCATGGCCAAAAGCCATGAAGTCGTGATGCCGTATATCTCATGCGCGGTTTGAATCGCCTGAGATGCCTCTTGGGTGAAACGCAGATTTCTTGTAAATGGTTTTTTATAATTCAATAATCTCAGGAGATTATTGACACCCCCCCATGACCCTGTCAAGAAAACACGCGTTCGTATCGTGAAAGCCAACCTCTACAACCTATTTCGCGAGAGATTCCCCGAATCCCTGACGGACGCCTTCATCGAAATACCCGGTGGTGACTATCTTAGTTACGGCGATCTCGAGCGCGAAAGTGCGCGCTACGCTACTTTTCTCACTGGATTGGGGCTCAAACCCGGCGACCGAGTTGCGGTACAAATCGAGAAATCGCCACAGGCGCTGTTCCTGTATCTCGGTTGTCTGCGCGCCGGACTGATTTATCTTCCTCTCAACCCGGCTTACCGACGCGCGGAGATGGAATATTATCTCGACGACGCCGAACCGGGCGCGGTGATCTGCCGTTCTTCCGATCTTGACGGTATGCACGAACTGGCCCGGACACGCGCGTTGCAACATATCTATTCGCTGGATGCCAACGGACAAGGCTCGCTCACCGAGGCCTGCCAACCAATCGACGGCAAATACAACACCTGCGAGGTCGCGCCCGATGATATCGCCGTTCTGATTTACACCTCCGGCACGACCGGGCGGCCGAAGGGCGCGATGCTCACTCACGCCAACCTCTATACGAACGCCCTCGCGCTGCACCAGGCCTGGGGCTGGCGCGCGGGCGATGTGCTGCTTCATGCGCTGCCACTGTTTCACGTCCACGGGTTGTTCGTTGCTTGCCACTGCGTGCTGCTCAACGGCACGAAAATGATCTTGTTACCGAAATTCGATGTCGCGACAATCATATCATCGTTGCCCAAGGCGACCGTGTTCATGGGTGTCCCCACCTTCTATACGCGCCTGCTCGCCGACCCGGCTTTCGGGCGCGAGACCTGTCGTCATATGAGGCTTTTCACTTCCGGCTCAGCACCCCTGCTGGTACAAACGTTCGATGAATTCCGCGCGCGCACGGGACTCGAAATTCTCGAGCGCTACGGGATGACCGAGACAGGCATGAACACATCCAATCCGCTCGAAGGGCCGCGCCGGCCGGGAACAGTCGGCACGCCACTTCCTGGCGTGAGCGTGCGCATTGTCGACGAGCGCGAGGCCGAAGTGCAGGCTGACACAGTCGGGCAGCTGCAGGTTAAAGGCGACAATGTGTTCAAGGGCTACTGGCGGCTGCCAGAAAAAACCGCCGAGGAATTCACCGCTGACGGTTACTTTCGCACTGGCGACCTGGCACGTAAAGATAATGACGGTTACGTGTCGATCGTCGGACGCGCTAAGGATCTGATCATCTCGGGTGGGCTTAACATCTATCCCAAGGAGATCGAAAGTTATCTCGATAAAATTGATGGCGTGCTGGAATCGGCGGTGATCGGCGTGCCGCACCCGGACTTCGGTGAGGCCGTGATCGCCATCATCGTGCGCAAGCCGGAAGGCACGAGCCTGACCGAAGACGGTGTGATCGCAGCACTCAAAAATCTAATTGCCGGTTTCAAAGTCCCGAAGCAGGTGTTCTTCGTGCCGGGATTACCGCGTAACACCATGGGCAAGGTCCAGAAGAATCTGCTGCGCGATCGTTATGCCGACTTGTCGTCCTGACTTTTTCTTATTCAGACTTCGGCAGAAAAATATTCGCCACGCACATGCACGTTGTAATCGTGCCGCAATGAACGATGGAGCACGGGATCAATAAGATCGAGACGTATCGTGACATCGCCTTTCGGTGGTTTCGCCTGGGTCGGCACGGTACCGCTAAAGACCAATCGCCCTTCCATCAGATCACCATCGTGTTCACGCACGAATGCCATGAGTTGTTCATAAGTCATGACATGCGACAGGGCACCCGCTTGCAACAGCGAGTCGCCGCAACGGGAACGCAGCGTCAGCGAATCCCAGTGATCGAGCACCTCGTGCACCGGCCAGGCGGTGGCGGAGACGATCTTGGGACAGGAATTCTTACCTTGTAGCGCCGAAACCGCCTCGATCCGACGGTCGGTATGATCGCTGCCCACGGTCAGGTAATCCCCGCCGGCAGCACGGAACAGCACGACCTCGACTTCCGGCGTCGAATCGTCCCCGATAACGTCGATGTCCGTGGCGTTCGTCACCAGGGTCGGCATCAACGGATAGAGCATGGGTACGTGTGGTGGTGGCTTCACCCCGAGCGTGCTCATGTGAGCAATATGTTTTTGTACCTTTCCGCGATCACGCGCACTGGCACCGGCCGCCAGGGCACGCTTGACCTCCAGCGTTATATTGGTACCGTCCGGCAGACGAAATGTCAGCGTGTTGAAAATCGGGGTTCTCCCGCGTCAGTTCCTAATTCTTGTTCAGGATAACGGTCTTGACGACCTCCAGTTTGTTGCGCAGATGCTCCCGGAGCAGACCACCAAGTCGCGCGCCGTCGCGTGCGATCAACGCTTCCAGGATCAGCTCATGTTCCGCCACCGCCCGATCCCATCGGGTCTTGGAGAAATTGGCCATATAACGTGCACGGCGAATCCGCACGCTCAGTCCGCGGTAAACCTGGGTTAGCACGGGATTGCCGGCCGCGGCAACGATACCTTCGTGAATCTGTTGATTGAGACGAAAATAGTCCGACAACTCGGCACGCGCATGATGTCCCAGCATGCGCTCGTGAAAACCACGAATGTTGGCGATGGCTGCCGCATCGGCACGTTCACAGGCCATCTCGCCCGCCAGGGCTTCGAGCGTACCCATGACCTGGAACAGGTCATCGAGCGACTCGGCGGTAAGCCTGGACACCACTGCCCCGCGGTGATGCTGCAAGTCGATGAGCCCTTCCGCGGCCAAGATCTTGAGCGCCTCACGCAAGGGGGTGCGCGAGATGCCAAACCGCTCGCACAGCTCACGCTCGGGCACGCGAATACCCGGTTCGAGCCCACCCTCCACAATCATGTCGCGCAGGCGGGCCGCCACTTCTTCGTGCAGTCCTTTGCGTGCGATGGGGGCTTTTTCGGCTGTCATCAAGGTATCCGTGGGGACGGATAAGGTTTCGTTCATGATTTTTTCCTCTTTTAACTCTTCAGCAATGCCTGTTCCAATACACGCGCCAAATGCAATGCTTCACGTTGCGCGCCATCGCGGATCTGTTGCCGGCAACTGGTGCCATCCGCGACGATCAGCGTATCCGGATCCGCTTCGCGCACCGCCGGCAGCAGGTTCAACTCGCCCATTTTCATCGACACATCATAATGTCCGGCCTCGTAACCGAAAGCGCCGGCCATACCGCAGCAACTCGACTCAACCGTTTGCACCTCGAGTTCAGGTACCAGTCGCAATACTTCCTGTACCGCCGACATGGCACCGAAGGCCTTCTGGTGACAATGACCGTGCAACAAGGCGCGCTTCGCCGCGAGTGGCTGAAGTTTCAAACGCAATCGTCCCGCCCCCTGCTCCCGTACCAGAAATTCCTCGAACAGCATCGCCTGCGTCGCCAACGGTACCGCCCCGGCCCCGAGCGCCATGACTTGGAATTCATCGCGCAGCGTCAATAGGCACGAGGGCTCAAGGCCAATGATCGGCAATCCGCGCTCTATATAGGGTGCGAGTGCCGCGAGCAGGCGGCGCGCCTCGGCCCGCGCCTCGTCCATCAAGCCCGCGGACAGAAACGTACGACCACAACAGAGCGGGCGGGCGCCGTCAACCGCGCGCGGCAGATGTACCCGGTAACCCGCAGCGCGCAGCACCGTGAGCGCGGCACGAGCGTTGTCCGGTTCGAAATAGGTCGTGAAGGTGTCGGCCAGCAGCACCACCTCGGCGCCGTTCCCCGGCGCGGCGGACGTCAATTCGCGTTCCGCGTCGAACACGTCGCGCCGCCAGCGTGGAAGCGGGCGGCGAGCGCTGAAGCCGAGGAGTTTCTCGCTCAGCCACGGCAGCCCCGGCAACCGGTCGCGCAGATTCAGGAGAAATCCGAGACGCGCGCCCCAGGGCGCATAGCGCGGCATCCAGGCGATCAGCCGATCCTTGAGACGCAGGTTGTGACGCTGGTGGTAATGGTGCAGAAACTCGATTTTCATGCGCGCCATGTCCACGCCGGTGGGACACTCGCGCTTGCAGCCCTTGCAGGAAACACACAGGTCCATGGTCGCGTGCATGTCATCCGAGGTAAAAGCTTCACGCCCGAGTTGGCCACTGAGCGCGAGGCGCAGGCTGTTGGCGCGACCGCGGGTAAGATGCTGCTCGTCACGCGTCACGCGGTAAGACGGGCACATGACGCCCGGCTCGTGCTTGCGACAGGCGCCGTTGTTGTTGCACATCTCGATCGCGGGGCCGAACCCACCCCACGCCGACCAGTCGAGCGCGGTTTCGAACAGCGCCACGGCATAGCCGGGCCGGTAGCGGAACAGACCGCGGTCATCCATGCGTGGTGGGTGCACAATCTTGCCAGGATTGAATCGGCCCATGGGATCAAAGCTGTCCTTGACCTCCTCGAAGGCGCGTACCAGGCGTGTACCGAACATCGGCTCGTGGAATTCGGAACGCGCAATGCCATCGCCGTGTTCGCCTGAGTGTGAGCCCTTGTACTCACGTACCATGGCCATGGCTTCTTCGGCGATGGCGCGCATTTTCTTAGCGCCCGATTCGTCCTTCATGTTCAGGATCGGGCGCACGTGCAGGCAGCCGACCGAAGCGTGCGCATACCATGTGCCGGTGGTGCCGTGTTTGTGAAACACTTGGGTCAGGCGGTCGGTGTACTCGGCCAGGTCTTCGAGGCCGACCGCGCAGTCCTCGATGAACGACACCGGTTTGCCGTCGCCTTTCATCGACATCATGATGTTGAGGCCGGCCTTGCGCACCTCCCATACCGCTTGCTGGAAGCCGGGCTCGGTGGCCTCAACCACGGCATCCGGTAAGCCGAGTGACCCCATCAGGTCCACCAGTTGCTTCAGCTGCCGGTGTGGCGCGTCACGCTCGTCACCGGAAAATTCGACCAGCAGCAGCGCGTCCGGTTGGCCCTTCACAAACCGGTCCACCGTGGCGCGGAACATCGGGATCTCTCGCGACAGGTCGATCATGGTGCGATCCACCAGCTCGACGGCTGAAGGCTCGAGCTTGACGATGTGCCGGGTGGAATCCATCGCCTGATAGAAACTCGGGAATTGACAGATGCCAAGCACCTTGTGCTTCGGGATTCGTTGTAAATCCAGATGCAGACGGCTGAAAAAAGCCAGTGTGCCCTCCGAGCCCACCAGCAGGCGCGCCAGGTTGCCATCACGGGTCGTGAGCATATCCAGGTTGTATCCGCCGACGCGGCGCAGAAGCTTCGGAAAACGCCGGTCAATTTCGTCGGCCTCGCGCGCGCCGATCCGGCGAAGATGCTCCTCCAGGTCACGATAACGCGGATTATCCTCCGCCATGTATATCGAATCCGTGAATTGCGCGCGGGTCCCGTCAGCCAGCACCGCCTCGATGGCGCGCACGTTATGCACCATGTTGCCGTAGCGTATCGAGCGCGCGCCGCAGGAATTGTTGCCGGCCATGCCACCGAGGGTGGCGCGGTTGCCCGTGGAAACATCCACCGGAAAGAACCATCCATGCGGCTTGAGGAAGCGGTTCAGTTGTTCGAGCACCAGACCGGGTTCGACGCAGATCGTGGCCGCACTGATATCGAACGCATGAATTCCATTCATGTATTTGCTGGTATCCAGCACCAGCGCCTCGTTCACGGTCTGGCCGATCTGCGAAGTGCCGCCGCCGCGAGGCAATACCGGAATGCCTTCTTCACCCGCTATTTGAATCGCGCGCACCACGTCCTGTTCGTGCCGTGGCAACACAATGCCGATGGGTTCGATCTGATAGATCGAGGCATCGGTGCTGTAGCGACCGCGTGAGAACGCATCGAATAAAACCTCGCCTTCCAGTTCGCGGCGCAGGCGCCCCGCCAGCGCTGGGTCCCCGATACGCGAAGAAGTGCTCACAGATTGGCGGGTCATCAGGCTGTGATGGACAGGCGACATGTCCTCTGTGTCCCTCCGCGGTTTCGCGGTTGATTTCGCCATCCGGGATGGAATCTGTCCGATGACGCGTATGATTGATGGTAATACTTGTAGAATATTTTGCATTATATATTCATAATGCATTCAGCGACTATATCGTGATGCTCAGATTGTCGAACGATATCCACTGAAGCTCGGTTTGGCATCTACAAATCCATTTAGAGAGAATTGATGACTTTTCGAAGCGGACGCCATTTTCTCCAGATCCCCGGCCCGACGAATGTTCCCGATCGTGTGCTGCGCGCGATGGATCAGCCCACCATCGATCATCGCGGGCCGGAGTTCGCCAGGCTCACCTTGTCCATCCTCGAGGACCTCAAATCGGTTTTTAAAACCACCGGCGACGTCATCATCTTCCCATCGTCGGGTACCGGCGCCTGGGAGGCATCACTGGTAAACACCCTGTCCCCCGGCGATAAAGTATTAATGTTTGAAACCGGCCAATTCGCCATGCAATGGCACCGAATGGCCAAGAATCTCGGATTGAACGCCGAGGTCGTGCCCAACGACTGGCGCCACGGCGCGGATCCGGCCCAGCTGGAAAAACTCCTCAAAGAAGATCGCCAACACCAGATAAAGGCAGTGGCGGTGGTGCACAATGAAACCTCCACGGGAGTCACCAGCCGGATTCCGGAAATCCGCAAGGCCATCGACCGCGCCGGTCACCCGGCGCTGCTCATGGTGGATACCATCTCCTCGCTGGCCTCGATCGATTACCGGCACGACGAATGGGGTGTGGACGTAACCGTCGCGGGGTCACAGAAGGGCCTGATGTTACCGCCCGGGATCGCCTTCAACGCCATCGGCCCCAAGGCGCGCGCGGCGGCCAAATCATCGCGCACGCCGAAATCCTACTGGAACTGGGAGGATATCCTCGCCACTAACAAGTCGGGTTTTTTCCCATACACGCCAGCAACCAATATTCTTTACGGGTTACGCGAAGCATTACGCATGCTGCACGAAGAAGGATTGGAAACCGTCTTTGCGCGACATGCGCGGCTGGCGGAAGCAACGCGCCGGACGGCACGTGCCTGGGGTCTCGAAATTCTGTGTCTTAATCCTGAGGAATACAGCAATACCCTGACAGCGCTGCTGATGCCGGAAGGGCATGACGCGGATAATTTGCGCCAAGTAATCCTGGAACGATACAACATGTCCCTGGGCACGGGCCTCGGCAAGCTGCAAGGGCGAGTTTTCCGCATTGGCCACCTCGGTGACTTCAATGAATTGATGCTGGCCGGTACTCTCTGCGGTGTCGAGATGGGGCTGGCGGCTGCTGGTGTGCCGCACAAACAAGGCGGTGTTCTCGCCGCACTCGATTACCTCGCCGCGGGTGGAAAGACTCAGACTAGCGTCCAGGCGGCGGCCAAAACCGCCTGACAGAAAGAAAACGCTTAACAGCAACAGCACTACCGTAAGGTCATCACCAAGGAGGAAGAAAATCATGAAACACTTTAAGTTATTCGTTGCCACGTTGTTCATCGGAAGTCTCCTCGCCGTTCCAGTCCGGGCGGCACCCATGGAACTGAAGCTCGGCCATGTCGGCGGGCCCGGCTCGCTATTCGAGGTGTCATCGGAGGAATTCGCCAAGCGCGCCAATGCCAAACTCGGCGACAAGGCCAAGGTCGTGGTCTACGGCTCAAGCCAGCTCGGAAGCGACAAGGAGATGATGCAGAAACTGAAACTCGGCACGCTGGACATGGCGTTGCCTTCCACTGTGATGTCCTCGGAAAACGACCTGTTCGGGCTGTTCGAGATGCCCTACCTGGTCAAGGACCGCGCCCACATGCAGCGCATCGAGGACAAGGTCTTTTGGCCCAAGCTTGCGCCGGCCGTCGAGGGCAAGGGGTTGAAAATCCTGGCGGTGTGGGAGAACGGTTTCCGTCAGATCACCAACAACAAACGCCCGATCAAGACCCCGGAAGACCTGAAAGGCATTAAACTGCGCACGCCGAAGGGCGAGTGGCGTGTGAAGATGTTCCAGGCTTACGGCGCCAATCCCAGCCCGATGGCGCTGTCCGAAGTGTTCGTGGCATTGCAGACCGGCGTGATGGACGGTCAGGAAAATCCTCTGGTTCAGATTTACAGCCAGAAATTCCAGGAAGTGCAGAAATATCTTTCGATGTCCGGCCACGTCTATACGCCCGCCTACCTCACCACAGGCAAGAAGCGTTGGGAGTCGCTGCCTGCCGACGTGCGCAAGATCCTCGAGGAGACGGCGCGCGAGACCCAGGGATTCGTGTACAAATCCGCCGAGAGCTTCGATAACGAACTGGTCGACAAGATGAAGGCCGCGGGCATGAAAGTCAACGATGTCGACAAGGCCGCTTTCGTCAAGGCCAGTAAGACGGTCTATGACGAATTCGGTTCCAAAGTCTCCGGCGGTAAGGAACTGATCGACCAGTCGCTGGCGCTCGGCAAGTAATCCCGACTTGAAATACACCGCCCTCCATACAGGTGAGGGCGGTATTTTTTTCACGTCAGAATGGATATGCGGAGAAAAGATCAATGATGCGACTGCGCCAGTGGTATGAGCGTTTCCTCGAGAGCATCGTTATCGTGCTGATGGTGACGCTGGCCGTTGAGGTCCTTGTCGGCGTCACTTACCGCAAGCTCGGCATGTCGCTCGCCTGGTATGACGAGATCGCCTCTGTCTTGCTGGCGTGGCTGACGTATTACGGGGCTGCGCTGGCTGCGTATAAGGGCGCACATATTGGCGTCCCGGAGCTCGTGCGGCTCATGCCACGCGCCTGGCGCGTGGCGACGGTCTATGTCGGTGAGTTGTTCGTGTTCGCCTTCCTCATCCTGCTCGCCTGGACCGGTGTGAGTGTGCTCGATGTCCTGGCCACCGATACCCTGGTCAGCCTGCCCAAAATCCCAGTGAGTTACACCCAGTCGGTGATTCCCATCGCCTCGGTGATGATCATAATCGCCGAGGCACTCCACCTGCCCGAGCGGCTCGCCGAGGCGCGGGCCGACGAGCCGGTCATCGTCACGACGGGTGATCCGTAATGGACATCTTGTATATTTTCCTGGGGCTGATTGCGCTGATCCTGATCAACGTCCCGATCGCTATCGCCCTCGCGATTGTCGCCACCATCGCCATGATCGTTGTTGGTGGGACCAACTCACTGCCAAATATTCCACTGGTGATGTTCAACGGTGCCACCAATTTTCCGCTGTTGGCGATCCCGATGTTCATTTTGGCCGGGGCGATCATGAACGCCTCCGGCATTTCCCGCCGGCTGATCGCCTTTGCTTCGGCGCTGCTTGGCTTCATCCGCGGCGGGCTGGCCATGGTCAACATCGGCGCATCCATGTTCTTCGCCGAGATCTCCGGTTCGGCCGTGGCCGACGTCGCCGCCATCGGCTCGATCCTGATCCCGGCCATGAGGAAAAAAGGCTACCCCAGGGCGTTCGCCGCCGCGATTACCTCTTCGGCCGCATCGCTCGCTATCATCATTCCACCGTCAATTCCGATGATCCTGTACGCCGCCATGGCCGATACCTCGGTGGTGCAGCTGTTCGTGGCCGGCATCGTTCCGGGCATCATCGGCGGTTTGATGCTCATGGGGTCCGCTTACTGGTTTGCCGTGCGATTCCATTACCCGGTCGAAGAGGTGTTCCAACTTAAGCGCCTGTGGGTGACCTTTAAAGACGCGTCACTGGCGTTCACTCTGCCGGTCATCATCCTCGGCGGAATATTCGGCGGCTTTGTCACCGCCACCGAGGGCGCAGCACTGGCGGTGGTGGCGGCACTCGTGATTGGGCTCATTTATCATGAACTCGACTGGGCGCATCTTAAGGCCGCGACCATCGAGGGCGGCGTGCAGACCGCGGTGGTAATGATCCTGGTGGCGGCGTCTGCCCTGCTTGGCACTTACCTGACCGAAGCCCAGGTTCCACAGACCGTGGCGCGCACGATCTCCGCCTGGACGCAAGACCCACTTGCGGTACTAGCCATTCTCAACATCTTTTTTCTGATCATCGGCATGTTTCTGCATTCCGCCGCCGCCATCATCCTGGTGGTGCCAATCGTCATGCCGCTGGTACTCGCCGTCGGCATCGATCCGGTACACTTCGGGTTGATCGTGACGCTGAACTTGGCCATCGGACAGCAGACACCGCCGGTGGCGAGCGTGCTCATGACTGCCTGCTCGATTGCCAAGGCCAACGTCTGGGAAGTGACGCGGGTCAATATTTACTTCATCGCGGTGTTGCTCCTGGTACTGCTACTCGTGACCTATGTCCCGGTGGTGCCGATGGGCCTCGTTGATTTCTTCTATCGCTGATACGCAGGCAGGAGCCAGCCATGTCTTTAGAAGTCATCCTTGTCGATCGTGACGCGGACATCGCCACGGTGACGCTCAACCGCCCGGAGAAACTGAACGCGCTGACCAAGCCCATGTGGAATCGGTTGGGTGAAGTGATGCGCGAACTGTCTGCCGACGACAGCCTGCGCTGCGTCGTGTTGCGTGGCGCGGGCAAGAAATCCTTTGCTCCGGGGAACGACATCTCAGAATTCGCCAACACGCGATCTAACTCGGCGCAAGCCCGAGAGTACGGCGTGGTGCATCACGCGGCATTGGCGGCACTTCACGAATGCCGCCACCCGATGGTGGCGATGATCCACGGCATTTGTGTCGGCGGCGGGCTTGAGATCGCCGCACTCTGTGATCTTCGCATCTGCGGGACCTCAAGCCGCTTCGGCATCCCCATCAACCGCCTCGGGCTGACACTTGGTCTACGTGAAATGCAGGGGTTGATGTCCGTGGTGGGCAAGGCCGTCACGCTGGAGATCTTGCTTGAAGGCCGCGTATTCAACTCCGACGAGGCGCTGCAAAAGGGTCTGGTGACGCGCGTGGTGGCGGATGACAAGGTCGAAGAAGAGGCCTACGCCACGGCACGGCGGATTACTGAAGGCGCCCCGCTGGTGGCGCGCTGGCACAAAAAATTCATGCATCGCCTGCACGATCCGACTCCTTTCACCAAGGCCGAACTCGATGAAAGTTACGCCTGCTACGACACCGAGGATTTCAAAACCGGATATCAGGCGTTCCTGGCCAAGACCAAACCCGGATTCAAGGGGCGCTGACCGTGGCGGCGCAAGGACCGCTTACCGGCGTCAAGGTCATTGAGCTTGCGCACATCATGGCCGGCCCCGTGTGCGGCGTGATGTTGGCCGACATGGGCGCGGACGTGATCAAGGTTGAAAAGGTCCCCGATGGCGATGACACCCGGCGCATGACGCCGCCGACGGTGGACGGCGAATCGGCCGCATTCATGATCTTGAATCGCAACAAGCGTGGCATCTCGATTAATTTGAAAACTCCCGGCGGCAAGGCGGTGATGGAAAAAATGCTCATCTCCGCAGACGTGTTGATCGAAAACTATCG
>JAOTWF010000054.1 GCA_029863005.1 Gammaproteobacteria bacterium | reverse complement strand
CAATGGACTTGGCATAACAGCAGTTTCTGTGCCAGAGTGTTTTCTGCTTAAATAACAGTCAGTTAAGTGTTATCGGAGAAATGTTCTCGGGGGTTTATGCACCAACATAGAATTCAATTTTTCCACTATGCACTGTTTAAGTGCATCGGATCCGTGTCAGAGAGCTTTATAATTCTGCGTCATGATCAACGCCAAATTCATTGACGAAGTTGTCTCCGCCGTGACGCGCGCGCTGCCGGAGGGCCCGAAGGGGATCGAAAAAAATATCCGCGCTGCCTTGCAAGGAGTATTCGACCGCCTGAACCTGGTCAGCCGCGAGGAACTCGAAGTGCAGGAGGCGGTGCTGGCGCGCACCCGCGCGCGCATGCAGGAACTGGAACAACGCATCGCCGAGCTGGAAGCACGACTCAAAAAAAAGTAGGCATGTTTTCATGCCCGCCAGCATAAAAAAAATTATCCTGAAAATTTTCAAAATAACGCGCTAAAACGATACTCGCCTAATTTCGGGAATCCGCATGTCACTTGCCGTCGTACACAGCCGCGCCCAGATCGGACTGGAGGCTCCACCGGTTACGGTAGAAGTTCATCTGGCCAACGGCCTGCCGAGCCTTTCCATCGTCGGCTTGCCGGAGGCCGCGGTGAAGGAAAGCAAGGACCGTGTGCGCGCGGCACTGCAGAATGCACGATTTGAGTTTCCGGCACGGCGCATTACCGTCAATCTGGCGCCGGCCGATCTGCCGAAAGAAGGCGGACGTTTTGACCTGCCGATTGCTATCGGCATCCTCGCGGCTTCAGGGCAGATATCGAACCGGGATCTCGAAAAATACGAACTTATCGGTGAACTGGCGCTTACGGGACAACTGCGACCGGTACTCGGTGCCCTCACGGTCGCGCTGCAGACACGCCGCAGTCGCCGAGCACTGATTTTGCCAGAGACTAACGCACCCGAGGCGGCGCTGGCCGAGGGGGTGGACATCCGCGGAGCGAAACATCTGCTTGAAGTCACCGCCCATTTCAAAAGCGAGAAATTCCTGACACGACACGAACCGGTTATGTTGGCGCGCGAAGAATCCGACGCGCCGAATTTACGCGACATCCGGGGCCAACACCGGGCACGACGGGCACTTGAAATTGCCGCGGCCGGGGGGCACAGTCTTTTGATGATCGGTCCACCGGGGGCGGGCAAAACCATGCTCGCCGCGCGTTTGCCGAGTATCCTGCCGCCCCTCAACGATGACGAGGCGCTCGAAGCCGCCGCCATCCAGTCGCTGAACAAGCCGTTTTCTCTCAAACATTGGAAACAGCGCCCCTTTCGTGCCCCGCATCACACGGCCTCTGCGGTGGCGCTGGTGGGCGGAAGCAGTCACCCACGCCCGGGCGAGATCTCACTCGCACATCACGGTGTACTGTTTCTCGACGAACTCCCGGAATTCGACCGCCACGTGCTCGAAGTGCTGCGAGAGCCTTTGGAGTCAGGGGCCATCACAATTTCGCGTGCCGCACGCCAAGCGGAATTTCCCGCCCGGTTCCAGTTGGTGGCAGCCATGAATCCCTGTCCCTGCGGCTACTACGGCGATGCTTCCGGACGCTGTCGCTGCACCCCGGACAAAATTCTGAATTACCGCGCGCGGCTCTCCGGTCCCTTGCTGGATCGCATCGACATGCACGTGGAAGTACCGGCAGTGGCACGCGAGGCTTTGTTGGATCAGGCGCCACACAACGGCGAATCTTCGGAGATAGTTCGACTCAGGGTAGAGAAGGCCCGTGAACACCAACAGAATCGCAGCGGTGGTAACAACGCCCAGCTCAGCAATCAGCAAATCGAATCCAACTGTCGATTGGATGAATCAGGGCGGCAATTGCTTGAACAGGCGATTGACCGGTTGGGCCTTTCGGCGCGTGCCTATCATCGTGTGTTGAAAGTCGCGCGCACCATTGCCGACCTGGCCGCGGAGGATTCGATACAAACGTCACATCTGGCGGAGGCAGTGCAATATCGGTGTCTCGATCGCGGTGTATCACTTGCCTGAAAGGAAAATTCTTTTCGAAATAAAAAAGCGGCCCTGCGGCCGCTTTTTTAATTACTGAAATTGGAAAAGACTTACTTGCTTTGCGACACCATGTAATCCACGGCGGCCTTCACGTCTTCATCCTTGAGGCTCATGTTGCCACCCTTGGGAGGCATCATACCGGCCTTGCCCTGGAAGCCCTTAATGGCATGCGTGTGCAGCTTGTCGGTACCCTGAGCGATGCGCGGGGCCCAATTAGCTTTGTCACCCAGCTTCGGCGCACCGGCTACTCCCGCCGCATGGCACGCCATGCAGGAAGCGTCGTAGATTTTCTTGCCATCGGCTCCGGCCGCCGCATTCGCGGATGGAATGATGGCCTCCATGACCGCATTAGAAGATGTCGTGGTCACTTTCTCCGCCGGCACGACACCGACCGTTACTTCACCTACCGGCTTGATGCGTTCGGCGACGGCCTTGGCATCGGCCGTGGCTTCAACCGGCTTCGCCGGTTTGCCGCCCACCATTTGCGCCAGGATAAAAAGAACGACAGCCAGCGCCACCAGCGCAGCGATCAGGCCAGAAAAAGATTTCCAGAATGCACGATCAGTCATGTTGTACCTTTACTCTCATTTGGTGTGTTGAAATACCTACCCGCCGAATGGCGGACCCCAGATTTTAGCCGTATAAGTATAACCTAATATTCCTTTTGAAAAAATCCCCTCATTACTTAGGATAGACGCTGTCTACCGCGACGGGTATTCTTGCCTCCCCGCTGCGCCCGGGAAATGATCAAGATCAAATCCTTAAATTATGCGCCCTTAGCTCAGCTGGATAGAGCGTCAGCCTCCGACGCTGAAGGTCAGAGGTTCGAATCCTCTAGGGCGCGCCAGCCAAACAAAAAGCCCCACGAGGGGCTTTTTGTTTGGCCGCTGTTGAAAGGATTCGAATCTTGGACCGATCATAAGCCAGAGGTTCTACAGAACACACCCGGCGGATACCCGCCAAGTCAAAATAATCCTTCCCAAGAAATTATTGCTTGATAGTCCCTTTTCGCGGCTGCGCCATGTGAATGGCGTGACCGGCCACGGCCAGCGAGGCCTCGTGCAGCGCCTCGGAAAGCGTGGGGTGGGCGAACATGGTGAGCATGATGTCTTCGTTCGAGGCGCCGAAGGACATAGCCAGGGCGGCGGGCGCGACCAGCTCGGAGCAATGCGGACCAATCAGGTGCACGCCCAGCACGCGATCGGTATGGAAATCCGCCAAAACCTTGATAAAGCCGGCGGCCTGGCCCATGGCCCTTGCCCGGCCGTTTGCGGCAAATGGAAACATCCCGGAGCGGCAAGTCGTGCCCGCCGCCTTCAGCGCCTGCTCGGTCTTTCCTACCCAGGCGATTTCGGGGTGGGTGTAAATCACCGAGGGCACGACATCGTAATTCACTTTTGTCTCCCGCCCACTGATGCGCTCCGCCACCATCACCCCCTCTTCCATGCCCTTGTGCGCCAGCATCGGTCCGCGCACCAGATCGCCCACGGCATAAACCTTGGGAAGATTGGTGCGGCAGTATTCATCGACATGCACGAATCCCCATTCATCCAGCAGCAGTTTGGAATCGTCGGCCATGAGTCCGGCGGTGTTGGATCGGCGTCCGACCGCCACAATCAGCTTATCCACCTGTTCCGTGTGCTCGCCATTCTTGTCCTGGTAACGCACCGTGACCGAATTATTCTCAACTTTACTTTCCAGCACCCGCGCCCCGAGACGAATATCGAGCCCTTGGGCGTTGAACTGCTTCAGCGCCTCGCGCGCGATCTGCTCATCGGCCATGGAGAGAAAAGTTTCCTGTGCCTCTAGGAGAACCACCTCGGCCCCGAGCCGGTGCCAAACGCTTCCCAATTCGAGGCCGATGACGCCGGCGCCGATCACGCCCAGTCGCGGCGGCACTTCCTTGAACTCGAGCGCCCCCTGGGAATCCACGATGCGCTGTCCATCGAAAGGCGCGCTCTTGAGACCAACCGGGACCGAGCCGCTGGCCAGAATTACGTATTCGCTTTCGATCTGCTGTTGGATTTTCCCCGAGATTTCCACGATGTTCTTGGGCAACAGTTTGCCGCGGCCGGATATCCAGGTCACGCCGTTGGCCTGGAACAGGGTTGCGATGCCGCGCGTGAGCTCGGACACCACCTTGTCCTTGTGCGCCAGCATGGCCGTAAGATCGAGCAATAATTCCTTGAACTTCAGCCCATACGTCGGTCCGTGATCGCGCGCGTGGGCAAACAGCTCAGATGTTTCGAGCAGCGCTTTGGAGGGAATGCAGCCGGCGTTGAGGCAGGTGCCACCCAGCGCGGGCTCGCCGGAAGCCGTCTGCCAGTCGTCCACGCACACCACTTTGAGACCGAGCTGGGCCGCGCGGATGGCCGCCGTATAACCCGCTGGTCCGGCGCCGATGACGACAAGATCATAACGATCCGCCATGGTCACACTTCCAGCAACAGCCGCGCCGGGTCTTCCAGCAGTTCCTTGATCATCACCAGGAATTGCACCGCCTCGCGTCCGTCCACCAGGCGATGATCGTAGGAGAGCGCGAGATACATGATCGGGCGAATCACCACCTGGCCGTTTTCCGCCACCGGCCGGTCCTGGATCCGGTGCATACCGAGAATGGCGCTCTGCGGTGGATTCAGGATCGGCGTGGACAGCAGCGAGCCAAACACCCCGCCGTTGGTGATGGTGAAGGTCCCTCCCGTGATTTCCTCCAACGTGAGCTGGGCGTTCTGGGCACGTTCCCCCAAATCACGAATACGCAATTCAATCTCGGCCATGGTGAGGCGGTCGGCGTCGCGCAGCACCGGCACCACAAGCCCGCGCGGCGAACTGACCGCGATGCCGATGTCGAAGAAACCATGGTACACGACCTCCTCGCCGTCAATCGAGGCGTTGACTTCGGGGAAATGCCGGAGCGCCTCAATCGAAGCCTTCACAAAAAAGGACATGAAACCGAGACGCACGCCGTGCTCCTTCTCGAAGCGTTCGCGGTGACGCGCGCGCAGCTCCATAACCGGCTGCATGTTGACTTCGTTGAAGGTGGTCAGGATCGCCGCGGTGTGCTGCGCTTCGACGAGGCGCTCGGCAATCCGCTTGCGCAGACGCGTCATGGGCATGCGCCTCGAAGGACGCTCCCCGGACGGCATAACAGGCGGTGCCGTGGGCGCAGCCGGTTTTGCTTTCGTTTTTGCTTCCGGGACGGAAACGGCCGGCATGGGCTCGGTGGCATCCACGTGCTTCAACACGTCTTCTTTGAGAATCCGTCCCCCTTTGCCGCTGCCAGAAATTATTCGCTCGTCGATTCCTTGCTCCTGCATGAGGCGTTTGGCGGCCGGCATGGCAGGGAGCGTCGGCTTGGACGCCGGTTTCTCCGTAACCGGTTTGGACGCGGCCGCGGTTACCGACGCGGACATGTCCAGACGTCCGAGCACTTCACCCGACTTCACGATCGCCCCGACCGGGGTCTTGATTTCGGCCAGTACCCCGTCGGCCGGCGCCGGCACTTCGAATACGATCTTGTCCGTCTCGATTTCGGCCAGCAGTTCATCGCGTGCCACCTTCTCCCCGGGTTGTTTGTGCCAGGTCAGAATGGTGCCTTCCGTGACGGACTCCGGAAAAACCGGGACCGTGATGTCAGTGGCCATGGCTGTCTCCGCGGAGAATCATGTCATCGACCCCAACGTCTGGTCGAGCAACTCGTGCAACTGGGAGATGTGCAATTGATAACTGCCCACCGCCGGGGCGGCGGAGGTCGACCGGCCGACGTATTCCAGCGTCCCGCCCTTCGGGATCGTGCGCCACAAGCGATGCTGCGTTTGGTACCACGCTCCCTTGTTCCGCGACTCCTCCTGGCACCAGATGAAACGTCGCGCGGCGGGATAGCGCTGAAATGCCTGTTTCAACTCCTCCTCTGGAAACGGATAAAGCTGCTCGATGCGCAGGATCGCGACATCGCGCCGCGCGAGCGCTTCGCGGCGCACGATGAGATCGAAATAGACCTTGCCGCTGCACAGGACGACCTCCTTCACGGCGGCGCCCTCGAGTGCCTCGGTTTCGTATAATACCGAGCGGAAACACCCGTGGGCCAGATCTTCGAGACTGCTGACCGAGGAGCGGTGACGCAACATGCTCTTGGGCGTCATGACCACGAGCGGTTTGCGGCAGGACCAGAGCATCTGGCGGCGCAACAGGTGGAAAAATTGTGCCGGGGTCGTCGGCGCGCACACGAACATGTTCTGCTGGGCGCAAAGCTGCAGGTAGCGCTCGAGACGCGCCGAGGAGTGTTCCGGGCCCTGGCCTTCGAGCCCGTGCGGCAGGAACAACACTATCCCGCATTGCCGGTTCCACTTCTGTTCTCCGGATACGATGAACTGGTCGATGACCACCTGCGCGTTGTTGGCAAAGTCGCCGAACTGCGCCTCCCAGATGGTGAGCGTGCGGGGATCGGTCGTGGCATAGCCGTATTCAAAGGCCAGCACCGCCTCCTCCGACAGCAGCGAATTGATCACGAGAAAACGAGGTTGGCCATCAAACAGATTGCGCAGCGGCACGTAGGTCGAGGTGTCCTTCTGGTTATGCACCACCGCATGACGGTGAAAGAAGGTGCCACGACCCGAGTCCTGGCCGGAAAGTCGAATGGCATAACCGTCCTGCAGCAGCGTGGCGTAAGCAAGGTTTTCGGCGAATCCCCAGTCAAGCGGCAGGGCGCCAGCGGCCATTTTGCGCCGGGCATCGTAGATCTTGATTACCTGCGGATGCAGTTCCAGCCCTTCCGGAACATGCAGCATCTTTTCCGTCAGGGAACGGATGGTCTCGAGGCTGACGTGTGTATTGGTGGCGGGATCGCAGCGGCCGTTCACGTAGGGGGCCCAGTCCGAGCTGTAGTCGTACTCCGCGATTTCCCGGGACACAAATCGCGGCGCAACGTTGGTGCCGGATTCGAGACGCTGCTGATAGTCCCGCAACATGTCGGCAACCGTATCGTCGGTTAGGATGCCACCCTGCACCAGTTTCCCGGCGTACAGCGTGCGGGTGGTCGGCATCTCGCGGATGCGCCGGTACATGACCGGCTGGGTCACGGTCGGCTCGTCGGCCTCGGAATGGCCGTGGCGGCGGTAGCAATAGAGATCGATCACGACATCCTTGTGAAAAGTCATGCGGTAATCGAGAGCGATCTGCGTAACCAGCAGCACCGCTTCGGGATCGTCGCCATTGACATGGAATATCGGGGCACCCACCATCTTGGCCACGTCCGTGCAGTAGAGCGTGGACCGGGCGTCCTGCTGGTGACTGGTGGTAAACCCGATCTGGTTGTTGATCACGATATGCACCGTGCCCTTGGTGGCATAGCCGCGCGATTGCGACATGTTAAAGGTTTCCATCACCACGCCCTGCCCGGCAAAAGCGGCATCGCCGTGAATCACCACAGGAAATACACGATTGCCGCGACTATCCCCCCGCCGCTCCTGGCGCGCGCGCACCGAACCCTGCACCACCGGCCCGACAATCTCAAGATGCGAGGGATTGAAGGCGAGCGCCACGTGCACATGGCCACCGTCCGTGGCGATGTCGGAAGAATAGCCCAGATGGTATTTCACATCGCCCGTGCCGCTGTTGGAAGTCACCCGTCCCTCGAATTCGCGGAATAGTTCCTCCGGGCTTTTGCCCAGGATATTGACCAGCACATTCAGCCGACCGCGGTGCGCCATCCCGATGATGATTTCCTTCGTCCCGTTCGCGCCGGCGCGCTGAATCAATTCGTCCAGCAGGGGAATCAAATTTTCGGCGCCCTCAAGCGAGAAACGCTTCTGCCCGACATACTTGGTATGCAAGTAGTGCTCGAGGCCTTCAGCCGCGGTCAACCGTTCGAGCAAGACGCGGCGCGTCTCGGGGGGGTAGCTTGGTGTCCCGCGGACGCTTTCAATCGCGCTCTGCAGCCAGCGTTTTTCCGCCGTGTCGGTGATGTGCATGTACTCAACGCCGATCGTAGAAGCGTACGTGGCGCGCAACTGCGCGAGTATTTCGCGCAGCGTGGCCTGCCGGGGACCTACCAGCGAACCGGTTTCGAAAACCGTATCGAGTTCGGTTTCACCCAATCCGTAATAGCGCAGGTCGAGTTCGGGGATACTGGGCGATTCCCGGAGCCCGAGCGGATCGAGTTTGGCTATCTGGTGTGCGCGATAGCGGTAGGCATTGATGAACTGCAGCACCTTAACCTGGTTGTGCGCGGATTCTATCGAGTCCACCTGCGCCGGTTGGCGAGCGGTGGCTGGCGATGGATGTTGATGGGCGATCCGGCGAAATTCCTCGCGCACGGCGGTGTGCGAGACATCGCGTTCAATCCCGTTGACGCGCGGCAGGCTCTCGAAGTAACGCCGCCATTCCGCCGAAACGGTGGCCGGCTCCTGCAGAAACTGCTCGTAGAGTTCCTCAAGATACGCGGCGTTGCCGGACGCCAGCGAGGAAGATCGCCAGCGGGCGATGAGGCTTGGCTCCTTGGTGGTGTTCTTCGTCAGCTTTCTATCCATGACAGCACGTGATCGCCGGAAACCGGGGAAGTGGCCGGCGGACCATCCACCCTAGCTTAGCAGGTGCGGCCCCCTGTGGCCGAGGTATTAAGCGTGGTATCCAAAAACACGCTGATGTTGCGAAAAAACATAGACCGGCTGATCTACGCCATTACCTAAACATTACTTTTTTCGCGGTTGTTTCGGGCGTTCCTTGGCAGCCTTGCTGATCAGGTGGTCCAACAATTTCAACATGGCTTCCTCGCCCCCAGCCATGGCGGCGGAGGTCAGGTATTTCCCATCCACCACCAGCGATGGCACCGAACTGATGTTCAGATCCTGGTTGAGCTGCTTGGCCCTTTCCAGTTTCAGGCGTACTCCAAAGGAGTTGAAGACCTCGCCGAATTTTTTGACATCCACTCCGTGGTTCGCGGCGAAAGCGGCGATGGCCTGTTCATCGCTGTACGCGCCCGGCTTTTCCTGCACTGCTTTGAAAAAGGCACCATGCAGCTTGTCGAGTGCGCCTAAGGCTTCGAAGGTGTAGTAGGCCTGTCCATGTATCATCCATTTCGTGGCGGTGCCGGGCGTGCGCACGAATTGCGCATTCGCCGGCATCTTTTTCATCCAGTTCGCGAGCCCCGGTTCCAGCACATAACAATGCGGACAGCCGTACCAGAAGAATTCGCGCACCTCGATCCGGTTGCCGGTTTCTACCGTCGCCGGAAAGGGCAGTGACATGTAGTGACGTCCTTCCTCGAACGCGGCGTGCGTCACACCCGAAAGCAGGAACAACGCCATCAACCAACCACCGATAAAACGTTTCATTGCCAATCTCCAAAGTAGCGTTTCATGAGACTAATAGGAACCTCAGCTGTAACGCAACCCGAACGACAGATTACGCCTGGAGCCGCTCTAGCAACCGCGCATGAATATTACCAAAGCCGCCATTGCTCATGATCAATATATGATCATTCGGACGCGCCTCGCGTATCAGCGTCTCGATGATTTCCTCCACCGTGGAATATGCCTGCCCGCGACCATTTAAGGCGTTGGTCACGCGTTCCAGGTTCCAGTTTAAATCATCGGGCTTGAGCAGTAACACCCTGTCGGCATGGACCAGCGCGCCGGCCAGTGTGTCACGGTGCACACCCAAGCGCATGGTATTCGAGCGCAATTCCAGCACCGCGAGGATCCGGGCATTGCCGATGCGCGCGCGTAAGGCTTCCAGCGTTGCCGTGATCGCGGTGGGATGATGCGCAAAGTCATCGTAAACCGTGATGCCGCGAATCGTACCACGCACCTCCAGACGACGCTTGACGTTGCGGAATTTCCCCAGCGCCGCTAGCGTCGTCTTCACCGGTACGCCCGCGTGGCGCGCCGCCGCGATGGCGCACAAGGCATTAGCCATGTTGTGTGCCCCGAGCAGGTCCCACGTGACTTCGCCCTGATCCTGTTTGTTGAACATTACTTGAAACCGGCTCGCCTCCGGATTACGGGCTAGCGCCTGCCAGTCGCGCTCCGAGCCGAACCGTTCCACTGGCGTCCAACAACCCATGGCCAGCAGATTGGACAGGTTCCCGTCCAGTCCGTTCACCACCAGCAACCCCGATCGCGGAACGGTGCGGACAAAGTGGTGAAACTGCAAGGTTATTGCGGAGAGATCAGGAAATATATCCGCGTGATCGTATTCCAGGTTGCTGAGGACGGCGGTACGCGGACGATAGTGAACGAATTTTGAGCGCTTGTCGAAAAAAGCCGTGTCGTATTCATCGGCCTCGATGACAAAGAAAGGTGCATCGCCGAGGCGTGCCGAAATACCGAAATTTTCGGGTACGCCACCGATCAAAAAACCAGGTTTCAGTTTGGCGTACTCCAGAATCCAGGCCAGCATGCCCGCCGTGGTGGTCTTGCCGTGCGTCCCGGCCACCGCCAGCACCCAGCGACCCGGCAGAACGTTTTCCGCAATCCATTGTGGACCGGAGGTGTACCGAAGGCCGCGGTCGAGAACCGTCTCGACCAGTGCATTACCGCGTGACAGCGCGTTGCCGATAACCACGAGATCGGGTTCGACGCTGTCGAGATGCCTGACCTCGTAACCCTCCATGAGCCGAATGCCCTGTGCCGCGAGCTGCGTGCTCATGGGTGGGTAAACCTTGGTGTCCGAGCCGGTAACTTCGTGACCGAGGTCGCGCGCCAGCAGCGCCACGCTGCCCATGAAGGTTCCCCCGATGCCAAGGATGTGGATGCGCATTGTTAGTTAGTGGCTGGAACCGGATTCATGAACAGCCCCGTCACACCCATCGACAGGAATATATAGACGATGCTCGCCCCCACACCGACCGTGAATGATATCGCCAGTGCGTGGCGCAACACATGACCAAATACCAATGTATACCACACCAAAAACGCCGCCCATATCCATTCCGGCGACAGCGAACCACGCAGGAGGACAGCGCCAGACCAGGCCAGCATCGAAAGCAACGCGCCACTGCCGGCGAGCGCCGTCAATGTCTGGGTCACGCGATTTTCGAAATGACGCCATAGCAGCACCAGCTGGGTAGTCGCCGCGAGCAACAAAGTATCCACGCCCACCGCCAACACCGCGCTCCCCGGTGTGAGAATATCGTAGATAGCAATAACATCCGCCAAGGCATAAGCGGCGAGCGCGCTACCCATTCCGACACGTGAGGAAGGAAGATCCTGAGGTGCGGCGCGCAGCAGGCAAATTTCCAGCAATATTTTAAATGTCATGATTGGTGCTTTTCAGTTATCGCCCGTGACATGGGCAATGCGCCAATGGTTCTGGCCATTGGCTTCAATCCGAACCAGAAACCGGACCTCGCCCATCGTGGGTGTTCCCGGCTGAAGATAAGTGACATGGACCTTGACTGTTCGCCGAGTCTCGCCCAACCGGCGGGATTCCCCCTGAACGAATTTCAGCGACTCACCCTGAGCCTGCAGGGTGCGAAGATAATCCAACCCGACGCGGGCGGAAAGATCATCGAGTAGTTCTTCGGGGTGGCGCTCGGAAGATAGATTGGCAACATCACGCAATTGCTCCATCTCGGTGGGGGAGGTGACCAGCGCCTCGATGAAATCCCGGGCACGGGTCTCCGGCACGATCCAACTCGGTTCGCAGGCCGCCAAAATCGATACCAGCCACAATCCGGCGATCCACCTGACTTCTGGGTAACTCCATACGTTCCGGCGCCGGTTCATAACTTTAATATAAACCAAATATGACGCCCCATTCGGCGGTTGGGTGATGCACGCGAAATGCATACACTGGCATCCTCGGTTTTGTAACCGTGTCAACGTAGACGGACTTTTCATGAATGGACAGTACGAATGAGCGAGGCAAATAGGTTTCCTTCCGCACCGCCTGCGCTGATCCAGGACATGACGACACTCATATCGTTATGCGAATCGCTGCGTGATGGCCCGTGGATGGCGCTGGACACGGAATTCATGCGAACGTGTACCTATTACGCACGCCTGTGCCTGGTGCAGGTGGCGACCCCGGAGACCATCGCCTGCGTGGACACACTCGCCTTGCCGGACATCGATCCGCTGCTGGAGGTGATTTATGCGCCCGACCTGCTCAAGGTTATCCACGCGGCGCGCCAGGACCTCGAGGTGTTCGCCGACATACGCGGCATACCGCCCGCGCCGGTGTTCGACACACAGATCGCCGCCTCACTGTGCGGATACGACGACCAGATCGGCTACGGGACCCTGGTCGAGTTCATCACCGGTCACAAGCTCCCCAAGTTGCATACGCGTGCCGACTGGGAAGCCCGTCCGCTCCCGCCGGATCAATTGCATTACGCCGCGGACGACGTGCGATACCTGCGCGATGTGTACCAGCACCTAGCGCAAAAACTCGAAGGCCTCGGACGTACCGGCTGGCTCCAGGAAGAATGCGCGACGCTCACTCAGCCGGCGCTCTATCGTAATGATCCGCGCACCGCCTTCCGGCGCTTGAAGCAGGGCCAGTCCCTGCCGCCGGCGGCGCAGAGGATACTGCTCGAGCTGGCGGCCTGGCGCGAACACGCGGCACAGAAATGCAATCTCCCGCGCGGCTGGGTCGTTCCCGATACAGCACTGGTGGTAATCGCCCTGGACGCACCCGCGAGCTTGGATGCGCTCGGACAACTATCCGGTGTGGGCGGTTCGGCGGCACGTAAATGGGGGGCGGAGATTCTTCAGGCCGTGGAGCGCGGCCGGGAAATGAAAGCGGAACGGCTGTGGGATGAACCGCAACGCCTCGACCGCCGGCAACAAGCGTTATACGAACAACTACAGGAACGCGTGCGTGCCGTTGCCGAAAAAATCAATATCAGTGCGACCCTGCTGGCGCCGCGCCGGGAACTTCTGAAAATACTCTCCGGCGACACCACTGGCGCGCTCACGCGCGGCTGGCGGCGCGCGGTGATCGGCGAAGAACTGCTGCATCTCTGCCGGAATCAGCGGGATGCCGCGGAGGCTCCTTGAATTTCGATACCGCGAAAAAAGAATTCGGCCTCCTGCTAGGAATCAGCGTCGCCGTCGCGGTCATATTCGGGCCGTCGTGGTGGCGACCGGCGGTTCCGTGCGTGGCCGGCGACATGCTGGCGCGCGCGCAGTCACGGGTTCCTGATGAGTTGAAAGACATTTACCTTGACGCACAACAGATGCAATTCGGTCTGGGCTCGGCCGCCATTGGCGGGTGGGATAGCCTGGGAGATGCCCTGGTCGTCGGCGGTCAGGCGTGGTTACGCACCACCCATGCCGATTCACCGAAATACTTCGCCACGGTCGCCAACCGGTATTTTCAATCAAATGGATTTTTGTACCTTCCGCCGGCGAGGGCGAGTGACTCGTTCCGGCGTTTTGAAAATTCCACCCCGTTTCAAGAGCTATGGGATTCGCTCGTCGGGAAATATCCGGAAGGGGTGATGTACAGTGGTTACTTACGTTTGGCGCCACTGCGCCTCATCGCCATGGCGCGTCCAGCCATCGATCGCCTCCCGCTCCGCCAAAACGCCCCGCGCTATTTCACGCGCCCCATGGAGTCGGCCCCGGAAGCCTGGGCCTATGTCGCCGGTTTGGCCATCTCCCGGACATCGGTAGAACGGAGAGATCGTGCCTGGCTATCATCGATGCTGACGACCCGTGACGGGAATAACCACCCGGGCACGGGACTGACGCATGTATTGTGGCTCCATTCAGCGCCGGCTGATTTCCGCGCGCCACCGGCACACGCTAACGTGAAGGCGGTGGGCCGGCTGGTGGTGGAGACGACTAACGTCATCGAAGGGGAAATCGAGCTTTATCCGCTGACGCGTGCTGGCAAGTGTAACAACGCGGCACAAATTCACTGATCAAGTCAGTTCAGGGTTCGCGGACGGGGCAACAGTACATACAGTTTTCCGCGGCTCCGCAGGGCACCTGCCACGCGCTCGGCCTTATCACCAAAACCGAGAAACAGATCGGCGCGCACCGCGCCGCGAATCGCGCCGCCGGTGTCCTGCGCGAACACCAACCGTCGGTAAGGACGGTCCTCAGCCTCACCCGGCAGCGAGGTCTCGAACCACACCGGACTCCCCAACGGAATAAAATTAGGATCCACGGCGATGGATCGCTCCGGCTGAAGCGGCACATTGAGCGCCCCCACCGGTCCCGCCTCTTTGGACTCGCGCGGCATGAAGAACACGTAACTGGGATTGCTGTTCAAGACTTCTCGTGCCTTTTCCGGATTGGCGCGAAGCCAGGCGCGGATCGCCGGCATCGTAGCTTCCTCCAGCGTTAAAGCGCCGGATTCGACCAAGGTGCGGCCGATCGGGACATAAGGGTGGCCGTTCTGATCGGCATAACCCACGTACAGCATCCGTCCCTCCGGCAACCGGATGCGTCCCGAACCCTGGATTTCAAGAAAGAAAAGTGCCACCGGGTCGTCGACCCAAGCGATTACTGCGCCATCGGGCGGACGCTTGCCGTTGCTGATCTCGGCACGCGAGTAATAAGGCACCACCCGATTGCCGTTCAACCTTCCGCGGAAGCGTTTGCCCTGCAACTCCGGGTAAAGCCCACCGAGATCCACGGTAACCAGATCGTCCGGTCTTCCATAAACGGGGTGTCGGAAGCGGTCGGTCATCACCAAGCTTCCTTGCAGCAAAGGTTCGTAATAACCGGTGATGAGTCCGTCGGCGGCGCCGTTATGGCCAAACACCTCGTGCGCGATGAAGCGTGTCTCGAAAAAGGCGCGCGCGGTTTCATCGTCCGGGTTTGGATATAGCGCGGCGTCGGAGCACAAATCCTGCCAGCGCGCGTTGCGCGCCGGTATTTTCTGGCAGCTGTTAAGCAATGCCGGCCACGCCTGGGACAACCGGTCGTCGTGCCAGCCCGACAGATCCGTCCACGCCACTGCCGGGCCGACCCCTGGCGCCCGCGGCGGCACGCTGACACAGGAAGCCACCAGCCCGGCCAGTCCGGCAACAACCAGTTTGGCGGCGGTATTTATTACACCGGAAGTCAGGTTAAGATTCTTTATCGCGAACATCGCCTGTTTTTCTAGCACGTCCTCTTACATCGCGCCACCGAGGGCATAGCCTGGAATCTCTCGATTCATCGTTGTTTCCGTGGTTGCTCGCCTTCATCGCGGTAGCGGCCATGCTCTATTCCTCCGTCGGGCACGGCGGTGCCTCCGGGTATCTCGCGGCCATGGCGCTATTCGGTGTTTCCGCCGCCCTCATGAAACCGGCGGCGCTCGCGATGAACATACTCGTGGCCGGGTTGGTGTTTGTGCGCCTGTGGCGTGCCGGCTTTTTCAGTGCTCGGCTGTTTTGGCCCTTTGCGCTGGGTTCAATTCCTCTCGCTTTTCTCGGCGGGGTAATTCAGTTGCACGAACGGGTCTATCAGTACTTGGTGGCAATAGCGCTGCTGGTCGCGGCATGGCGGTTGCTTGTTATCGGACACGAGCCGCCGAAATGCGCCGCACCGCGCCTCGGTG
>JAOTWF010000053.1 GCA_029863005.1 Gammaproteobacteria bacterium | reverse complement strand
CCTGATCAACCCCATCGCCATGGAACAGGGCCTGCGCTTCGCCATCCGCGAAGGCGGCCGCACCGTGGGCGCCGGGGTGGTGGCGAAGGTAATTGAATAAGGGCGCGTTGAGTTCAACGGATGAGTGCTTTTTGATGTCTGCGAGACGCATGACTTCACTTATATATCTCTGATATCTCGACACGGAACACTGAGTTATATAGGCCAGTAGCTCAATTGGTAGAGCGGCGGTCTCCAAAACCGCAGGTTGGGGGTTCGAGACCCTCCTGGCCTGCCAGAAAAGCTGGCAACGAAGGAATTTTGTAGTGACAGCGGACAAACTGAAACTGATACTCGCGGTGCTGATCGTAGTAGGCGGCATCGGGGGTTTCTATTACTTTGAAGGCAAACCCGATCTGATCCGGGTGGCCGTGTTGCTGGCGGCGGGTGTGCTGGCAGTGATTTTTGCCGGGCAGACGGAATTCGGACGTCATGCCTGGGAGTTCGCGAAGGGATCACGGCTTGAATTGCGCAAGGTGGTATGGCCGGTCCGGAAAGAAACGATGCAAGTGACCTTGATCGTGTTTGTCATGGTTATATTGGTGGCCGTGTACATGTGGGTGATCGATTGGGGTTTGCACAAAATAGTCAAAGTGGTAACGGGATAGGAGTGGAACTCATGACCATGCGTTGGTATGTCGTGCACACCTATTCCGGTTTCGAGAAGGCTGTGGTGCGTTCCCTGAAGGAGCACATTCGCAATGCCGGCATGGAAGGCAAATTTGGCGAAATTCTGGTGCCGACCGAAGAGGTCGTAGAAATGAAAAGCGGCCAGAAGCGTACCAGCGAACGCAAATTCTTCCCGGGTTACGTGCTCGTGAAGATGGAAATGGATGACGAGACCTGGCACCTCGTGAAGGACGTGCCCAAGGTCAGCGGGTTCATCGGTGGTTCCGGCAACAAGCCGACACCGATCACCGACAAGGAAGCAGACGCGATTCTGCGACAGGTTCAAGAAGGCGTGGAGAAACCGCGACCGAAATTTTCGTTCATGGCCGGTGAGCAGGTGCGCGTAATTGATGGCCCGTTTCAGGACTTCAACGGCACGGTGGAAGATGTCAATTACGAGAAGAGCAAGCTCAAGGTGTCGGTGTCAATTTTTGGACGTCAAACACCGGTGGAGCTGGAATTCAGTCAGGTCGAGAAGGCTTAAGTTTTATCTAAACCGCGGGGAGGCTGACAACAGCCGTTTGAACCCGTAAGGAGCAATACCGTGGCAAAGAAGGTTTCAGCGTACATCAAGCTGCAGGTGCCAGCCGGGTCGGCCAATCCGTCCCCGCCGGTGGGACCGGCGCTCGGCCAGCATGGCCTGAATATCATGGAGTTCTGCAAGCAGTTCAATGCGGTGACCCAGAAGATGGAAAAGGGCATGCCCATCCCGGTCATCATCACGGCCTTCAGCGACAAGAGTTTTACCTTCATTACCAAGACGCCGCCCGCGTCGGTGCTGATCAAGAAGGCCCTGGGGCTCGAGTCTGGCAGCGGAAATGCGCTCAAGGACAAGGTGGGCAAACTCTCGCGCAAACAGCTCGAGGAGATCGCCAAGGTCAAGATGCCCGATTTGAATTGCTACGATCTCGACACCGCGGTGAAAATCATTGCGGGCAGTGCGCGCCAGATGGGCGTGGAATGCGAGGGGGTTTGACATGGCCGGTAAACGCCTGAAAGCACAACTCGCCAAATTGGACCGGATGAAGAACTATCCGCTCGATGAGGCCCTGAAGATTCTCAAGGACACGGCCAGCGCCAAGTTTGACGAATCGGTGGACGTGGCGATAAATCTCGGCATCGATGCCAAGAAGTCGGAGCAGAACGTGCGTGGCACGGCCGTGATGCCGCGCGGTACCGGCAAAAAAGTGCGCGTGGCGGTGTTCGCGGAAGGTGCGCAAGCCGAGGCAGCCAGGAACGCTGGCGCCGACATCATTGGATTCCAGGACCTTGCCGACCAAATCAAGCAGGGCAAGATCGATTTTGATCTTGCCATTGCGACACCGGAGGCCATGCGTGTCGTGGGAAGCCTCGGCCAGATTCTCGGTCCGCGCGGATTGATGCCAAACCCGAAGGTGGGCACAGTAACACCGAATGTCGCGAAGGCTGTTGAGAATGCCAAGGCCGGACAGGTCCAGTTCCGCACCGACAAGGCCGGGCTGGTGCATTGTGCCATTGGCAAAGCTTCGTTCGAGGTTGAGGCGCTCAAGGAAAATTTCATGTCCTTGATGATGGCGCTCAACAAGAACAAACCTTCCGCCGCCAAGGGTGTGTATTTGAAGAAGGTGACGCTATCCACCACGATGGGCCCGGGAATCCGCCTGGACACGTCGGGACTGTAAATGAATGTTGCACGGTTGGCTTGCCGACCGTGATTGTTGATTCAAGCAATCAGTTTGCTGATTGCGTGTAGTAGGTGGCGAGCTTGCTCGCCGCGTTATTGCCAATGAACTTTGGGTCGCTTCGTGCCGTTGTTGGGCTCGGAGCGTTGTCAAAGACCGCAGGCGCGCCGAAGTAACGATATCGGTTACGCGGGGCTTAATACGATGCCGCAGCCTGCGCAGACGGTGTGCCCGACACAGGATTTACCTCCTGAGCAGGTCGCCGTGGCTTGTCGAGATGTTGTAAATGGAGGTGACTCATATGAGTTTGACGTTAGATGAGAAAAAGGCGGTAGTCGCCGAGGTGTCCGGGAAGCTGACGGGTGCGCAGGCGGCGATGCTGGCCGAGTATCGTGGACTGTCTGTCGCCCAGATGACAACGCTGCGCCGCCAGGCGCATGAAAGCAATGTCTTTCTGCGCGTCGTGAAGAACTCACTCGCCCGGCGCGCGGTGGAAGGCACTGACTTTGAATGCCTGAAGGACCAGATGATCGGTCCGCTGGCGTTCGCGGTGTCGGCCGATCCAGTGGCGGTGGCTAAGATCCTGAGCGAGTTCGCGAAAGAGAACGAAGCACTCAAGATCAAGGTCGGTGCTATGGACGGCAAGCTCATGTCTTTGGCTCAAATCCAGGCTCTGGCCATTCTGCCTGGACGCGAGCAATTGCTGGCCCTGCTTCTCGGCACCTTGCAAGCGCCGGTCCAGAAATTCGTCCAGACCATGAACGAGGTCCCGGCGAAGTTTGTGCGGACCCTGGCTGCCGTGCGCGATGCCAAGACCAGCGCCGCCTGACCGATCATTCATTCAAGATTTTATTTAGGAGATAACATCATGGCTGTTTCGAAAGAAGAGATTCTTAATACCATTTCCAGCATGTCGGTGCTGGAACTCTCCGAGCTCATCAAGGAGATGGAAACCAAGTTCGGCGTTTCCGCGGCCATGGCCGTGGCCGCTCCGGCCGCCGCTGCCGCCGCAGCGCCGGCCGAGGTCAAGGACGCCTTCGACGTTATTCTGGCGGCCGCGGGTGACAATAAAGTGGGTGTCATCAAAGCAGTTCGCGCCGTGACTACCCTGGGCCTGAAGGAAGCCAAGGACTTGGTGGAAGGAGCCCCGCAGACCGTGAAGGAAGCGGTGCCGAAGGCTGACGCCGAAAAGATGAAGAAGGATCTCGAGGCCGCGGGCGCCAAGGTTGAGCTCAAGTAAATTGGCGCCTGTCGCCAATTCGTCCGCCCCAGGCGGATGTCTATATATAGTCTGCGCGGGGAGTGCCGGCGTCGCCGCCGCCGGCCTGCCTGTTTGCTATTTCAGGAAAAAGCTGTGGGCCTTACCCGTCCGTGACGCTGATTCTCTATCTAGAGAGCCGAGGAAAGCATGACCTACTCATTCACCGAGAAGAAACTCATCCGCAAGAACTTTGGCAAACGCCCTGGCGTGCTGAAGGTTCCCTATCTCCTCGAGATACAGAAGGAATCCTACCGCCAGTACCTGCAGGCGGAGAGGCCCCCGGAGCAGCGCATCGACCAGGGCCTGCAGGCTGCCTTCAAGACGGTGTTTCCGATTGAAAGTTACAACGGTAATGCCGCGCTGGAGTTTGTCAGCTACCGTCTCGGGACGCCGCCGTTCGATGTCAAGGAGTGCCAACAGCGTGGATTGATCTACGCGGCCCCCCTACGCGCCCTGTTGCGCCTGGTGGTGTTCGAAAAGGACGAAGCCACCGGTACCAAGACGGTGCGCGATATCAAGGAGCAGGAAGTGTACATGGGCGAAATTCCGCTCATGACCGACAACGGCACTTTCGTCATCAACGGCACCGAGCGCGTCATCGTCTCCCAGCTGCACCGTTCGCCGGGCGTGTTTTTCGAGCACGATTTTGGCAAGACGCATTCTTCTGGAAAACTGCTGTTCTCGGCACGCGTGATTCCCTACCGCGGTTCGTGGCTCGATTTCGAGTTCGACCCCAAGGATTACCTGTATGTGCGCATCGACCGCCGGCGCAAACTGGCGGCCACGATCCTGCTGCGCGCCATCGGCATGTCCACGCAGGAAATCCTGGCGACCTTTTTCGAAACCGACATTTTCCATCTGGTAAAGCAGGAAATCCGGCTCGATCTCATCCCTAACCGCCTGCGCGGCATGCAGTTCGAATTTGACGTGAAGACCCCGAAAGGCGAGATCATCATCGAGGCCGGCCTGCGCATTTCCGGACGCCACGTGCGCGAGCTAGAAAAATCCAAGCTCAAGCAACTTACCATTGAGCCGAGTTTTCTCATTGGCCGCTCCCTGGCCGAGGACATGATTCATCCGCAGACCGGTGAATTGCTGGCACAAGCCAATGACCTGGTCTCCAAGGATCTGATCGACAAGCTGTTCGAAGCCGGCATTGGCGAGGTCAAGACGATTTATACCAATGACCTTGATCAGGGTTCGTTCATTTCCGACACTCTGCGCCTCGACGCGACGCGCGATGCCCTGGAAGCGCAAATCGAAATCTATCGCATGATGCGTCCAGGCGAGCCACCGACGCGCGACGCCGCCCAGACGCTGTTCAATAACTTGTTCTTCAGCCCTGACCGCTATGATTTGTCCGCCGTCGGCCGCATGAAATTCAATCGCCGCGTCGGCCGGGGCATGGACGAGGGTCCAGGTATCCTGACCCGGGAAGACATCGTCGATGCAATGAAAATCCTGATCGAGCTCAAGAACGGTAAGGGTGAAATCGACGACATCGATCATCTTGGCAACCGCCGCGTGCGTTCGGTGGGCGAACTGGCGGAAAATCAGTTCCGTGTCGGCCTGGTGCGCGTTGAGCGCGCCGTCAAGGAGCGCCTGTCGCTGGCGGAATCCGAGGGCCTGATGCCACAGGAGCTGATCAACGCTAAACCCGTTTCCGCCGTGATCAAGGAATTCTTCGGCTCAAGCCAATTATCGCAGTTCATGGACCAGACCAATCCGCTGTCCGAGATCACGCACAAACGCCGCGTCTCGGCGCTCGGGCCTGGTGGGCTCACGCGTGAGCGCGCCGGCTTCGAAGTGCGCGACGTGCATCCGACGCATTACGGACGCGTGTGCCCGATCGAGACGCCGGAAGGCCCGAATATTGGGCTGATCAATTCGCTGGCGGTTTACGCCCGCACCAATGAATACGGCTTTCTCGAGACGCCGTATCGCAAGGTCAACAACGGCAAGGTGACCGACGACGTGAATTATCTGTCCGCGATTGAAGAAAGCAAATTCATGATCGCGCAGGCAAATGCCACGCTCGACAGCCGTGGGCACCTGATCGATGAGTTGGTTTCCTGCCGCATCAAGAATGAGTTCATGCTGTCTACGCCGGACAAGGTGGACTACATCGATGTTGCCCCCTCGCAGATCGTGTCGGTGGCAGCTTCACTGATTCCGTTTCTTGAGCACGACGACGCCAACCGCGCCCTCATGGGCTCGAACATGCAGCGCCAGGCCGTGCCCTGCCTCAAAACCGAGAAACCGCTGGTTGGCACCGGGATTGAACGCATCGTGGCCATCGACTCGGGCGCCACCGTGGTGGCAAAACGTGGCGGTGCCGTGGATTCCGTGGATGCCTCGCGCGTGGTCGTGCGCGTCAATGACGATGAAACCCGACCGGGCGAAGTCGGCGTGGACATCTACAACCTGACCAAGTACCAGCGCTCGAACCAGAACACCAACATCAACCAGAAGCCGCTGGTGAAAGTGGGCGATGTCATCGCCAAGGGTGATGTATTGGCCGACGGCCAGTCCACTGACATGGGCGAACTGGCACTGGGGCGCAACATCCTGGTCGCGTTCATGCCGTGGAACGGCTACAACTTCGAGGATTCGATTCTCATTTCCGAGCGCGTGGTGGAAAACGACTATTTCACCACCATCCATATCGAGGAACTCCAGACGGTGGCGCGCGACACCAAGCTTGGGCCCGAGGAGATCACGCGCGATATTCCGAACGTGGGCGAAACGGCCCTGGCCAAACTGGATGAATCCGGCATCGTTTACATTGGTGCCGAGGTGGATGCCGGCGATATTTTGGTCGGCAAGGTCACACCCAAGGGTGAAACCCAGTTGACTCCGGAGGAGAAATTGCTTCGTGCGATCTTCGGCGAGAAGGCCTCGGATGTAAAAGACACGAGTCTGCGCGTACCTTCCGGTATTTCCGGAACGGTCATCGACGTGCAGGTGTTTACGCGCGAAGGCGTGGATAAGGATGCCCGCGCCAAGAGCATTGAGGAATCGGGCCTGGCGAGCATCCGCAAGGACCTCGATGATCAATTCCGTATCCTGGAAAACGACGCCTATGCACGCCTCGAGCGCCAGCTGATCGGCAAGGTCGCTGATGGCGGTCCGGCGGGCCTGAAGAACGGTGACAAAATCACCAAGGGCTATCTTGATGAACTTTCACGCACCAAGTGGTTCGATATCCGCCTGAAGAACGAGGAAGCCTCGCAGGCACTGGAGCAGATCCGCGGCTATCTCGCCAAACAGAAGGAATTGTTCGACCAGAAGTTCACCGAGAAAAAGGTGAAACTCACTTCGGGTGACGATCTTGCCCCCGGTGTGCTCAAGATGGTCAAGGTCTATGTCGCCGTGAAGCGGCGTTTGCAACCTGGCGACAAGATGGCCGGCCGGCACGGGAACAAGGGTGTCATCTCGCGCATTGTGGCAGTCGAAGACATGCCTTACGTGGCGGACGGTACTCCGGTGGATATCGTGCTGAATCCGCTCGGTGTGCCTTCACGCATGAACGTGGGTCAGGTGCTGGAAACGCATCTCGGGTGGGCCGCGCATGAACTGGGCGCCCAAATTGGAAAGATGCTCGATGAAGAACGCAAGGTCGAGGAGGTTCGCCGGTTTATCGATCGGATTTACAACCAAATCGGTCGCAATGGGCGCAAGGAAGAAATCAAGTCGCTGATCGACGACGAGATCATCGAGCTGGCACGCAACCTGCGCAAGGGTGTACCGGTTGCCACACCGGTATTCGACGGTGCCGCGGAAGAAGAGATCAAGGAAATGCTGGTCATGGCGGGACTCCCAGATTCAGGACAGACCACGCTGTGGGACGGGCGCTCCGGCGATGCCTTCGACCGGCCGGTGACGGTGGGATACATGTACATGCTCAAGCTCAACCACTTGGTGGACGACAAGATGCATGCTCGTTCCACGGGCCCCTATTCGCTCGTTACGCAGCAGCCGTTGGGCGGCAAGGCGCAGTTCGGTGGCCAGCGCTTCGGAGAAATGGAGGTGTGGGCGCTCGAGGCCTATGGGGCCTCGTACACGCTGCAGGAAATGCTCACTGTCAAATCCGACGACGTTACCGGTCGCACCAAAATGTTCGAAAACATCGTCAAGGGCGACCATCGCATGGAACCGGGCATGCCCGAGTCCTTCAACGTGCTGGTAAAGGAAATCCGCGCACTCGGCATTGACATGGAGCTGGAGCAGGAAAAAGAGTAGGCCCGGGGCGAAATTAAAACCGGAATTTACGAATCAGTCAGGCAACAGTTTGCAGGAGACGATACCTTGAAAGACCTGTTTAATCTTTTCAAGCAGCCAGGTAAGTCGGAAGATTTCGATGCCATCCGCATCGGACTTGCTTCCCCGGAAAAAATCCGCTCATGGTCTTACGGTGAGGTCAAGAAACCGGAGACCATCAACTATCGTACGTTCAAGCCTGAACGTGACGGCCTGTTTTGCGCCAAGATCTTCGGACCGGTCAAGGATTACGAATGCCTGTGTGGCAAATATAAGCGCCTGAAGCACCGCGGGGTAATCTGCGAAAAGTGCGGTGTTGAGGTAACGCTGTCGAAGGTGCGCCGCGAGCGCATGGGACACATTGAACTGGCTTCGCCGGTGGCTCATATCTGGTTCCTGAAGAGCCTGCCTTCGCGCATGGGTCTGATGCTGGACATTACGCTGCGCGACATCGAGCGTGTGCTGTATTTCGAGGCTTATGTTGTCATCGATCCAGGCATGACGCCGCTGGAGCGGGCTTCGCTGCTCTCCGAAGATGCCTACCTCAATGCCATAGAACAGTATGGCGATGAATTCGACGCGCGCATGGGTGCCGAGGCCGTGCGCGACCTGCTGCGTGCCATTATCTTGGAGGAAGAGGTCGCCAAACTTCGCAGTGATCTCGCCGAGACCACCTCGGAGACCAAGATCAAGAAAATCACCAAGCGTCTGAAAGTGCTCGAGGCATTCCTGTATTCGGGCAATAAGCCGGAGTGGATGGTCCTCGAAATCCTCCCGGTGCTGCCGCCGGAACTGCGTCCTCTGGTACCGCTCGACGGCGGCCGCTTTGCGACCTCCGACCTCAACGATCTCTACCGGCGTGTCATCAACCGCAACAACCGCCTGAAGCGCCTGCTCGATTTGAACGCGCCGGACATCATCGTGCGCAACGAAAAGCGCATGTTGCAAGAGGCGGTGGACGCGTTGCTCGACAACGGCCGTCGTGGACGTGCCATTACCGGTGCCAACAAGCGTCAGCTCAAATCGCTGGCCGACATGATCAAGGGCAAGCAGGGCCGCTTCCGTCAGAACCTGCTCGGCAAGCGCGTGGACTATTCTGGCCGTTCCGTGATCGTCGTCGGCCCCACGCTCCGGCTGCATCAATGCGGCCTGCCGAAGAAAATGGCGTTGGAATTGTTCAAACCGTTCATTTTCAGCAAACTCGAATCCAAGGGCCTGGCGACCACTATCAAGGCAGCGAAGAAGATGGTGGAACAGGCCGGTCCCGAAGTGTGGGACATTCTCGAGGAAGTGATCCGCGAGCACCCGGTATTGTTGAACCGCGCCCCGACGCTGCACCGCCTCGGTATTCAGGCGTTTGAGCCGCAACTGGTCGAGGGCAAGGCGATCCAGCTGCATCCACTCGTTTGCGCCCCCTATAACGCTGACTTCGATGGCGACCAGATGGCGGTGCACATCCCGCTGTCGGTGGAGGCGCAGCTCGAAGCACGCACGCTCATGATGTCCACCAACAATATTCTTTCGCCCGCGAACGGCGATCCCATCATCGTGCCGTCTCAGGATATTGTCCTCGGTCTTTATTACATGACCCGCGAGCACATCAACGCCCTCGGTGAGGGCAAGGCCTTTGCAGATGTGGCTGAGGTGCATCGCGCCTATAACAGCGGCCATCTCGCGTTACAGGCGCGCATCAAGACGCGCATCCGTGAGTTGCAGTTCGACGACAAGGGCAAGACAGTTGAGACACGAAAACTCTATGACACCACCGTGGGCCGGGCGCTGCTGTCGGAAATGTTGCCCGACGGTCTTCCGTTCGAGCTCATCAACCGCGTGCTCAAGAAGAAGACGATCTCCGAACTCATCAATGCCTGCTACCGGCGCGTGGGTCTGAAGGCCACCGTCATTTTTGCCGACCAGCTGATGTACACCGGTTTCGCTTATGCCACGCGCGCAGCGGTGTCCTTTGGCATGGACGACATGATCATTCCGGAAGTGAAGGCCGAAATCATCGGCCAGGCCGAGGGTGAGGTGAAGGCGATCCAGAACCAGTACGCCTCGGGCCTTCTGACCGATGGAGAGCGTTACAACAAGGTTGTGGACATCTGGACGCACACTTCCGAGCGTGTCGCCAAGACCATGATGGATCAGCTCGGCAGCGAGGAAGTGACCGACTCCCAGGGCAAGAAGGCAAAGCAGGAATCGTTCAATTCTATCTTCATGATGGCGGATTCCGGTGCGCGCGGCAGCGCCGCCCAGATTCGTCAACTTGCTGGCATGCGTGGCCTGATGGCCAAGCCCGACGGCTCGATCATTGAGACGCCGATCACGGCGAACTTCCGCGAAGGGCTGAACGTGTTGCAGTACTTCATCTCGACGCACGGCGCGCGCAAAGGCCTAGCCGATACCGCACTCAAAACCGCCAACTCGGGTTACCTCACGCGTCGCCTGGTGGATGTGTGCCAGGACCTCGTGGTGACCGAAGACGATTGCGGCACCACGGATGGTGTCACCAAATCCGCACTGGTCGAAGGCGGCGAAATCGTAATCCCGCTGCGCGACCGCATCCTCGGCCGCGTGGTTATTGGAGATATTCGCGATCCCAGCAACGAGAAGAAAGTGCTGATTTCGGACGGTGCGGTACTTGACGAGATGGCTGTGTCCCTGCTTGAAGATCGCAATATCGACCAGGTGCAGGTGCGCTCACCGGTAAGCTGTCAGACCCGCTACGGGGTGTGTCGTCAGTGCTACGGACGTGATCTCGGGCGCGGGCACCTTGTCAATCTCGGCGAATCCGTGGGCGTTATTGCCGCCCAGTCGATTGGTGAACCGGGTACGCAGCTCACCATGCGCACGTTCCACATCGGCGGTGCGGCGTCGCGCGCCGCGGCGGTGTCACGCATCGAGGTCAAAACCACGGGCGTGGCGCGCCTCAAGAACCTCAAGGTGGTCAAGCACACCAGCGGCAACTATGTCGCGGTGTCACGTTCCGGCGAACTGATCATTCAAGACGACCAGGGACGCAATCGCGAGCGTTACAAGCTCCCTTTCGGTGCCGTGTTGTCGGTGCATGACGGTTCCAAGGTGAAGAGCGGCGCCGTGGTCGCCAACTGGGACCCGCACACGCACCCGATCATCACCGAGGTGGCGGGCAAGGTTAATTTCAGCGATCTCATCGAAGGCGTGACGGTCAACAAGCAGACCGACGAGATCACGGGCCTGTCGACTTACGTCGTGCTCGATGCCAAACACCGTTCCGGCACCAAGGACATCCGACCGGTCATCACGCTGGTGGATGGCAAGGGCAAGCCGGTCAACATTCCGGGCACGGAAATTCCGGCCAAGTACATGCTGCCGCCAGGAGCCATCATCACCGTGGAAGGCGGCGCCAAGGTCGGTGTGGGCGATGTGTTGGCGCGCATTCCGCAGGAGTCGATCAAGACCCGCGATATCACCGGCGGTCTGCCGCGGGTGGCGGAGCTGTTCGAGGCACGTAAGCCCAAGGATTTTGCGATCTTGGCTGAAGTCAGCGGGGTAATTTCTTTCGGCAAGGACACCAAGGGCAAGCAACGCCTCATTATTAATGACAAAGACGGCGTGGAACACGAGTACCTGATCCCGAAGGGCCGTCACATCACGGTGTTCGAGGGGGAGACGGTGGAGCAGGGTGATACCATCGTCGAGGGCGCGCCGGTCGCGGCCGACATCCTGCGCCTGCTGGGTGTCGAGGCCCTTACCAATTACATTGTGGATGAAATCCAGGACGTGTACCGCCTCCAGGGTGTGAAGATCAATGACAAGCACATCGAGGTAATTGTGCGCCAAATGTTGCGCAAGGTGCGGGTGCTGGACTCCGGCGACACGCGCTACCTGCCGGGCGAGCAGGCCGAACGCGCGCGCGTGGTTGAGGACAACGAGGAACTGGCCAGCCAGAAAAAGAAGCTGGCCACCTACGAACCGTTGCTCCTGGGTATCACCAAGGCGTCACTGTCGACCGAGTCGTTCATCTCCGCGGCCTCGTTCCAGGAAACGACACGCGTGCTGACGGAAGCGGCGATCACGGGCAAGCAGGATTTGCTGCGCGGCCTAAAGGAAAACGTGATCGTGGGTCGACTGATCCCGGCTGGCACCGGGCTCGCCTACCACCAGCAACGCCGGCGCGAGCGTGGCGAAGCCAAGCAGGAGGCCAAGGAACTGAAGCAATCCCTGACGGGCGCGCTTTCCGGCAAACCCTCGGCGCGCAGCGGGGAAGAGGCGGTGGGGACGTAATACCCTACCCCGCCGGACCCGTCTCCGCCGGCCGTATTTCCGGGGTCGGCAGGAAGTGATAATGGCGGCCAAAGTCCTGGAAAATGGCCGTAAAAGCCCGCTAATGGCTTGACACATAAGGGGTGTGTCCCTAGAATCGCGCCCCTCAGACAGGCCGGGTTCCCGCCGGCCTGTCTTTGTTAAAGCCTCTGAGAATTCTTAAAAGAGCTGTGGCATTTCAGGCCGACGGGCCGGGTTCCGCAGGTTCTGCGCTGACCGCGTGAATTAGGTGGCGATCAATAAATCCAAGATTTCCGCGAGAGCGGAGGTCTCTGCTTTGAATTGTATAACGGTAGGATAGAGATGCCGACGATTAACCAATTAGTGGCCAAGGGGCGCAAGCGCCTGCGCAGTAAAAGCAAGGTGCCGGCCCTCGAAGCATGTCCGCAGCGCCGCGGGGTGTGCACACGCGTGTACACCACCACACCGAAGAAACCAAACTCGGCGCTCCGGAAAGTTGCGAAAGTCCGTTTAACCAATGGTTACGAGGTCATTACTTATATCGGCGGCGAAGGACACAATCTTCAGGAACACTCCGTGGTATTAATCCGCGGTGGGCGCGTGAAGGACCTGCCCGGCGTGCGCTACCACACGGTGCGCGGTTCGCTCGATACCGCCGGTGTGGCCGATCGCAAACAGGGCCGTTCCAAGTACGGCGCCAAGCGCCCCAAGACGTAAGAGGGATTTATGCCGAGACGCCGAGAGGTTCCCAAACGTGAAGTCACACCGGATCCGAAATACCTGAGCGAGACCGTCGCCAAATTCATCGCGGTGGTGATGAAGAGCGGCAAGAAGTCCGTGGCCGAGAAAATTGTATACGGCGCACTCGACACAATGGCCGAACGCAGCAAGAAGGACCCGATCGAGATGTTCAATCAGGCCCTGACCAATGTGCGTCCGCTGGTCGAGGTCAAAAGCCGTCGCGTCGGCGGTGCCACGTATCAGGTGCCGGTCGAGGTACGCTCCGGTCGCCAGATGGCATTGGCGATGCGTTGGGTAGTGGAAGCGGCCCGCACCCGTGGCGGCAAGTCCATGGCGGCGCGCATGGCGGATGAATTGATGGACGCCGCGGACAAGCGCGGCAATGCCGTGAAGAAGCGCGAAGACGTGCATCGCATGGCCGAGGCCAACAAGGCCTTCTCGCATTACCGCTGGTAATCGATTAACCGTTCTTTATATATAGAGGATTATAGTCGTGGCCCGTACAACCCCCATCGAACGCTACCGGAACATCGGCATCATGGCGCACATCGATGCCGGAAAAACCACGACCACGGAGCGTATCCTGTTCTACACCGGTGTCTCGCACAAGATCGGCGAGGTGCACGACGGCGCTGCCATCATGGACTGGATGGAGCAGGAGCAGGAGCGCGGCATCACCATCACCTCGGCGGCCACCACCTGCTTCTGGAAAGGCATGGACCAGGCGCGCCCGGAACACCGCTTCAACATCATTGATACCCCCGGCCATGTCGACTTCACTATCGAGGTCGAGCGAAGCTTACGCGTGCTCGACGGCGCGATCTTCGTGCTGTGCGCAGTGGGTGGCGTGCAGCCGCAGTCCGAGACAGTCTGGCGCCAGGCCAATAAATACAAGGTTCCGCGCATCGCGTTTGTGAACAAGATGGACCGGGCCGGCGCGAATTTCCTCACGGTCGTGTCCCAACTCAAGGAGCGTCTTGGCGCCAATGCCGTGCCGTTGCAGCTTCCCATCGGCGCCGAAGAAGGCTTCAAAGGCGTTGTCGATCTTATCAAGATGAAGGCCATCTACTGGGACGATTCCACCCAGGGCATGAAGTTCGAGGAAAAAGACATCCCCGCCGAGATGCTTGATCAGTGCAAGAAATACCGCGAGAAGATGATCGAGGCGGCGGCCGAGGCGAATGAAAAGGTGATGGAGAAATATCTCCACGGCGAGGCGCTGACCACCGACGAGATCAAGCACGGCCTGCGCGAACGCAACCTCAAGCTCGAAATCGTGCCAGTGTTGTGTGGCTCGGCCTTCAAGAACAAGGGCGTGCAGGCGGCGCTGGACGCCGTCATTGATTTCATGCCGGCACCGTCCGAGCGGCCTGCCATCAAGGGCCATCTCGACGACAAGGATGGCACCGAGGATGAGCGTCATGCCTCCGACGATGAGCCGTTCTCGGCGTTGGCGTTCAAGATCGCGACCGACCCCTTCGTTGGCGCGCTCACCTATATCCGTGTGTACTCCGGCGTGTTGACCTCCGGTGATACCGTGTACAACCCGACCCGCAGCAAAAAGGAGCGCATCGGCCGCCTCCTCCAGATGCATGCCAACGAGCGCAAGGAGATCAAAGAAGTGCGCGCTGGCGACATCGCCGCGTGCGTGGGCCTGAAGGAAATCGCCACCGGCGAGACGCTCAGCGACCCGGACAAGGTGATCATGTTGGAACGCATGGAATTCCCCGAGCCGGTGATTTCACAGGCCGTCGAGCCCAAGACCAAGGCGGATCAGGAGAAGATGGGCTTGGCCCTGGGCCGCCTCGCTCAGGAAGACCCCTCTTTTCGCGTGTATACCGACGAAGAATCCAGTCAAACCATTATCGCTGGCATGGGTGAGTTGCATCTTGAGGTTATCGTTGAGCGCATGAAGCGCGAGTTTAGCGTCGAGGCAAATGTCGGCAAGCCACAGGTCGCCTACCGCGAGACCATCCGCAAGGCAGTGGATCAGGAGCACCGCTTCGTAAAGCAATCCGGCGGCCGCGGCCAGTATGGTCACGTCGTCATCAAGTTTGAACCGCAAGAACCCGGCAAGGGCTTCGAGTTTGTGGACGCCATCAAGGGCGGCGTGATCCCGAAAGAATTCATCCCGGCTGTGCGCAAGGGCGTGGACGAAGCGATGCAGCGTGGCATCAAGTACGGTTACCCGGTGGTGGATGTGAAGGCAACACTGCACTACGGTTCGTACCACGAGGTGGACTCGAACGAAAACGCCTTCAAGATGGCCGCCATCCTGTGCTGGCGTGATGCCGGTCTGAAGGGCGATCCGGTCCTGCTCGAACCGATCATGGACGTCGAAGTCACTTCCCCGGCGGATTACCTGGGCAATGTCATGGGCGACCTGAACTCGCGCCGCGGCATCATCATGAGCCAGGAAGACGGTCACGGTAACGTGAAGATTATTCGCTCTGAGGTACCGCTGGCGAACATGTTTGGCTATTCCACGAGCCTGCGCTCGGCGACCCAGGGTCGCGCGACGTACACGATGGAATTCAAGAAATATGCGCCGGTTCCGGCCAACGTGGCGGAGTCCATCCTAAAAAAAGCTAGTTGATGACGAGAAAGATTAATCGCCGGTTCATCATCTAATCGAGCAACTGAAATATACGAGGCAGAGAAAGATGTCCAAGGAAAAATTCTCCCGCACCAAACCGCACCTGAACGTCGGCACCATCGGTCACGTCGACCATGGCAAGACCACGCTCACGGCGGCCATCACCAAGGTGCTCGCCGCCAAGCACGGCGGCGA
>JAOTWF010000114.1 GCA_029863005.1 Gammaproteobacteria bacterium | reverse complement strand
AGAATATACATCATATCTAATATATATCTATATGAAATATAAACTATAAATAGATAATATTATAGCAGGACATTTTCCAGGATACGGCGGTAGACACGCGCCAACCGGCTGATGTCATCCACCGCGATGCACTCGTCAATTTGATGAATCGTGCGATTCAGAGGGCCGATCTCTACGACTTCCGTCCCCGCAGGAGCGATGAAACGGCCATCCGAAGTTCCGCCACTGGTGGAGGTTTCAGCAATCATGTCCAATTCCTGTTTCACCGCCGCGCGCACCGCTTCGATCAGGGCGGTTCCGCGGGTCAGAAAAGGGTGGCCGGAAAGCACCCACTGGAGCTGATGTTCCACGCCGTGGCGTTGAAGAATTTCCTCTACCCGGCGGCGTAAATCCGCCTCCGTCACGGCGGTGGAGAAGCGGAAATTGAACACCACTTCGAGCCGGCCCGGGATAACGTTTTCGGCCCCGGTGCCGCCGTGAATATTGGAAATTTGGAAGCTAGTCGGGGGGAAATCGGCGTTGCCCCGGTCCCATTCGATGGTAGCCAATTCCGCCAGTGCTGGCGCCAGCATATGGATGGGATTCTTTGCCAGGTGTGGATAAGCCACATGTCCTTGCTTGCCGCGCACTGTCAGGCGGCCGGTGAGGGACCCGCGCCGGCCGATTTTGATAGTGTCGCCGAGCTTATTCGTGCACGAGGGCTCGCCGACCACACAGTAATCAATCTTGATTCCATGCTTTCCGAGCCATTCCATGACTTTCACGGTGCCGTTCACCGCCGGACCTTCTTCATCCGAGGTGATCAGCAGGCCGATGGAACCCTTGTGCTTTGGGTGCTTCGCCAGAAAATCCTCGATGCCCGTGATGAATGCCGCCAGAGAGGATTTCATGTCCGAGGCGCCGCGCCCGTAGAGATGACCATCGCGGATCTCAGGTTGGTAAGGATCGCTTTTCCAGGCCTCGCGGGGGCCGGAGGGCACGACATCGGTATGCCCGGCAAACACCAGCAGTGGCTTGGCATTCCCGCGCACCGCCCAGAGGTTCTCGACATCGCCATAGGGGAGACGCTCGGATTTAAAGCCTAGGGGCTCGAGTCGTTTGATCAGGATTTCCTGACAGCCTTCATCGCGCGGTGTCTGAGACGGGCGCGCAATCAGCTCCTTCGCCAGTTCAAGCGTCTTATCAGGCATATTCGTTAATTAGCTGATAAAAAATATAAAAGTTATGATGAATTGCCGCGCTTAAATATCGCGCAGCAGTTCATTGATGCCGACCTTGGAACGCGTTTTCTCGTCAACCTGCTTCACGATCACGGCGCAATAGAGGCTGTACTTGCCATCGGCGGACGGCAGATTGCCCGAGACCACCACCGCGCCCTTGGGCACCTTCCCGTAGGTCACTTCGCCGGTCTGGCGGTTGTAGATTTTGGTGCTCTGGCCGATATACACCCCCATGGAAATCACCGCGCCTTCCTCGACAATCACCCCTTCGACGATTTCGGAGCGGGCGCCGATGAAACAGTTGTCTTCAATGATGGTGGGGGCGGCCTGCACCGGTTCCAGCACGCCGCCGATGCCCACTCCCCCGGAAAGGTGCACATTCTTGCCGATTTGGGCGCAGGAGCCGACCGTGGCCCAGGTATCGACCATGGTGCCTTCGTCCACGTAGCCGCCGATATTCACATAAGAAGGCATGAGCACGACCGAAGGGGCAATGTAGGCTCCTTTGCGGATGGCCGCCGGGGGAACCACGCGGAATCCGCCCTCGCGGAAGGCCTTGGAGTTGTAATCGCTGAACTTGGATGGGACTTTATCCCAGTAATTGGTGTAGCCGCCCTTGATGAACTGGTTGTCCTCGATACGAAAGTACAGCAGCACCGCCTTTTTCAGCCATTCGTGCACCATCCACTGACCGCTCTTTTTCTCCGCCACGCGCGCTTTTCCCGTATCGAGAAGGTTAATCGCCTCGTGCACGGCGTCCTTGACCAGCGATTCGACATTCCGCGGGGTGATGCTGGCGCGGCGCTCAAAGGCCTCGTTGATGACGGACTGAATATTTTTCATGGAGATTTCCCTTCTATGGGCGTTTCAGTTATTTCAGCGATTCTACATAATTTCGGATGCGGTGTGCGGCCTCGATACACTCCGGGACCGGCGCCACCAGCGCCAGGCGCGCGCGGTTTTTGCCCGGATTCACGCCCTCGAAATCTCGTGAAAGATAACTTCCCGGCAGTACCAGTACGTTTTCCCGCGCGTACAGCTCGTGCGCGAAAACCTCATCGTCCCGGGGCAGTTTCGGCCACAGGTAAAACCCGGCCTCGGGCCGCTCGACCTCCAACACCGGTTTCAGGATCTTAAGCACCGCTTCAAACTTGGCGCGGTATTGCGCGCGATTGGTCTTCACGTGTAATTCGTCGTTCCAGGCGGCCAGGCTCGCCACCTGGGTGGGCGGTGGCAGGGCGCTGCCCTGGTAAGTGCGGTACTGATGATATTGCTGCATCACTTCACCGTCGCCGGCCACAAAACCGGAGCGAAGCCCCGGCAGGTTGGAGCGCTTGGACAGGCTGTGGAACACCAGACAGCGCCGGTAGTCCTTGAGGCCGAGGTGGTTTGCCACTTGCAGCAGGCCCACCGGCGGGTGGTTCTCATCGAAATAAATTTCGGAATAGCATTCATCCGAGGCGATGACGAAGTTGTACTTTTGCGCCAACACTATCAGCTTGGCCAGGTCATCGTGTGTTAACACCGCCCCGGTCGGGTTGCCGGGGGAGCACACGTACACCAATGGCACCTTGCGCCAGATCTCTTCCGGCACGGAAGAAAAATCCATGCGAAAGCCGTTGGCCTCGGTGGTGTTCAGGAAATACGGCCGCGCGCCGGCGAGCAGCGTGGCACCTTCGTAAATCTGGTAGAACGGGTTGGGCATGATCACGGATGGCTGCTTCGAGTTCACGCGCCGATCAATGACGGCCTGGGCGATGGAAAACAGCGCCTCGCGCGTGCCGGCCACGGGCAGGACATGGCGCTCCGGCAAGAGATCCACTCTATTCAGATGAAACCGGCGCGTGGCCCAGTGGGCGATGGCCTGGCGCAATTCGGTGGTGCCCATGGTCACGGGGTAGTTTGATAAGCCCGCGAGATTCTTTTTCAGGGCTTCCAAAACAAAGGCCGGTGCGGCATGCTGCGGCTCACCCATGGAAAGACGGATCGCGCTCTTTCCGGCGGGCGGGGAGATGCCCTGGATGAGCTGAGCGAGCCGCTGGAAAGGGTAGGGTTGTAAGCTCGCGAGCCGGGAATTCATGGAGTCCGGATTGTTGGGAAAAAAAGATTATAAAGGAAGCCCCTGATGTCCTCCATCGCCGCGCGGCGTTTCTATCCGGCCCTGGCCATGATGACGGGCGCCAGCATGTGGGGCGTCATCTGGTATCCCATGCGCCTGCTCGAATCCGGCGGCCTCGTCGGCCTTTGGCTCACGCTGATCATGTACTCCTCCGCGCTGGTGGTGAGTCTGCCGTACACCGCCAAGTCAATTCCCGAATTTGCCCGCGAACCCGTTTACCTCACGCTGCTGATGATTTCCGCCGGCTGGACCAACCTGGCCTTTGTCGAGGCGGTGCTGGAAGGCAACATCCTGCG
>JAOTWF010000113.1 GCA_029863005.1 Gammaproteobacteria bacterium | reverse complement strand
TCAATCGCTTTCCTTTTTGACGCTCAAGCTGTCAAAGAGCAGTCTTGCACCGCAATACTGGACGAGTTGGTTGTGGCTGATTTTCCTCCGGTTCACGGCACTCCTTCCGCTGGCGTGGTCACGCGTCCTCGGCGCCGGGCTCGGGCTGCTCATGATGACCACCAACAAAAAACGTAGACGAATTGCGCGCATCAATATCGAGATGTGTTTCCCGAAACTGAGCCTGCGCGAGCGCGAACATTTGTTGCGACGCCATTACATCGTGCACGGTCAAAGTTATTTCGACCTTGCCTATCTCGCGTGGGCCTCGGAACGCCGCATCCTGCGCAAGACACATATTCGTGGTCTCGAGCAATATCACGATTTGCGCGGGCGCAATATCATTTTGCTGGTGCCGCACTGCGTCGGGGTGAACTTCAGTGGCTCTGTGATGGCGCACGAACGTGCTCAATTTTCCATGGTCAAGCTGCAGCGCAATCCGATGGTCAACTGGCTGCTTAATCGCGGACGCATGCGCTTCGGTTGCTTCCTGTTATCGCGTACTCAGGGGTTGCGCCCCGTCATTCGCGCGCTTAAGCAGGGTCTTGTCTTCATGTACTCACCGGATGAGGATTTCGGTCAACGCCAGTCGGTGTTCGTGCCGTTTTTCGGCGTGCCGACGGCGACGCTGACTACGCTTGGGCGGCTCGCGCATCTCACCAACGCGCTCGTGGTGCCCTGCTTCACGCGTCTGCTGCCGGGGGGGCGAGGCTACGAAGTGATTCTGAAACCCCCTCTCGAGGATTTTCCGAATGGCGATCGCGTCCGCGACGCCACGCGCATGAACGAAGTTCTCGAGGAGGGGCTGCGCGCCATGCCCGAGCAATACCAGTGGACCTTCAAATTGTTCAAGACCCGCCCGGGCCACGCCCCTTCGCCTTATGATTGAAGCCAGCCTCCGGCAATTTCACCATCCGCGTTACTGGCCGACGTGGATCGGGATTGGCTTCATGCGAGCGGTAAGCTGGCTGCCATTGCCGGTCATTGCACTATTCGGCAGCGTGCTCGGAATGCTGCTGTATGCCCTGCACACCGGACGCCGACATGTAGTGCACATCAATATCAAGCTGTGTTTCCCGGAGCTGACTCCCGGCGCCCAGGCGCGATTGGCGCGCCGGCACTTTCGCGCCTTCGGCCAGACGCTGCTCGATATCGGCATCACCTGGTGGTCATCGGCCGCGCGGCTGCGACGCCTTACCCGATTTTGCGGACGCGAGCATTACGACAACGCGCTGCGTGAAAACAAGAACATCATTCTGCTGGCACCACATTTTCTCGGTCTTGAGTACGGCGGCATGCGGCTCTCGACGGAGCGGCCGATGGTTACGGTGTTCCGTCATCCGGTGAATAAATTATTGAGCGTGGTCATGGAACGCGCGCGCTCGCGTTTTTATCTCCGGCTGGTGGAGCATGTCCAGTCCTTCACCCCACTGGTGAAACAAATAAAACAAGGCGTGCCGCTATATTACTTGCCGGATCAGGATGCCGGTCTGCGCAACGCGGTGTTCGCGCCGTTCTTCGGCGTGCCGGCGGCGACGTTCGTCGTGTTACCGCGTCTCGCCAAGATGACGGACGCGGTGGTGATCCCCTGTATCACGCGCCAGCTGTCCCGGGGGCGCGGATACGAAATCGAATTCCGCCCGCCGCTCAAGAATTTTCCCTCCGGCGATGCGGTGGCGGACACCACGCGGATGAACCAGGAAATTCAAATCGCGGTGCGAGAGAGTCCGGAGCAGTATTTCTGGCTGCACAAGCGCTTCAAGACGCGGCCGCAAGGCGAGCCGGATCTTTACAAGAAGGATTAAGTAGGCCCAGCCCGCACGACTATTTCTGTAAGCGCTTCAATAAAACCGTCATTTCTTTCGCCGCTTGTTTGTCGCCTTTTTCTTCCGCGACTGTTATCCCGTTTTTGTAGGCTTTGATCGCCTCGTCTTTGTGACCGGCGTCGGTCAGGGCCTTGCCGAGCAGTTTCCACGCGGCGGAATATTTGGGATCTTGCGCTACGGCTTGGTGCAGGTGTTCGGCGGCTTTGTCGGATTGATCGATCTTCAGGTACTCACCGCCGAGGCTGTAGCGCAACAGCGCGCTGTCCTGACCACGCGCGAGCATGGCTTCCAAGTTGTCTACAATCGCCATGCCTATTCCTTGGGCGGCTTGGGATTAACACCGAGCTGCTTGAGCTTGCGGTAAAGGTGCGTGCGCTCCATGCCCGACATTCGCGCCACCTCGGCGACATTCCCGCCGGTGCGCTTCAAATGGTGCTCGAGGTAAGCCTTCTCGAATTGTTCGCGCGCGTCACGCAAGGGTCTTTCCAGAAGCGTCGGCGGATAAGCATCGGACGACACCGGGGCGGGTGCTCCGAGGGTCTGTTCCACTTCGGCCTCGGTCACCTCTTCCCCGCGATGCAGGATCAGCAACCGCTGTACCATGTTGCGTAATTCGCGCACGTTTCCCGGCCAGGAGTAATTGCGCAGCAGGTTAAGCGCGCCGGTAGTGAACTTGCGGTAAGGCAGGTGTTCATTGTCCGCCATCCAGTTAACGTAGAAATTGATCAGCTCCGGAACGTCCTCGTGGTGCTCGCGTAGACTCGGCACGCGCAGCGGCACCACGTTCAAGCGATAATAGAGGTCATCACGGAAACGTTTCTCCTCCACCGCCTTGAGCAAGTCCTGATCAGTGGCAGCGAGGATGCGCGCGTCCATCGAGAGAGTCTCGTGACCGCCGACGCGGGTGAAGCGTTTCTTTTCGAGGGCATCCAGCAGCCGCGCCTGTGCCGCCAGATCGAGGTGGCTGATTTCGCTTAGCAACAGAGTGCCGCCCGCCGCCTGTTCGAAGCAGCCAGGCGTAACGTTGCCTTTTTGTTCCTGACCGAACAGCAGGATCGCCACCTGTGCAGGGACCATCGCTGACAGGCTGACTTCGACGAAAGGTCCGTCTCGACGCGCGCTGTGGGCGTGCAGGTTGCGTGCCGCCACCGCCTTGCCGCTGCCCGGTTCGCCGGTGATCAGCACCCAGGCGTCGGTGGCGGCGATGCGTTCGATGTTCTCCCGCAGCTCCTGCATCACCGGGCTCTTGCCAATGAGGTTGGCCGTGGGCTCGGCCTGACGACGCAGGCGCAGGTTTTCGCGTCGTAGCTTGTCAGTCTCGAGCGCACGCTCGATGGTGACCAGCAGCTTGCCCATGGACACGGGCTTTTCGATGAAGTCGTAGGCGCCAAGGCGCGTGGCCTCAACCGCGGTTTCCACCGTGCCGTGTCCCGAGATCATGATCACCGGCATTTCCAGGCCGCCGGCCTCGGACCATTCGCGCAACAAGCTGATGCCGTCGGTGCCTGGCATCCAGATGTCGAGCAACACCAGATCCGGCCGTTGTTTCCGAACCGCCTCGCGCGCGGCCGCGGCGTTTTCCACCGTCTTCACCTTGTAATGTTCATCCTCGAGGATTTCCCGCATCAACCGGCAGATATCCGGTTCGTCGTCCACCACCAGGATGTAACCAGGATTCATGCTTTATTTTCTCCCCGCGTGGCTTGGGCGGCGGCGGGAGCGGGCGCTGGCCCCGCGGCCGCGGCGGTAGTGACCGGCAGTCGCATGACGACACAAGCCCCCCC
>JAOTWF010000052.1 GCA_029863005.1 Gammaproteobacteria bacterium | reverse complement strand
CTGCCAAGCGCCTTCACCGATGCCGAAATCAGGAATTTCGAAAATCTCGCCGATGCCGAGTCCTGGCTCAAAGCCGAGAACTGAGACGGGGCGTCTCTGATCTTACGGCTCCTTGCCTTGTTTGATTGGCGCTTGCGGCATCAACGAATATTCGTTCATCGAGTTGGCATATACCTTCACGTTTTCGAATCCCAGCGCGCGTAGCGTCAAATAGGTGCGCGCCGCGCGATGGCCCGTAAGGCAATAGGTGATGACCGGCCGATCCGGACCGGCGCCCGCCAGCGCCTTGCGCAAGGTGGCTTCATCGCGCCGCACAAAACCGCGCTCGAAATCCACGGCCAAGTCCCAGGGCCACAGGCGTGCACCGGGGATATGACCGGTGCGCGGTTTTTTCGGCTCACCGATGTATTCTTCCTCGGTGCGTGCATCGAGCAGCAGCGCCGTGTGCTTTTCGACCGCCTGCTGCACATCGCGAAGCCCGGCTTCGTTGTCACGTCCAATGCCGCCTCTCTCGTAGGTTACGGCCGACTGGAGTGCCGGAGTATTCACGACGCGGCGACCATCCAGAATCCATCTCACCAGCCCCCCATCGAGCACGGACACCGCGGGATGGCCGATGCGTTCCAGTTCCCAGAACAACCGCGCGGCGTTAAGCCCGCCCAGGTCATCGTAAATCACGACATGACTGTTGCGTGAAATACCAAGGCGCCCGAGCACGTGCACCAGCTCGGCGTCACCGATCCGCACCAAAACCCTGTCCGGCTGCCGAACTTTTACCAGCACGTGGTAGGGAAGCCGAACCGCGCCAGGCAAGTGGAAACGCAGATACTGGGTGTCATCTTCGCTCATGTCGACGATGACGATGTTCGGGACGGAGAGCTGCTTTTCGAGCCAGGCGCCATCCACGAACACCGGCGCGGCGTGTGCGCTGGAAACCAGCCAGAAAATCAGAATCGCGGTAAAATACCTGCTTCGCATGCCCGGGCCCTGTTTGAGGTGGATTTATAATGCCCGAGAACATCTGCCAAGACAAAAATTGCTGTCCACGTCATGATTAACTGGAACCGGCTCGATACCCTGCTGCTCGATCTCGACGGCACCCTGCTCGACCTGCATTACGACAACCATTTCTGGCTCGAGTACGTGCCGCGCCGCTACGCGGAGAAACACGGGCTGGCAGCCGAAGCCGCCCGGGCGGAAGTGCTGGGACGTTACCAGCGCGCCGAGGGCACGCTCAATTGGTATTGCGTGGATTATTGGAGCCGGGAACTTCTTCTCGACATCCCGCAACTGAAGGAAGAAGTGAATCACTTGATCGCAGTACATCCGCACGTGCTCGATTTTCTCGACGCCGTGAAGGCCATGAAGAAACGTGTGGTGCTGGTCACCAACGCCCACGGCAAGACACTCGCCATCAAGTTCCAACGCACTGCCCTGGGGGGCCACTTCGACGCCGTGGTGTGCTCACACGATCTCGGGCTACCGAAGGAACACGCAGATTTCTGGGACAAGATGCAGCAGGTCCAGCCGTTCGAAAAGCACAATACACTGCTAATCGATGACAGCCTGCCGGTGCTGCGTTCGGCAAATCAGTACGGCATCGGTCAATTGCTCGCGGTGTACAAACCGGATTCGAAGCTGCCGGAGAAAGATATTGGGGAATTTCGGGGCATCCGCAGTTTCCGCGAAATCATGCCCTGAACGAAGGAGGTAATATGAAATCTATCGCCATTCCCCTGCTCGCCATGCTGCTGGTGGGCTGCCAGACGCCGTCCTACGAGGGTAACGAGAAATCTCCCTTTTTCCTCGTCCCCGTCGGTTCAACCCTGAAGCTCACGCGCGAACTCATCATTCCGGCCAACCAGGTGGCGGTATACCTGCAGGGTGGCGAGGTCATCCCATCGGAACGGATCAACCAGTATTACCCGCACTGCAAATTCGAGCTTCTCCGCCGACTGGACACGCCGCAAACCGTGCAGCCCGATAACTTCGAGATCACCCAGGCCGTGCAGGAAATCGGTCACACCGTCGCGCTCGATGGCCTGCAGCTGGCGCGGGTGTCTGTCGGCATTGGCGTTCATATCGGGATGAAAGGTGGTGACGGATCCAGTCTCCAGGCCTACAGCACGCGGCTGACTTTGCGCTCCCCGCGCCAACCTAATGTGTTCCGGCTATCCTGCGGGCAGGAAGCGCTCCCCCACGAAGGGGAGCATGTCAGCATCAGCGAGATGCGCAAAGCGCTGGGTGGGGTGATTACGCTTGAGCTGGCCGGGCGCGCACCGGCGGCGACACGTCCTTGAAACGACGATCCCAGTTCTTGAATCGGGTGCGGCAATAGGCGAGCAGGGCTTCGTCGTCGGGAAAAAACAACTCGAAGTCCTCGTGACCGGAGGGGCCCTCGAACTCGCAACCGTCGTTGGAATGTTCACGACAGATCTGCGGACGTGTTTCGTAGATACTGCAGTTCCCCCCGGGCAATAAATGCCGGCAGGGATTATTGACCAGCAGACACCAGCCATCGCTGTCCTTGTAGGCCTGGGTATTCCGGTGCGAGATCTGCCACAGCAACACGTCGAAATCCTGCATGGAGTGCGGCGTGTCGATCCGCTGGGTCAGGTAGGTGCAACAGGTTGCCCCCCGGCAGAAACTACACTTGTTTTCGGGGGTGATTTTATTCTCACCTGTGAATGCGATCGGAATGGCGGTGTTCATGAGTTATTCAAGTCTTAACGGAGTTTGAAAGGGCCGGCATTATAACGGCGACTTCCCGGGATGACGAGGGCGGCAGATGATGGAAATGCCCCGCCCCGTGCGCGCGGTCGCACCGTTCCTGTCATACAATAGGCAGACGTCCAAAAAGAACACCAAGATGAAACTAAGCGCCAGGGAGTTCAAGGCCTGGGATAACAAGTGCATCACCCTCCTCGGGATGTCCGGGGTTGGCAAGACGCGCCTGGCCCTTAAGCTGCGCAAGCACAACTGGTTCCATTATTCCGGGGACTACCGCATCGGGACACGCTATCTCGATGAGGCCATCCTTGATCACATTAAGAGCCAAGCGATGCAGGTCCCGTTCCTGCGAGAGCTGCTGCGCTCGGACTCGATTTTCATCCGCAACAATATCACGGTGGACAATCTGCTGCCGGTATCGAGTTTTCTCGGCAAACTTGGTAACCCGGAGAAAGGCGGCCTCGGCCTCAAGGAATTCAAGTACCGTCAGAATCTGCATCGGGAGGCAGAGATTGCCGCCATGCGCGACGTCCCGGAATTCATCGGCAAGGCGCACAAGATATACGGCTACAAGCATTTTGTGAACGACGCTGGCGGTAGCTTGTGTGAGCTCGATGACCCGGCCACCATCAAGGTGCTGGCCGACCACACGCTCATCCTGTACATCCGCGCGACCGAAAAAGACAAGCAGGACCTGATCCAACGCGCCGAGGATGATCCGAAACCGCTGTACTATCGCGAGGCGTTTCTCGATGAACAGCTCGAGATTTATTTACATGAAAAGAAAATATCCTATGTCGCACAAATCGATCCGGACGATTTTGTGCGCTGGGCTTTCCCGCGACTGTTCCAGTCGCGCGTGCCGCGTTATCAGGCGATTGCCGATAAGCACGGTTACACGGTGAGCACCGACGAACTCAAGGAAGTGCGCGACGAAGTCGGTTTTTTGCGGCTCGTTGAAAAAGTCCTGGAAAAGCAATCCTAGGAACCATCATGCCCCTGGTCGCCAATTCCAAGCTTCCCACCTTTGATCGCCTAAAGCGGGAAGGCGAGAATGTCGTCCCGGGAGACGTAGCGCTGCACCAGGACATTCGCGAATTGCACATCGGTCTGCTCAACATGATGCCGGACGCGGCACTGGCCGCGACCGAGCGTCAGTTCTTCCGGCTCGTGGGCGAGTCGAACCAGATCGCGCAGTTCTACATGCACCCGTTCACGCTGAAGGAGCTGAAACGCAGCACGGAGGCAGAAACTTATATCGGTCAGTATTACGAAAGCTTCGATCAAATAAAGGAGCAGGGGCTCGACGCACTCATCATTACCGGGGCCAACGTGACTCAGCCGGATTTGGCGCTTGAGCCCTTCTGGAAACCGCTCAACAAGGTGATTGACTGGGCTTACGACAACGTTACGTCAACGCTCTGCTCATGCCTAGCCACACACGCCGTGCTGCAGTTCCGCTACGGCAAGAAACGCCGCCATCTCGGGTACAAGCGCTGGGGGGTTTATTCACACAGCGTAATGAACCGCCGGCATCCGCTCGTGTCCGACGTCAACACGCGCTTCGATGTGCCGCATTCGCGCTTTAACCAAATCGACCGCGCCCAGTTCGAGGACGCCGGATTGCATATCCTCGTGGAAAGTGGAGTGGCGGGCGTGCATCTCGCGGTGAGCGAAGACCAGTTCCGCCTTGTTTTTTTCCAGGGGCATCCAGAATACGACACGGTAAGCCTGTACAAGGAATACAAGCGTGAAGTCACGCGCTATATCAAGGACGAGCGCGGGGATTACCCGCCGTTCCCCGAAAACTATTTCAGCCTCCATCTTGAGGCCATCCTGGAGGAGCACCGGGAATATCTCATTGCGGCCAAGGCACGGGGTGCGGCGCTACCCGAATTGCCGGAGGATATCCTGGTCCCGAACCTCGACAACACCTGGCACGACACCGCCGAGGCGGTGATCAACAACTGGATCGGCAAGGTTTATCAAGTCACCAACAATGACCGCAAGAAACCATTCCAAGAGGGTGTGAACCCGGACGATCCTCTCGCCTTGCGACGCTAACCCATGACACAACGTCGTATTATTTATTCCACGACCGGTAGTAAAATAGACTCCCGTTGCGTAGTGTTACGCGTGCTAACACTGGGAGAATGATCCATGAACGTCAAAGAAGATCTCTTAAGCCTCGCGCCGCCCAAGGAGTTCAGCCGACGTGATTTCATCGTCACCGTGCTGGCCGCGGGTTTTGCCGCAGCCGTACGACCAATCGCGGCGCAGACCGTGATTCAGACTGACAGTACGGGGCTGATAGCGGGCGAGGTAAAGATCGCCGTAAAGGACGGCCAGATTCCGGCGTATCGCGCCATGCCGGAGAAGGGTAAAAACCTTGCCACCGTTCTGGTAGTGCAGGAAATTTTTGGCGTGCACGAACACATCCGCGATGTCTGTCGGCGGCTCGGCAAGCTCGGTTACCTCGCGGTGGCACCGGAACTCTACGCGCGCCAAGGCGATGTCTCGAAGATGACGAACATTCAAGATATCCTCGAAAAGGTTGTTTCAAAAGTGCCGGACTCACAGGTCATGAGCGATCTCGATGCCACGGCGGCATGGGCGGCGAAGAACAACGGTAACGACGCCAAGCTCGGCATCACCGGCTTCTGCTGGGGCGGACGCATTGTATGGCTGTACGCTGCGCACAATCCCAAGCTCAAGGCCGGCGTGGCGTGGTACGGCCGGCTCACTGGCAATAAGGACGAACTGCGCCCGCAACAGCCACTCGATATGGCGAAATCCATCAAGACTCCGGTGCTTGGCTTGTACGGTGCCGAGGACCAGGGGATTCCGTTAGAGATTGTTGAGATGATGCAGGACGATCTCAAGGCCGCGAAAAGCCCCTCGGAGATCGTCGTTTATCCTGACGCGCCGCACGGCTTTCACGCCGATTTTCGTTCAAGTTATCGCCCTGGACCGGCGCAGGACGGCTGGAAGCGCCTGCAGGAATGGTTCAAAAAATACGGCGTGGCGTAATTACCTCCCGCTTATTCTCCTGCATCGCAAACGTACAGAGGGACTGCTCAAGCCTGAGGTTCGGCGACGACAGGTTCCACCACGATCTCGACACGCCGATTAAGGCGCCGACCCTCCTCGGTGGCGTTGCTCGCACGTGGTGAGGTTTCACCCCGCCCTAGGGACACGAGCCGCTGCGGAATAACGCCCTGGGCACGCAGGTAATTCATGACGGCGCCGGAACGGCGTTCTGAAAGGCCCTGGTTGTACTCGTGCGAGCCGACATTGTCGGTGTGACCAACAATGGTCAGATGGGTTTTCCCGTAACGCACCAGCACGTTCGCGATCTTGTCCATCGTGCTCTGGAATCCGGTACTGATCTCGGCTGAGTCGAACGCAAATGCGGTCTGGGAAGTCATGGTGATCAGCAGATTGTTCTGATTGATCTTGTCTATGTTGATAGCACCTGCCTGAACATCAGAGGCCAGCACTTTTTCCAGATCCCGTTTCTGGGAATCCATGTAGCTGCCCACCGCCGCGCCGGCGAGCCCGCCGCCGACCGCGCCGATCAGGGCGCCCTTGCTACGCTTGTCCTTCTTGGCCAGCGCACCGATGACCGCACCCGAGGCGGCACCGATCAGGGCGCCTTTCTCCGCCTCGGTCATCGGTCGGCGATTGCCGTATTCGTCGGTAGCACAACCGGTGGAAAAAATTGTAAATATCGCAATGATGGGATAAATGCCAAAACGCTTCATGGGATAAGCCTCCGGTATCGATAGACATTAAGAAACTGACAACATCAGACGGGATGGACTGGACTGACGATGCAGTTATTTGTGAACACTGAAATGCTGCAAAAAACCGTTCATGCTGTCTATGGCATAATTGTTAAGAAGTGTAAATTGAAGCAGTCCGGCTACAACCGCACCTCGACCGCGGCCCCACCAAGCGAACTGCGGGAAATGACCAGCTCCCCGTCATAAAGATCGGCAAACTCCTGCACCACGGCCAGACCCAGGCCATGCCCTGGCGTGGCGGCATCGGCGCGCGCGCCGCGGGCGCGCACACGTTCAACCTGGTCGTCCGGGATGCCAGGGCCATCGTCCTCGACACGCAGTGTGAACTGCAGTCCGGACGGTCCTCCAGTCTCGTTTTGCGCCTGTACCCGCACGCGCGAGCGCGCCCACTTGAAGGCATTGTCCAGAATATTACCGAGTATTTCGACCAGATCACCCTCGTCGCCACGAAACTTCACATCCGGGGCAATCATTATGTCCACGTTCAGGAATTTCCCGGCATAGACTTTTTTAAGCGCGGCGATGACCTTGCGTGCCACGGGATCCACCGGCAACGGTGTACTCAGCGCCGTGCGGCCGGCCGCGGCGGCGCGTTGCAATTGATACTCGATGATCTCATTCATGTTCTGTAATTGTTCCTGCGCCACCGTGCGCAATTCCTCCACCGGCGTTTTCACCTCAACGCTGCCGCGCAACACGGCAAGCGGCGTCTTGAGGCTGTGCGCCAGATTTCCCAGTGTGTCGCGATAGCGTTGCAGGTGCGCACGGGTGTTGGTGAGCAAGGCATTGAGGTTGTCCACCAGCGGCTGCAATTCGGCCGGGTAATGCCCGGACAGCGTACGGGCGCGCCCGGCCTCCATGTCGGATAGGTCCTGCGCCACGCGGCGCAGCGGCGCCAGCCCCCAGCGCAGAATCAAGGCCTGCATCACGAGCAGCAGCACGGTGGCCGCGGCAAGCCAGCCGAACAGGCCGCGGCGAAATTGACGTATTTGTGCCTGAAGTTCATCGAGACGCTCGATAACGTGGAACACATACACCTGCGCCGGCCGCGCGTTGCTTTCCCAGCGCGTGGCGAAGCTCAACATCAGGCGCGTAGGCGATGTTCCCCCGCCGAGTGGCGTGTACACGCGTTCGCCGGGGACGTTGGCGGCGACTCCCGCGAATTCCGTCCCGATCGCGGAACGCGAGCGCCACACCGTGGCACCTGAGGCATCGCGCACTTCAGCCATCAGTCCCGAACCAATAAGATTGAAACGCGGCTCGGGAAGCTCAATGGGAAGTTCCAGTTGTTGGCGGTCATTGAGATCGGCCGCCGCCAGCAGCGCGTAAAGATGGCCCTGCAACCTTTCACGCAAAGCGCTCTCGGCGCTGGAGCTGAAAGCCCGATCGAGCGCTAACCCGGTCAATCCGAGAAAGCCGGCCAGCACCACGGCCGAGACCAGCAGCAGGCGGGCGCGCAGCGAACGCATCAGGGTTTCCCGCACGGGAGCGTGAAGCGGTAGCCGCGGCCACGCAAGGTTTCAATGGGCTTGAAGCGGTCATCCGGATCAAGCTTTTTGCGCAGGCGCCCAATGAACACCTCGATGACGTTGCTGTCACGGTCAAAATCCTGATCATAAACATGCTCGGTCAGGGTCGTTTTCGACACCACCTCGCCCGTGTGCAGCATGAGATACTCCAGTACCTTGTATTCATAGGCCGTCAGCTCAATGGCGCGCTTGTCGACGCGTACCTGTTGGGAGGCGGTGTCGAGCAGCACCGGTCCGCAGGTCAACACCGGCTGCGCCAGCCCAGCCGCGCGTCGCAGTAACGCATTCACTCGTGCGAGCAACTCCTCAAAATGGAATGGCTTGACCAGATAATCGTCGGCGCCGGCCTCGAGTCCCTCGACCTTGTCCTGCCAACGCCCACGTGCGGTCAGGATCAGCACCGGGAAACGCTTGTCCTGCTTGCGCCAGCCGCGAATGACTTCGATGCCGCTCAAGTCAGGCAAGCCAATATCCACGACGGCCAGATCAATGGGGTATTCGCGACCGTGCAACAGGCCGTCCTTGCCATTGGCCGCGTCGTCCACGACGTAACCGGCAAGGCGCAGCTGCTCGGTCAGTTGGTGGCGCAGGGAGTTTTCGTCTTCGATGACCAGGAGGCGCATGAGGGATCGACCGCTATTGCATCCTGCCGCTGTGCGCGTCCATGTGATACACGCGCACCGCCCCGTTTGGCATCAGCACTTTGATACGGTAGGTAGTGGCTCCGCGCTGATCGCGGGCCTCGGCCGCGAGCACCCGTCCCCCGGTTTCGCGGCGGACACGGGATACCGCTTCGTCCAGTGAGAGCCCGCTGCGTTGTGGTGCGACTTCGCGGCGGGAACGGCGGTCAGAGCGGTCATCACGACGCTCGTCACGCCGATCATCGCGCCGCGCCTCCACCGGACCGGTGGAGGCGTAGGCCAGCAGCCCCGTAAGTAGAATGGAAATGAATTTTCGGCGTGTCATCGCCCGTGCATCTTAACGGACTGGCGCGAACGAAGCACCCGCGCGCGGGGCGATGGTGGCGCATGGTTCAGCGATGGCGCGCGATTTCGTAGCCAATGACTGTACCGACCACCGCACCCACCGCCGTGTGGCCGGGATCGCCGTAACCGATTTCATGCCCCACCACACCGCCGATCACACTGCCCAATATGATTGGTGCGGAGGAAGAACGATAATGTCCCGGATGATGATGTCGCGGAGCATAATAACGCGGCGTGGGTGCATGACGATAATAATGGTGCCGGTGATGCCGGTGGCCGTGACGGAAATGTCTCGGCTGATGCCACCCATGATGCCGGCCCGGATGGGAATAATGCCGCTCGATATGCGTCTCGCGGTAAACCGGGCGGTGATCACCTCGACTGTCTCGCGCCTGAGCGAGCGGTACTGTCAACATGGCGGCCAGGATTATCACGGCAATGCCAAGCAGTTTGCGTTTCATGATTGCCTCCTTCGTTGCATTGGGGTTCACTTCTGACTGCTGTGAATCAGAATACAAACCCCACGCTGAACAGAGGCTGAACGGATCAATCGCGTAACCGTCTGATTTCTGGCAATAAAGATTTATTCTTCTTGATTTCTCCCAAGATTACCGCTTTTTCACGACTTATCTGACGCCGCCTTGTCCGCGACCTTGCGCGTGAAACGTTCGGCGTCGATAACAAAGCGCTCGTGCGTACCGCGACTGATCAAATCGACACCGTCGCGAGCTTCCACTTCAAACACCAGTTTGCGGCCTTCCACTTCGGTAAGCCGCACGCGCGCCATGATTCCCATTCCCGGGGGCGTGGCAGCCAAATGACTTAAGTTCACGTGTGTCCCGACGGTCTGCTCGCGTGGCCAGTCAAGATGCGGATTCACCGCCAGGATGCAGGCCCACTCAATAAACCCGATCATGTAACCGGTCGCCAGAACACGCGGCATCACTTGGAATTCGGGCGCTTCCGGATACAGATGCGGCACAGTCTTGGTTTCTGGCACACGAAAGTGCAGCTCGTGGGTAATGCCAGGTTTGAGGGTAATTTTCACTCGCGCCTCCTCTTCGGTTGTCTTTCCACGTGCGGTGACATAATAAAACGAAGAATCATAAACCTATGAATATCCACCACCTATCAATAAGAAATAGCAACTAAGCAATAATTCAACCCGATTTCCAGAAATTCAGTCATTGAGGTAGCGGCAGTAGGTCTCGCGCACGCGCAGGCTGCCAGCAAAGCCGGCCACGACACAGCCGAAAAAAATCAGGATACCCAATTGATATTGCGCTGCGGCACCCTGTGCCGTGCCCGCGCGGTCGAGCGTCCAGCCCACCAGCGGTTGCAGGATCCCGGTGCCGAGAAACACGCCGGTATTGACTACGCTGGTCGCCATGCCGGACAGTGCATGTTGATTCACTTCCTTCGCGCACGCCCAGCTCAGGGTGAAACTTCCCGCACTCAGGCCCATCAGCAGAAACAGGAGGTAACTCATGCTGAGTGACATCGGCAGCGCGAACAGGAGCGGCAACCAGCACAGCAGATGCACCATGGTCGTTGCGATCAGCACCGGGCGACGCCGACCCAGGTGGTCGGACACCGCACCCAACGCCAGTGCCCCGACGGCGAAACCCGCCAGCATCAGACTCGTGTGTTCCGATGCCGCCACGCGTTCCATGCCATACACGTCTTGCAGGAATGGCACCGCCCACAACCCGGCAAAGGCGATGAACGATCCGCCGATACCGAGATTCATCCAGAAAATCGGCCACGTGTAACGATTCTTGAGAACCGTCAGGAGGCCTTCGAACCAGTGGCCCTCGTGCGGCAGGTGTGCCGCGTGGCCATCGATCTCGCGCAAACTTGGCAGACCCACCTCGCCCGGGTGATTGCGTACGAACAGCCAGGTGAGCACGGCGACCGCGAACGACACGCCCCCCAGCACGATGAACACGGTGCGCCAGGACGTAAACTGCAGCACCCAGGCAAACGGCGCGGCCGCGAGCACTGAACCGACATTCCCCAGCACCAGCGTGAGGCCGACCGCCGTACCGAAATGACGGTCGTGAAACCAGGCCGCATTCAATTTCAGCAGCGAGATGAATGCCACCGACACACCGAGCCCAATCAGCATCCGGCCGATCGAGGCCTCGATCATGGTATCCGCGTATCCGAACATCAGGGAGCCGATGCCGGCGATAACGCCACCGAGCGTGACAATGCGGCGTGGCCCGAGCGTATCCACTAGAATCCCCGTTGGAATCTGCATCACGGTGTAGACGTAGAAATAGGTCGCGGCCAGGCCCCCCAGCGCCGCGGCGCTGGCGTCAAATGCCCTTTGCAGATCGGAGGCGATAGCGGCCGGTGCCACTCGATGGAAAAATGCCAGCATGTACGACACGGCCACGATCCCAAACACCGTCCAGCGCCACCGGCGCAGGCGTGCCTCGATCAGCCGGGAGGCGCCGGTATCCACCTGTATGGGCTTCATGGCAAGCTAGAATAGGGGTTTTTATTGTCCCGGGCGAGTCTTCCGGGCATCATGAACCGTCAGGCTCCCTGGTCATGGCCGTCTTTCAGCATGGAGGATCCATGAGCTTCAATGCAGACCTCGCCGCGCGCGTGCGCAAATTATTGATCCATAAAACCGGATATTCCGAACGAAAAATGTTTGGGGGCCTGTGCTTCATGCTGCACGGAAACATGTGTGGAGGCGTGCTTAACGATGATCTGATCGTGCGGGTCAAGCCGGATGAATACGCCGCGTCCCTGAATCGCCCACATACCCGGAAATTCGACTTCACCGGAAGACTGTTGAAGGGTTTTGTCGTGGTCAGGCCGAAAGGGTGCTGCACGGAAAAGTCCCTCACGAACTGGATCGTCCTGGGAACCCGGTGCGCTCTGTCGCAGCCGGCAAAAACCGCAGGGGGGAAGCGGCGAAGAATATAGGAGGAGTTTCTTTACTTTTCAGCCGGCCCGTTCATGCTCATGCCGCCACGGATTCCATCTCGCGCAATACGGCGATGAAGGCCTCGGCCACGGGATGTTTGAGATTGTCCCGATGGCGCGCTATCCACAGTGTGCGCATGATGCGGAACCCCTGCACCTTGAGACGGTGCAGCGAACCCTCGGCGACGCTCTCCTGTACCGCGAAACGCGGAAGGAAGCTTACATAGCGCCCGCGTTCGAGCATTTCTATGATGGTGTTGGTCGAGCCGGCCTCGAGCGCGATATGGACCTTCTCGATCCCGATTCCCTGCAGCGCCTGATCAGTGGCGTCACGAACCGCCGAGCGTTTCTCGCGCAGAACATAAGTCAGATTCGTCAGCTGTTCGACCGGCACCATTTCCGATCCGGCCAGCGGGTGATTCGCGCCGCACACCAGCCACAGTTCGTCCTCCATCCATTTTTGCACCAGGATATCGGGATGATCCGGCGCCGATTCCAGCAGCGCGAGATCGGCAAGCCCCGTCGCCAGCCGGGTTTCGATGAGACGGCCATAACCCAGGCGCGAGATCACTTTATAGTCGGGAAATTGCTCGGTAAATCTGAGCAGCAGTTCAGGTAGGAGGTGTTCGCCGATGGCCACCGTGACCTCGAGTCGCAGTGTGTTGCGCCCCTTGGAAATATTTTGCAAGTCTTCCCGCAATAGGACGTGACGGTCGAGCGTCTGCACGGCGAAACGGTAAACCAGGTCCCCGGCGGGGGTGAGCCTCAATCGTCCCCGGACGCGTTCCAGCAGTGGCATGCCGTAGCACTCCTCAAGCGCCCGCAGGCGCTTGGTGACCGCGGGTTGTCCGATTTTCAGCACTCGGGCGGCTTCGGTCACGCCGCCTTTCTCCACGACTGCCCGCAGCGCAGTCCAACCATCCAGATCAGGTAAAAAAGAATATTCCATTAAGGAATGTATAGATAATCCATTTCATTAGTAATTATTATTATCTTAGACCATAATCAGGTTGTAGTCGAAGAATACTTTATATTATAGAGGAAGAATATTCCAACATCTACAAAGCATATTCCTAGGTGATTAAATAGGTCATTATAACATTCCTTATAGGAATATACTATTGAGCCATTGAGGCCCATCATATATGCATTACGTCGCCGACTATTATCTGAAAACCTATCGACCCGTTCCCACCCCGATCCTCGCGACGGCCATCCTTCTTGGATTGCTGAGCATGGTCCTATATTTCATGTTGTTCGAGACCAACGACATGCTGGTGGAGATGGCAACCATGACACGCGAGGGTGACAAGGAGTTCTTTTCTGTGCCCATCGTCCTGGCGCTGCTGTTTTCCCTGGTCCACGGCCATTTTACCGGACGGTTCTGGGACGTCCTCGGCCTGAAGCATAAGACATAACAGGTTGGTAAGCGGTGGAAGCGGTCAATTTCATTGATTTAAATGCCACCACGGTAGCGCTGCTCTTCGTCATCGGATTCATTGGTGGCCTGGTCAGCGGCTTCATCGGCTCCGGGGGCGCGTTCATATTGACGCCCGCCATGATGAGCCTAGGCGCGCCAGCCATCGTGGCCGTGGCGAGCAACATGGCGCACAAGTTTCCCAAGGCGCTGGTTGGCGCTATCAAGCGCGCCAAGTACGGGCAGGTGGACGTCAAGCTCGGAATCATCATGGGCTTGTTTGCCGAGGCCGGGGTATTCTTCGGCAAGGAAATCATGACCGGCATCCGATCCCACTTTGGGGACACCGGGTCAGACCTTTATGTGTCGATGGTTTTTATCATCGTTCTCGGTACTGTCGGCGCTTTCGTCCTGCGCGACGCCAAGCGCAGCTTGCGCGGTGAGCTCCTGACCACGGCTTCCGCTCCCCGGCTGGCAAAATGGGTGCAGTCTATCCACATCCCCGGCACCATGATGCGTTTCAGCTCGCTCCAGGGAGCCTCGGTCTCGTTGCTGTTCGTGGCCCCACTCGGCTTCGCCACCGGTATGCTGGCCGCCTCGATTGCGGTTGGCGGGTTCATCGGGGTGCCGGCGATGATTTACGTGCTCGGCGTGCCCGCGCTGATGGCCACAGCGACGGAACTCGTGGTCGCCTTCGTAATGGGCATGGGTGGCAGCCTGCTGTACGCCTGGGAAGGCTTCGTGGATATTCGTCTCTCCATGATCATCCTCGCCGGCTCGCTCTTCGGCATACAGTTGGGTGCCATCGGCACGACTTACGTGCGTGATCACACGGTCAAATTCGTCATGGGCATGATCATGTTGATCGTGCTGTTAAGCCGTCTGTTCAAACTACCCGTGTACTTCTCAAATCTCGGGTGGACGCCCGCCCTCAGTACCACGTCACAGAACGTTCTGGCTACGTTGAGTTATGCGACCCTGGCTGTGGCGCTGATCGCCGGCGCGGGAGTGATACTGTCGGCGTTAATTAAAGGCATCACGGAACACCGTCGCCGCACGGTGGCAGATATTCAGAGCCTCGCCGTCGACTGAGCTCTATTTCGACTTCAAACGAAATAAACCGTTGGTTTCACTGTCACTGGTGAAATACAACGCCCCGTCGGGACCGATGGCGACACCAACTGGGCGCGCCCAGCGGTCGCCGTCATCAAGCTGAAAACCGGTCACGAGATCGTCCACGCGCACGGCCTCACCGTCCTTGAAGCGCACCACGACCAGTTTGGGTGGACGGCGTGTGGCGGGATTGCCGATGTACCCACCGGTGGGTTGGGTGCCCCAGGATCCACGCAGCGCGACGACGGCGTCAAATTCCAGCGCCTTGCCGAGCGCGCCTTTCGGCATGAAAGTGACTCCCATGGGGGCATTGCGTGCCGGGAAAGTCGCAACGGGAGACGCGACATCCGAAAGTGGACGTGGCGAATTGCTGGTTGCGCAGCCATCTCGCTTCAGCTGCTTGCCGTTGAACTGGAACCAGGGCATGCCGTGGAACGAACCGGCAGTAATGCGGCTGAAATATTCCGGCGGCTGCTCAAAACCCAGGTGATCGGGGCCGTTGTTGCTGGCGTACATGACACGCGTCTGTGGATGCCAGGCGAATCCCACGGGGTTACGCAACCCCGAACCAAACACCTCCCAGCGTGCCTGGCCATCCTCCTCGCGTAACACGAATACCCCGCCACGCCGGTTATCGAAAGAATAATTTTCTCCGAGATACTGATCGCTGCAGTTGCCCTGTATCCCGAGACTCGCATACACCCGACCGTCGGGCCCCACACCCACCGTGCGGCTGCTGTGCCCACCGCCCCCCGGCAGGCGCGCGAGCAGCTTGACCGATGCCGGGGAAATCTGTTTCTGGCCAGGTTGGTACGGTGCGCGGTACACGCCGTTGGTGCGGGCGATAATAATTTCACCCTTGCGGAAGGCCACGCTGTGCGGGTAATCATCCAGATTTACCAGCACTTCGGGCGAAGTGTAAGGCGGCGCCAGACGGTAAACCCGGCCGGACTTGGAACCGATGATGAGATCGCCGTTGTCGGCAAACGCCATCAGCCGCGGGCCATCAAGTTTGTCAGTCAGCAGCTCCAACCGAAAACCCTTCGGCACGCGCGCCACCTGGCGCGTGCCGTTCACGGTCAGCGATTGTTCTTCATACAGAAGCGATTCAGCCGCCGCGCCCGCCGCCATCACGACGAGACCCAGCAGTAAGCCAAAAACAGATTGACGAAAGATTATTTGCAATGGCGAAGGACCTCTTCAAACGATGATATCAGGCCGAACCCCGCCGGATAAGTGGGAGAGAGTATCTTATCCTTTCATCCGTTGGCGCTTGCGTCCCAGGCGTTTGATTTCGTTTTCGCCCAGCGGCTGGAATATCTTCACGCGCAGGCTTTCGTTCCATTCGGCGGCAAAATCCCGTTGCAGACTGAGGTTAA
>JAOTWF010000112.1 GCA_029863005.1 Gammaproteobacteria bacterium | reverse complement strand
AAAAATCAGTGTGCGGCCTTCCTCGCGAAGTTTATCGAATGCGGCGCGGCGCGCCGCGGATCTTGCTGGCGGGAATCCCTCGAACACGAAGCGGTCAGAAGGCAGGCCGGCGGCCGACAAGGCCGCAATGGCGGCACAGGACCCGGGGACGGGCACCACTTGAATGCCCGCCTGTCGGCTGGCGCGTACCAGATGGAACCCCGGATCACTCACCAGCGGAGTTCCCGCATCGGTGACAAATGCGATAGACTTACCGGCCTTCAGAAATTCGACAAGCTTGGGAACCTGACTGCTTTCGTTATGCTCATGGATGGCTTCCGTCCTGGTGTGAATACCAAAATGCCGCAGAAGTTTTCCGCTGTGGCGCGTGTCTTCGGCGGCGATCAGGTCGACTTCCGACAGGATTCGCAATCCCCGCGGCGCCATGTCTTCAAGGTTTCCGATCGGCGTGGCAACGATGTAAAGCGTACCTTGCATCAACATTTAAGATCCCTTTCGTTATCCTGATGCATTCTAAACAGGAAACCGCATGAAACCCATCCGCTGGCTGTCCATCCCTGTAATTTGCACCGTCATTCTTGCTGGATGCGAAACCGTGCCAGTCGCCCCGACGCTTCCACCGGTGAGCACCGACATCGCGGAAAAAGCTGAACGTGACGGGGAATACCTTCTCGCCGCACGCGAATACACACGTTTGGCAGAGCTCTCTGAGCCGCCCCAGAAGCAGGACTACGAGTTGCGTACCGTGGCAGTCCTGCTCAAGGCCGGGCAACTGCGTGAGGCGCGCTCACGGATAGAATTGATCAATGTCATCCCGTTGGACTCCTCGTTCGCCGCGCGCAAGCGCATTTTACAGGCTCGCGTATTGATCACCGAGGGCGCACACGAAAAAGGCATTCGCCAACTGGACGAAGCCAGCCGCTTGCGTAATCTGAGCCCTGCACTGCTTTCGGAAATCAACAGCGTACGTGCGCAATCGGAGCTTGCTCTCGATAATCCCATTGGTGCGGTGCGCAACCTCATTGCGCGCGAACAATATATCGTCAACCAGGAATCGATTACGGAAAATCAGCAACAACTGTGGAAGATTCTGGTGTCGATGCCGCGCGCGCGTCTCGCCACCGAGTTCAACATGGCACGCGACCCAGTGCTCTCCGGGTGGGTCGAGCTGGCCCTGATCGCGGTGGAAAACGCCGGTAAACCCACGCGCCTTAACGCCGCCGTCGAGCAATGGAAAAAAACTCACCCGGGTCACCCTGCGGGAGTGACGGTGCTGGGCGCCCTAATCAGCCAGGCGCCGGGAATGATCGGTCGCGTTGACCGCATTGCGTTGCTGCTGCCTTTGACTTCTGGCTATGCCATTGCGGCACAAGCGGTGCGCGATGGTTTTCTGGCCATGGACGCCGCCAATGCTGATCCGGACAAACCCGTGATAAAAATTTACGATACCGGTCCCGATCCGACGAAGGCTCCGGATATATATGAACTGGCTGTCAACGATGGTGCACAATTTATCGTCGGCCCTCTCGGGCGTGAGGCTTCGGAAACCATATTGCGGCGGGCCAGCATCAGGGCGCCAACCCTGATGCTGAACCAGACCGATGACGAGCCGGGCTCGACTTCGAAGTACCTGTTTCAGTTCGGTTTGCCGCCAGAGCAGGAGGCACGACAAGTCGCCGAACGCGCCTATCTCGACGGGCACCGCCAAGCGGCCGTGCTCTACCCGAAAACGCCGTGGGGCGAGCGTATGATGACGGCTTGGTCAAAACACTGGCAACGCCTCGGCGGCATCGTGATTGCCAGCCAGCCCTACGGCGAGGAAGATGTCGACTTCTCCGAGCCAATCAAGAACCTGCTGAACATTAATCAGAGCGAAGCGCGCCGGGAAATGATCGAAAAAACGATCAAACAGAAAATTCGTTTCGACGCACGGGCACGTCAGGACATAGATTTTATTTTTCTAGCCGCCGATGCCAAGCGTGGACGCCTGATCAAGCCACAACTCAATTTCTATCACGCGGCGCGCGTGCCAGTGTACTCTACCTCGCACATCTTCACGGGAACGGGCGACGCCATACGCGACATCGACCTTGATGGCATCCAATTCGGTGACATGCCATGGATGCTCGTGGGTGATGGAAAAATACTGGAATTGCGCCAGACCCTGCAACGCGACTGGCCGTATGTCCATTCTGATCTTGACCGCCTGTACGCGCTGGGCGTGGACAGTTATGCCGTGATTCCGCACCTGAATCGCATCGGCATGGATACGGGTGCCCGCTTTAGCGGGGTCACCAGCGGTCTTTCCGTTGACCACAGTGGCCGCCTCCAGCGTCAACTCCTCTGGGCACGATTCAGTCGGGGCGTGCCACGGTTAGTCGATACTTTTCTCAAACATCAGGATCAGTTCAAGATCCAAGAACTTAATGAGACGAACGGGCACAAACCTCGCGAGTAAGGCTTTTTGGGCAAATGGCAGGATGAGCGAGTGGTGCGAGCCGGGTTTCGTGATCTTATGGCAGGACGAACGAGCGCTGCGAGTTGGGATTCCTAATATGACGCACAATTCCCGGACAAATCTCACCCGTGGTCGTGACGCCGAAGAACGCGCCTGCCGGCACCTTGAACAGCAGGGAATGGTTCTCGCGGAGCGCAATTACCGCAGCCCGTTCGGGGAAATCGACCTCATCATGCAGGACCGCGCGACCCTGGTTTTCGTCGAGGTCCGCTACCGCGCTCGCGGAAATTTCGGCTCCGCCGCGGAAACCGTGGATTTGCGCAAGCAAGGCCGGCTCCGCGCCACGGCCGAACATTATCTGCAAAACACACCAAGGGCCTCCAAGAAAGCCTGCCGATTTGATATTGTAGCGATCACCGGTGACAGCGATGACGCTGATTTTCGCTGGTTAAGCAACGTTTTCTGATTTAAGGCGACCATGGCCAAAAGCAATTTGCAGACACTGCCGGATTCCACCGCGCTCATCACGCGCGTGAAGAACAATTTCCAGGAAAGCATTCTGACCACGCAGAATTGCATGGAAGATCTGGCGCCGATCATCACCCAGGCGGCCTCGCACATGATCCAGGCATTGCTGACTGACCGAAAAATTCTTGTCTGCGGCAATGGCGGCTCGGCGGCCGATGCGCAACACTTTTCCGCTGAATTGCTTAACCGGTTCGAACGCGAACGCCCGGGCCTTCCGGCCATTGCGCTCACCACCGACACGTCGACCATCACCGCCATCGCCAATGACTACCATTTCGACGATATCTTCTCGAAGCAGGTGCGTGCGCTGGGCCAGGCGGGTGACATACTGCTCGGCATCTCGACATCGGGCAATTCGCGCAATGTCATTCGCGCCATCGAGGCAGCGCATGAACGTGGCATAGTTTGTGTCGCCCTGAATGGCCGGGAGGGCGGTGAGATCTCCAGTCTACTCGCGGGCCAGGACGTCAACATTTGCGTACCGGGTGCCTCCACGGCACGCATCCAGGAAGTGCATGGCATCGTCATCCACTGCCTGTGTGATCTCATCGATTATCAGTTGCTCGGTCAGGGATAAATGATCATGCAAATCCACTTTTTCATGGCTGTCTTGTTAAGCGCTGTTCTCGTTCAGGCATGTGCGCCGGTCATCGTGGCCGGTGGTGCCACCGCGGCGGTAGCCGCCACTGACAAGCGCAGCGTCGGCACCCAGCTCGATGATGAAAACATCGAGC
>JAOTWF010000051.1 GCA_029863005.1 Gammaproteobacteria bacterium | reverse complement strand
CCACCCCGTCCATAAGTGGCATCCACATACACTCCGTCTTCCTTCACCTGTAGTGCCTGCAATGCCTCCTCCAGCAGTACCGGGACATGGTGATGTCCATTCACGCGTTATTATCTAAAGCGAAAGCGACTCGAGATCGGGCGGAAGCTTGTCATCCTCCTTGCCTTCGCCTTCGAGCCATTCACTCCGACGCGCATTCCATTTCGCTTCGTCCCAGATTTCAAATTTGTTCCCCTGCCCAATCAGCACCACTTCCTTGTTGAGCCCCGAAAATTCACGCAGTGGCGGAACCAGCAGAATGCGGCCGTTCCCGTCCATTTCACATTCGGTGGCATGACCCACGAGCATGCGCTGAAGCTTCCGCGTCTGCTTGTTGAAACTTGAAAGTTTCATGATCTTGCGTTCGATCTCTTCCCACTCCGGTTGCGGATACAAAAGCAGGCAGTGGTCGCTGTCGAAGGCATTGATGGTGAGCACCATCAGTCCGTTGCACGCACGCGCGAGTTGATCGCGATAGCGCGTCGGGATGGCCATGCGGCCTTTGCTGTCGAGCGACAATGTGTTGACACCGCGAAACATTTTTCCCCGCTATTTCCCGCTTCAGTCCACAAAAAACCACATTTATCCACTTATTGACACTATAGATACGGGGGTGAGGAAGTGTCAAGACAAAACTGTCATAAATGAATAATTTCTTCTTTGCAGGACAGTGAGTTAGTGAAGGAAGATGAATCGACAGGGGGAGAACACAAGACGAATCGCTTTTCTGACTCAAAGCGATATCATTTGATAACGAAAGTGATACTAAAAACTCATGGAAAAACAGAAAATTAAATACATATGTTAATGTAAAAAAAGGAGTTGGCCGGTAAGCCGGGTTCTGTCGTAGACAGCCATTCATCTGGGACGCCTGTCGCCAGGCGCCTCATGCGGCCTACCCGGGAACAGTGCGGGCCGCACTATCGTTCCCCTATTTGGCCTTACTCCGGGTGGGGCTTGCCCTGCCACGGGATGTTGCCATCCGCGCGGTGCGCTCTTACCGCACCATTTCACCCTTACCAGCCCTTGCGGGCTTCGGCGGTATATTTTCTGTGGCGCTTTCCATCGGCTCGCGCCGCCCAGGTGTTACCTGGCACCCTGCCCTATGGAGCCCGGACTTTCCTCCCCTCGCCCACGCGAACGTGGTCGGGCAGCGGCTGTCTGGCCAACTCCGGAGCTTATTATACCAGCCGGCGGCCGGTTCCCATCCGGAAATCTCAAGTCGACGCCAATCCGACATTAAAACCGACCGAAATCCGCGCACGATCTGACTCATTGCGCGTCACCTGGTGCAATACCCCGGGAGAGAAAAAAACGAACATTCCCGTGTGCGTTTCGACTTCGATTCGCCGGTTATCGCGGACCAACAACAATTTTCCGGAGCCGGGCGGCACGTCAATATAGTAAGCGCCCGAAAGCAGTTCATCCGCGTCATCGTGCATGTGGGGAAAGGTGCGCTCGCCCGGTTGCATGATGTTGAGCCACCATCCCAGGGCCAAATGATTCTTCGGACGCATCAGAATGTGCGCCGCCAGGGCCGTCGCCAGATCAAGAATTACCCGCAGCTCCGGAATCGACTCGAGCGAGACATATATGTTTTCATAGCGTCCTCCCAAATAATGATTCCGCCGGACAACGGCCTGATCCGTCAGCCGCTCGACTCGGACGCGCATCACCGCATTTAAAACCTCACAATCGCGGCATTCTCCGGTCTGAAGCAGAGGCGGATCGGCATTATTTTTCGGTCTTTTTTCCGGGAGCGAAGAGATCACTGAGTTTGTCCCGTGCCGTCGCCGCTTTGTCATCGGGAGCCGACGCGCCGCTGAACAGGTCATCAAACTTGGCCTTGGCTGCACTCGATTTGCCTGTGCCAGGCGGGTGGTGGGCATCAGGACGAGGCCTGAACCAGTCACAGAAATTCGCGCCTTCCTTGTTCCGCACCTCTTCGGCGCGGTCTTCGTCGCACTGCTCCGCCACGTTCGGATTGAAAAATCGGCATAACCGGCAGCAGTGCAGATAGGCGCGGCATTTAGGGCATTCCGCCTCACGGCTCAAGGGCAAAGGGAGCGTGGCCAAGGACGCGCCGCATTTCCAGCAAATCAGATCCGTCGAGAAACGCATCAATTATTTCACTTAAAGACAAGCTTGAGGAACGATTGCAGCTCGTCCCACGATTCCTTGTCGACCTTGGCATTGTAAGCAAGAGGCAAATTGAACTTGGCGCCATTGGCATCAGCATCAGGATTGGTAAAACTGTGTTTGGCGCCGGGATAATTCACGAACTTGTAATCGATTTTGGCAGCCTCCATTTCCTTTTTAAATGCCGAAATCTGTTCCGCTGGCACGAAAGGGTCTTCTGCCCCGTTCATCACCAGCACTTTGACTTTGCTTGGCTTGGCCGGATTCCCAGTCCCCAAACTCCCGTGGAAACTCGCCACGCCGCGCAAATTCTCACCGGCCCGCGCCATTTCCAGCACAACACTGCCGCCAAAACAATAGCCGATCGCGGCCACACGCTTGGCGTCCACGCGCGATTGTTTCTGGAGCAGCTTCATGCCCGCTTCGAAGCGCGATTTCATCAGAGGAAAGTTCTTGCGCACCTCGCCGGAGAATTTTCCGGCATCGTCAGGATGGTGCGCCTGTTTGCCACCACCATACATATCGAGTGCCAGCGCTACGTAGCCTGCCTCCGCAAGTTTGCGCGCGCTATTGCGCGCGTGCTGGTTGTGGCCCCACCACTCATGCACCACCAGCACGCCCGGGCGCTTGGCTTTGATGGCGTCGTCATACACCAAGTAACCCTGGTGAACGGTGCCATTTGACTTGTATTCGACTGGTTCTCCCTTGATCGCCGCCTGGGCCGATGCCAGGCCGATGAAAATCGTCAGAACTGAAAATATGATTCTCCGCATGACCTGTCTCCTTTTATTTTGGCAGTTTCCCGGAAATATGCCCGGGACATTTTACAGAAATGGCCGAGAGGCTAGACTCAGCCTAATGCCACTCCGGCTTGCCCGTCAAATCCGTAATGCCCCTTGAGCACGACATCGCCAGGCTATTTGTTCCTGACGGGGAAGCCGTCACCATCGTTCCACTCAGACACGGGCTGATCAACGACAGCTTCTTAGTGACCACGAAATCCGGACCTTGGGCCGTGCTGCAACGAATCAACCGTCATGTCTTTCCGAAGCCCGAGCTGATCATGGAAAACCTGCGTGTGCTTGCGGCGCATGTTCGCGGACGTGCTGTTTCCGGTAATGCCGCAGGTGATGAAATTCGTTTGCCGGAAATATTGAAAACCCAAGACGGCCGGGATTATGTCATCGATGCCGAGGGTGGATGTTGGCGTGCGCTGGAATATATCGAAGATTCACAAACCATCGAATCAATCAAAGAAATCAGGCAGGCCGAAGAAGTGGGAGTTGCTCTCGGCCGGTTCCATACCCTGATCCATAATCTCGATCCCGCGCGGCTGCATCAAACACTCCCCGGTTTTCATGACGCGCCGGGATACTTTACCCGCTTCCTCCGGGCCTCCGCCCGGCCACGACATGTCTTAGTCGAGCGAAATCTGCTGCAAGGACTGTCATTCGTGGAGAACCGCTGGGGCCTCACGCGTGTCCTGGATCAGGCCCGGCGCGACGGCAAGCTCATGATCCGACCGATCCATGGCGACACGAAACTCAATAATTTTCTTTTCAATAAAAACACGGGTAAGGCGGTCAGCCTGATCGATCTGGATACCGTGCAGCCCGGATTGATTCATTTCGATATCGGCGACTGCCTGCGTTCTTGTGCCAACCCTGCCGGTGAATCACCTGAAGACATTGCCTCGGTATGCTTTGATCTCGATATCGGGCGTGCAATTCTGGAGCATTATTTTGCAGAAACCAGGGAATTCCTGACACGAGCAGATTTCGAGTATTTCTATGACGCGATCCGGCTCATTCCCTTCGAGTTGGGCTTGCGTTTCCTCACCGACCACTTGGAAGGAGATCACTACTTTAAAATCGACCATCCCGGTCAGAACCTGCACCGGGCACAGGTGCAGTTCCGTCTGACGGCCAGCATCGAAGAACAGGAACAGCTGATAAAAAAGCTGATCACCCGCTTTGCCGTCATGCACAGCCGCTAGGACGGTAGAAAATCGATAGGGTAGGTCACCACCATCACATCCACGTCTTTGGCCCCAAAATCAAAGAGCCGCACCCGGGCGACCAGTTTACGTTCAAGATCCGGAACGCGCAGTTCGCTCGAAACCACCTCACAGGCCGTAACACGGCCTGAAGGGGCAATCGTGAGCTTGAGGAGCACCTTGCCCTGCAAGGTGGGATCCACGCGCAACGCGCGATTATACAAGGCGTAAATGGCGGCCTTGTTCTTGTCGAAGATCAACTTAATCTCTTCTATCGAGCGCGAGGCCTGACCGCTGCCGCCACGACGCACACTCCCGTTTCCACCTCCGCCACCGACCGGGCTGCTGACCTGTGTGGTCGATCGTCCCGCCAACCCACCGCCGCCGGTATCCCGGCTCAGTCGCGCCGTATTGATTCCACCGCTGCCGCCGGAAATATTCGAGGTCACGAGCGATCGCTCCGGCGTTCTGGCGCTGGATCCACTGCTGGCTGTCAACTTCGTGGTTTTTTTAAGGTTGGCCGTCACGGAATCGTCGCGCAGATCGGCCAGATCATCCTTGAACGCGAGCAAACCGGAGCGCTCGGCCTTCTTTCGTGCCGACTCTGCCGTTTTCACGACCGGTTTGGGGATTGGCTTTTTTATCTCGGGTTTGGTCTGGACCGCTTCCGGTTCAGGTGCCTTCACGGGCGCTGTCGGCGGTGCTACCTCCTGGCGTTCGAGGATCAGTTTGGCCAGTCGTGGCGGCAGTTCTTCCATGGCCTCCCGCTCGATGGTCGGGACCGGCAGAAATGGCAGAACCAGCCCGAAGAACAGAAAGACAAGAAAGACTCGCTTGAGGATGCGGCGATAACGTTCCTGCTCCTCCTCGGTGATGGTCCAGGGCAGATCAGCGGAATAGTAGGCTAGCATGCGTTGTTATCCCTTGGCCTGGATCTTTTTCACCACTGCAAGGGAAATATTGTCGTATTTCGCGCGCACGCAGGTCACCATGATTTTTTTCAGCAGTCGGTAGGGGATCTCTTTGTCACCCATGATCGTAATCGCATGCCCGGCAGCGCCTGTTTTGCCAACCGTCTTGTCACGACTCGACTGATAATCAAGCTCTGTCTTCAACGACCCAATAAGCTCACCGTCGGACGTCAGGATCTCGGATACCGACGCGACCTTGCGCCCCTGCACTAGGATATCCGTATCGTTGACGACAATGACGACCGTCTGTTTGGGCAGCTTCTCCGCCACCGATTCGGGCAATTTGACCGCTTTAACACTCGGCAGGATCTCGACGTCCGAGGAATTCACCAGTAAAAAGAAAACCAGAATTGTGAAGATGTCCATCAACGAAACCATATTGAGCCCGGTCAGCAAACGCGATCGCGCGTGGTGCCGGTCCATGCGCTTGGCACGCCGCGACATTTTCATGGCGTACCACCCATTCCGACCTTGTTCGGGCCAGTCACGGGTGCGTCTCCGATTGACACGTCTGGGAACAGCTCCGCTTGCGTGACCGCGCCGGCCTGCACGATTTCGGCAACCCGCACGGCATCCATGACCTGCACCAGCACGTCATAGGTTGTTTCTGGTTCCGACAAGATGGTGGCATTCAGCTTGTCGGGAAAACGCGCCTTGATCTGCTTCATGACTTCCGACAGCGTTTTATAATCGTATCCCTTGGCATTGTTGATGCGCTTGATCAGACCGGTACGGCGGTCGCCAACCTCCAGCGCGTCACGGCGAATGATGATTTCCAGCTGCAATTCTTGTTTTGAGTCATTGTTGATCGTGGAAGCAGGCGGGAGATTCAGCTCCAGAATCGTCATGCGGGAAAACACCGCTGTGATCAGCAGGAAAGGGACCAGGATCACCATGAGGTTCATGAACGCCGTGATGTTCATTTCCTCCGGGCGCTTGTGCAGGCGTCGACGGAAACGCATCAGGCGGCCTCGGATTTCGTACGATCCGTAACCATGTTCAGGAATTTCACTGCCGCCATCTCGAGGCTGTCGACGATCTCCGTCGTTCGTGACTGTAACAGGGAATAAACCAGCAGCAGGGGGATGGCGACCATCAGCCCGAAGGCGGTGGTGTTCATGGCCACGGATATGCTGGAAGACAGCAGCTCCGCCTTTTCCGCCGGGTTAGCGTTAGCCACCGCCGTGAACGCCTGGATCAGGCCGATGATGGTCCCAAGCAAGCCGAGCAGGGTAGCGATGTTGGCGAACGATGCCAGGTAGTGGGTGCGTTTTTCCAGACGCGGGATGATTTCCATCAGTCCCTCCTCCATCGCCATCTCGATGTCCTCGCGCCGGCGCGCGGTACGGATGCGGGACAAGCCGTAACTCAATATCTTGCATATCGCCGTGTCCGACTTGGAGACGGTCGTCATGGCCTGCTGGTATTTGCCGTTCTGCAACACCGGTTTGAGCTCATTCCACATTTTCCGGTTGATGCTCCGCGATCGGCTCAGGTAAAGATAGCGCTCGAGCGCGATCGCCAGACCGGCCGCCATCACCAGCATGATGGGATACATGAACATCCCACCTTCCTGAAAGAAGCGCACAATTGCACTATAGGTACTCATGGTTTTCTCCTTAGCATTAACAATAAATAAACGGCGATCACTTCCGGCCCGCGGGAGCCGGATTCCCGACACGCGCGCCTTGCAGCATTCCGTGGTATTCCACCTCGCGCCGGAACACGTCGCGGTCGAGCGGTGCCAGAGCCTCATCCAGCAGGCTCGCCACCGGCCGGCCGACAAGATCCGCCGGGAGCGGCTTCTTCCAAGGCACGATATAGGTCACTTTGGGCAACTCGCGACTGCCGATGATGGATGTGCCCTCAAGGTCGGCACGGTCTTCCGCCCGCGCATTCATCCCGATAAGACTAAGCATGAGCACAAAAACCGTCACAATGTGTTTCATTTGTCGCTCCTGAAGGCGGTTTTATCGGATGCCGGATGCCTTTGTTTCAAGTCAACGATCCACTTGTTGACCTGCGCATCCGCAGCCGGCAGCAAAGCCTGATAGCGTTCGTAGTACTGAAGCGCCTTGCCGGGCTCCTGCAGATACAAGTCATACAGAATCCCGATATTGAGGTGTGAATTCAAATAAAGCGGATCGATACGCAAAGCACGTGCATAGCTCTCGCGTGCCTTCTCGAGCTGTCCGCTCTCCCGGTACACGATGCCGAGCTCATTGTGATAGGCCGCACGATTCGAATTGATCTCGATGGCTTTATTCAGCGATTCCGCGGCCTCGGGCAGTTTCCCCAAGCGATGATAGATAATTCCCAGATTGGCGAAGGGACCGGATAAATCCGGATACCGGCGTGTCAACGAGAGCAATGTTTGCTCGGCTTCTTGATAGCGGCTGCGCTTCATGGCGCTCAAGGCAGCGACATATTCATTTTGCACGGCGGCAGAGACGACCGGTTCGGATGGAAGCCCGGCAATAGACGGAGGCACCGTTTTTGAAGAATTCGGACCAAAGTTGGTCGCACAGCCGGCAAGCCATGCAACCAGCAAAAACAGACCGGCGTGGAGCATGGACCTAGCGCAGCGCATTGATAATCACCTCGCTTTTCTCCACCTTGGCATACTGCACCGGACGCAGTTTTCCAAGCGCATCGAGGCTGCGCCGAATCCACTGGTCGTAAAGACGATTGGTGATACGGCGCACATTTACTTCGTGCAATTCAATCGACTTTTCCTCGAAGGGGTAAGCTTGTTCTTCAAGCATCACGACGTACTGCTCCAGCTCCTCCGCCGACAGCCCCTTGGGTCGCTGGGAGGACAGCAAATCACGGCTGAAATCGCGATAGATTTCAGCGATGTGGAAAGTGGCGGCGGTGGCTACTTCGGCCACGCCGTATTCCGCCGCCGCGCTGTAGGCCTTGAGCGCGAGCTGCATTTTTTCCTTTTTGATTTTCAGGTTCTTCTTCAGCGGTTCCTTCAGGCGTGCAGTGCGGAACGCCTCGTAATGGGGTTCCGCAAGGCTCATGGTGGCCGTGGCCGCGAGGAAACGCGTGCGATCGGTGCGTGACGACCCCCCGCCCTGCTCGGCTTTTACCAACTCATTGAGCCAGCGGTGACGTGACATGCCCTGCCCCCGTTTCAAGCTGAGTCCGGCGAGACGATGTCGCGCCTCGATCGACGTCTCGAATGGGGCCGGGAACTGGGCGACGTAGCGCTCGTACGCGGCTTGCGCTTGCGGGTCATTGCCGGCTTTTTCCTGCAGCTCGGCGGCCTGCCACAAGGCCTCGCGCCGAACCTGGGCGTCCTTATTCTTGTCGGCAGCCAGCGCCTCGAATTCCAACGCCGCGTGAGACCATTTCCCCTGTTCCAAATATGCCACGGCCAGCTTGTGGGATACGTCTGCCTGCAATGGATGCCCAGGATGGGACTTGCGAAAGTTTTCCAGGACCCGGCTCGCGGCTTGCCATTGCTTCATGGCGATATACGCGGCGGCGGCGTCGTACTCGGCGTTGGCGCGTATCGGCGACAGGGGAGCGATATTGCCCACGCGCAGAAAATGTGCTGCGGCTTCCAGCTGCTTGCCGGCCGAACGGCTTTGTTCACCTTGCTTGTACACCGCCGCCGCCAGGCGTTCGACGAGCAAACCGTGGCTTGCCTCTTTCACCGGCGTCAGGGCCAGCGCCTGTTGATACCCCGTCTCGGCGCGGTCAAATGCGCCCTTCTCGAAATCCGTGTGCGCCACGACGGTCCATGCCGTGCGCCGCAACGCGGGCGGCGGCTCCGGTTTCGCCTCCAGCACACGCCGCGCCACGGTAGCAGCCCGCTCCGGGGCATGCAGGGCATACAGTCTTTCGGCGGCATTAGCGAGCACCGTGGGCGTACGCGCATCGAAAGGGTTGGCGTCGCCAAAACGTAATGCGCTATCGGTGATACGCCTCAGCCAGGCGGTCTTGGCCGGCGGGGGAAGCTGTTTTTCCTGTCCGGCATAAGCCAGCAAGGCGGCATAGCCGGCATCTGCGCTCTTTTCATGCCGCGGATAATCATAGGCAGTCTTTTCATACTCCAAGGCGGCTTCGGCAAAGCGCTTGTCCTCGAACAACATTTCCGCCAGCAGAAAATTCATCATCGGAGCCTGCGGATCCGCCGGGAATTCCTCGAGAAAAGCGCGGTACCAGCGCGCTGCTTCCAGATAATCGCCCGGTGTCTTGGTCTTTTGCGCGCTTGCATGATAATGGCGCGCAAGATCCTCTAGGTTGGATTTGAGCACGGGCAGCACGCGCGCATAGACCTCGGATGAGCTGACCCGTCGATAATCACTGTGCCGGCCATAACGGATGGCAAATTCCTTTTTCGCCTCGAGCGCGAGGCCGGCAAAACCCGTCTGCTGAAAAGACTCGATCACCTTGGCTTGGAGCAGCGGTGCCTGAGGGTGTGTCGGGTAGCGACGCCCGAAGGCGCTGTAGGTATCGGCGGCATCCTTGATGCGCTCCTGTTTGAAATAAAGATCTCCCAGTTGCTGGTAAACCAGAAACTCATAATTGCGACGAGACCCAGATTGAAAGAAACCGGATATCGATTCGACACCATTGATATTCGACAGACTCAGGCTGACCACCCGAAAGGTATCCTCGACCAGCTCGCGGTCGGCGCGACTCAATGAAGTAAGCTCATTGAACGAATTTCCGCTGAACCGCCCGATCAGCTTGCGATCCAGCACGCTGAAAAACGATTGCAGTGCGGGTTCGTAACGCAACTGTTTGTAGTGCGACCAGCCGTGCATGAAGAGCGCACGTTCATAGAATGGCGAGGCATTGCCCTGTTGCAAAATCGATTCGTAGGCCTGTTGTGATGCTTCGTAGGATCTCAGCGTGAACAAAAGCTCTCCCCGTCGAAACTGCGCCTCGTCGCGGTAGGTCGTTTGAGGATAAGCCGCGACCAATTGATCCAGAACCCGCAACGACTGTTGCAGATCGCCAGTTTGTTCATAGGCCTTGGCCAATTGGTAATAAACGCGGTCATTCCCCGGGTGATGGGGGTAAGCCCGCAACATGTCCTGATACCATTTGATGGCGCGACGATAGTCAGATGCATTCAGCGCGTCACGGGGAACTTCCGGCTTCTTTCCCATTTTGGGCGCGGCCTCACCCGTATCCGCGAGCTGGCGTTCCTCGGCGCCTTCCAATTGCAGATCTCCGAGACGACGCATGGCCTCCGGACGCTGTTCGTGATCCGGCGCCACATTCAGGAATTCACGGTAAGCGGCAACGGCCTTTTCCCGGCCTCCCTCAATCGGCACGCCGCGCTCGATTGGAATTTCGCGCCCTTCCAGATTTTTGATGATCGGCGAGTCATCTTTCCGGCTGAAAGAGCAAGCGCCAAGCGTCAACAACGCCGTCAGCAATAACATCCACGGCTTCATTCCGCCTCCTTCCGGATGTTGGAGGCCTCGTCATACATCTGGGCCACGGCAAACCGCACCTGGGTGAGATAAGCTGACAAGCGTTCTTTTTGTGCCGTCAGTTCGGCTGCCGCCAACTCCTCAAGATAGCGTCCGTGCAAGGACGACATGGTCAGAACCCCGTTCTGCAACTGTGACAGGCGGCCACGCAGACGGGCAATGCGTAATCCGTATTCTTCGAACATCTGTGGCGCTTGCTGCTGTGCGCGAACCAGCGCCTCGCGCCGGGTACCGGTCTCCGCGATGCCGCGTTCCAGATTTTTCAGATTCTTTTTGGCTTCCCACAAGCGTCCTGGAAAGTCAGACGAAACATCCCAGACCAGCAAACCGCGTAGTAGGCGATGCTTGTCGCGTGCGGCGGCCATGTCGCCATCCCCCCCTGAAGCGTCAAGGGTCCGCTCCACTTTTTTCAATCGCAGCAATAGCCGATATTCCTTCTCGTGGGCCAACGCCATGACGTCGTCGTCTTTTTCAATGCGCTCCAACTCAACGGCGAGACGATCACGTTCCACGGGGAGTCTGGAAAAATCACGCGAACGCTCTGCATTCAGCACCGGCGGCAAACGTTGTTCAAAACCGAGGCGACGCGTCGCCAGCATGTCGGTATAAATAGAGATATTCTTTTGCCAGTGGTCGAGGTTGTATGCCAAGAATCTCAAATCACGATAGTTTTTGAGCGCTTCTTGAAAATCATGACCGGCCATCAGATGCAGGAGGTACCTGGATTCCGGGGCATCCGGTATTTTTTGCATGCGCCAGAACCATCCCATCTCGTTGGAGGGATCGTGTTGGAGAATTCCTTCGACCATTTTTCCCGAGCGGATGGCCGCCACCGACGCATCAATGCGCGACATTTCATTCGTGAATACCGCCATGGCATTTTCATATTGTTCGAGCGATTGCTTGTACGCACCGAGGCGGGTAAGGGCGTACGGCACCGCCAGCAGCGATTCCTGCACCGCCGGATCCACGACATTGCGCTTGAGCAGTTCGGCCCAGGGGATCAGTGATGCTTCATGCCGATTCTGCGCGGAGTGCGCCCACCCAACTCCCAGCAAGGCCTTGTTTGACAACAACCCGTTAAGACGCACCTGTTCGAGGTGGGACTGGGCACGCGAGGGCACACCGTCGCGCAGCAAGGCATAACCCAGCGCCACGTTGGCCTTGTCCTTAAGGGATCTCAGTTCCTCAATGTTCACCGATTCCCGGCCGATACGCTCGAGGAAAGCCACGCCATTTTCGTTGTCGCCGACCTTGATCAGTGCCACACCGAGGTTATACCGCCCATAAGCCGCCCACACTGAGTTCCCGCGCATGCGTGCCAGTACCTCGGCCGCCTCGCGATAGTTTTGTTGTTGCATCAACAGGTAGGCCTGCAGCAATTGGCGCTCGTCTTCCAGCTCCCCAGGCAGGGTGCCATGGATGCGCGCCATGGCAGCTTCGGCCTCGGCCAAATAGCCGCGCTGATAGCGGATTTTCGCCAGATAGAACCAGGCGCGGTCGCGGATAGCCGGAGGCGCGCCAGTGTCAATCAGACGCTGAAAGATCTCCCCGGCCTGGCGGTGCAGACCGTAGGACAGATACATCCCCCCGAGCAGCAGCTCGGCCTCGTCAGCGTGATGGGGGAGGCGCTCAAAATGGCGCGCTGTCATCAGATTCGTGATGGCCGAAAAATATTGCTGCTGGTAAAAATAAAACAGCGCCTCGCCGAAATGCGGGTCCTTGATATCCTGCGATTCACCGCGGTGCGGCTGGCCATTGGCGACCATCGAAAGCACAGTGCACGCCAGCCCGAGCAGTAACAGTCCCACGAGTCGTATCCGATGGATTGGGCGGGGATCCGTCATGATGCTTTACTGCCATTCCTTGACGCGGAACTCTGGTTGCAGATTACGCATCACGTCCTTGATCTGAAGCTCGAGGTACTTGGGTTCCGTTTGTTTGTCGAACACCAACGTGGTACCTCGACGGTAATCCCGGTTGTGCGGTCCCTTGCCGATGAAAAACGCTACGAGCTCGTGCTTGCCCGTCCGCAAGTTGCCGAGATAAATACGATGTACCCCGCCGCGATGCAGGGCCGCCAACTCGCGTTCGGTGTAGAGATAATGCGCCACCACTTTGTCATCCAGCTTCACTTCAACCGCATCGAGCGCAAAAAGCGTTCCAACGTCCATGGATACAAACACCGCCACTTGCGTGCTGGCAGGGAACAGCAGCTCCTCTTCCAGAGCCAGCAGATCGCGGTTCAGCTCCATCACATCCTGCTTCAGCGATTGTGTCTGCTGATCCAAGTTCTTGAATTTGCCGGCGGGGGGTGCCGTGGTCTCGGCGGGAAATACCGTCAACGGCGCGCCCAGTACGAACGTGAGGAACAATAAGACCGCCGGGAGTAATCCGGACCTCGGTGGAGAGCTTAGATCTTTCATGGAATGATTCACTCGAAATTCATGGACAGGGGGCGGTTTAAAACCACATTGATAAATACAGCTGTACCACATTGGCATTAAACGAGTACGGTGCTTGAGTGCGGATATCAGTGAAATCGTCGTATTCGAATCTGACATGGTCGTAGGCGACGTTGAAGGTGGACTTGTTCAGGAACGCTGGAAGATCTTTCAATGCATAAGTCAACTTGCCGCCCAGCGCGTGACTTTTGAACGTACTCAGTTCCTTGTCACGTGCCATGAAATTCTGCAACTGCGAAAAGTTGTCGCTGTAGAACGAGGCGCTGTTCTGAGAGTAGTAGCGATAACGCAATTCCATTAACCACGGCTCGCTCAGATCCCTCGCGTAGACCAGTTCAACCGTGTCAGCGGCGATCTCCCAAGTGTCAGTGAAATAACGATATTCAAAGCGCAGCGAGGAACGCGGCAGAAAGTATTTGAATGTCCGAAAGCTCACGGCCTGGCTATCGCGTGTACGTGGATATTTCTCATCCACCCCGGCACCGGCAATGCGGGCGACGCGGTAAGGGCTGTTGAGAAAACCCTCGTCGGTAATGGCTTCATAGTCCAGGCTGACCCGCAGCGTACGGGTCAATATTTGTGAAACCCCGAGACGGTACTGATAGCGTTTCACGTAATCGGAAAAGGTGGAATCTCCGGTTTCGAGCACCGTGTCACGACCACGGCTGTAAGCCATGGTAACAGTGGTCATCCCACCGAAAATATCCTGGGAAAAGCTCATATTGAGCGTATCGGCGGTGTAATCGGGCTCTTCACTCTTCGTCAGCGACAGATTCATGAGACTGTCGCCATGCAGGTAATCAATACCCGCGCCGAATTCGGTGCGTGTTTCCTTGAACGGACTGGCCGTGGTGACGACATCAATCGAAGCACTGCTCACGGTGTCGGCATAATAGGAGCCAGACAGCGATACCGTGTCCGCCAGGTTTTTCCTCACCAGCAATGCCGGACCCGTCACCCGGACTCCACCGCCATCATAATAATGATACATGGCGTCGACACGCTGCTCCGACAGCACTGCGGCAAGGCCCTGTGTGTGCAACAGGCATAACACCAGGCCGGGCACAGCGATCCTGCAGATTCGCGAAACACGATTCGCCCAGACTCGGGACTGGGAAATACTATGGTCTCGCGGGTGTAGCCCGGCACGATCAATTGCAACCACATCCCCCTCCCCCTGAAGATGTTGCGCCGCGTGCGGCTTCGCGTGTGTCAAACACGTGTTGGCGATGCCTGTCAGACACGGGATCACGCGCCGTGCTCATGATCGGGTCAGCGAGAAACTCGCGCTCGTAAGGTTTCACCCAGGGCTCGGTCGCACAACCGGCTAATCCAGCCAGGATCGAAATCACCCATGCACGGAAAACATATTTCATGCGTCTTTCTTTCATTCCGTCAGCAACCCCCGCACTTGCTCCCGATATTTGTCCTCATAACCGGGGTGATAGCCTTTCTGCACATGGCGGATTTTTCCGTCACGATCGATGAGAATCGTCATGGGCATGGCATTGACTTGATAAAGCGAACTTGCCTTTTTATCTTGGTCAATAAGAATGGGATAGGTGATCTTGAGCCGATCCACCATGCGCGCGGCATTGGCCGGATCCGCGTCCACGTTGATACCGAACAACACAAAACCGGCATCGCGGTATTTCTCATAAAGTGCGTTCAACGCCGGCATTTCCTGGCGACACGGGCCGCACCAGGTGGCCCAAAAGTTAATCATGACCACCCGTCCCCGGTACTCACGTAACGACAGATTCCTGTCATTCAGGCTTTTCAGGGTGAACGCGGGTGCCAAGGCGCCGGTCCTCATATCGGCGGCCTGCACGGCAAAACCTGCTGATAACAGAAGCACGCAAAGTGTTTGGATCAGATATGTGATGGTTTTTTGCATGTATAAATTGGTTCCCTCGAGCACAGTCAGAAGAACACCGTCAAACCGACATGGGTTTCAAAATTGTGCGTACGCTTGTTTTGCCCCAGCAGGTCTGAATCGAACACGTGATCGCGCATGTCAAGATGTACCGCCAGCCAATCGTTGAGCAGAATCCGGTAGCCGCCCCCAAAATTCAGGGTGGCGTGACTCTCCTTGGCGAACTTGGTCGTCCCAATCCCGCCAATGACGTAAAACGCGCTGGCCATCGCCCACCGCTGTCCGATAAAGATTTCCCCGGGCAATACGTTGTATCCCAGAGATACGTTGTAATACGTGAGGTCCTCTTCCTGCTTGTCGAAACCGGTGATGGGGAAGGCGCGGCTGCGGAAGAATTCATCCGAAACGGTGGAGTTCGCGGCAGCCGCTTCAATAAAAAAATCCTCGGTCACGTGATACGCCAGACGCAACCCGATGACTGTTTCCGAGCTGAAATTCTCGATATTGAGAATTCCGGTGTAGATACCGATTTCGAAATCATCGGCATTGATACGCGGAACGGTCACTTCACGGCGTTCCTGCTGCGGTTGAATCACCTGCTCCTGCGCGGGCAGGCTCTTTCCATCGCCTTCAGCGGCCAGCGACAGGAGAGGAAGAAACAGCCAAGCGCCGAGGGCCAGCGCGACATGTTTTCGGTTTATCATTGTTGCTCGCCTCGTTATAGTCATTAAAAGAAAATCCCCAAACCGATGGTCCATTCCCGGAAGCTGTCGACGCGGTTGTCGTTGACGGGCGCCATGTACTCGCGAAAATCGGCGCGCACCAGAAAGTTACGCGTGAGATAGACTCGCACCCCGAGCCCCGCATTGGCCGCCGTCACTGAAATTTCCGGCGCATTCACGAGCGTGGCCCTGGGAGTTTGCCGGTAGCGGCCGGCGCCCAGGGTAAAGAAAGGTGAAATCCGCCGGTCCGGGTAAGGCGATGCCAGGAGATTTGCCTGTATCAGTGATGTGCTCGAAAAGGTGGCGGTTACCTGAGAGGCCGAAAGTTCGGCGAAAAAATTGGGCGTGAGACGATAACCGAGGCGCATCACGAGCACGGGTTCCTGCTCGAACCGGCCCCAGGCAAAACCGGCCTCGAGTCGCCGATGCAGATAATCCGTCAGCATCAGATCCCGAAAGGTGATCCGGGCGCCGGCCTCGGTCAGGGTATTCTCGAGCTGCGCGCGGTTGACCCAACCTTCCTTGCCGATGTCCAGGCGCACCTTGTACCAGTCGGTCTTGCGCATGAGAATCTCGATCCATTCGCTCCGGTCGGCCGTGTAAAAAACCGGAAAGCCGCGACCGGGACCGGTCCGCAGCTCGATGTACGGGTCTGTTACCTG
>JAOTWF010000111.1 GCA_029863005.1 Gammaproteobacteria bacterium | reverse complement strand
TTCGCCGCGGCGACCTGCTCGGCCATTTGGTCGTACCCGATCCGATTACCGAGTTCCCGCACGTCCACTGGGGTGTGAACCGCAGCGATGCGGGCGGCGCGCCGGTGTGCCCGCGCGACACCCTGACTGCCGAAGGACGCGGTGTACTGGATGCACTGTACGAATCGTTCGGCCTTCTACCAGCGTGTCTGCCGTAGCCGTCAACATTGAAAGTAAAAAAAGACTCGCGAAGCCCTGCAGGGGAGAGGATTGCTTGCTTGAAGAGAGGGGTCAGATCACCGTTTTCGCTAATATAAGGAACCACTGGGATCTGATGCTGGATCTGGGATGCAGTAATTGCTCTCTGATCTTGATTTTGTTGCAGACGCGCGATCCCTCAGTACGGCGCGGGCCGGGCGTAATCCAGCACCTCGAGAAATATTGCCAGCCATCGCTAAAGGGGTCGAAGTGATTTAAATTTAATCACTTCGACCCCTTTATTAGAAGACAGACTGCACGTCCAATGAAAAAAAACCCGCTCAGTTGAGCGGGTTTTTTATATCCTATTGATTACGGCTACTTTGTGAAAAGCCTGTAAGAACTACTATTTTCCTGCCTTGCCGAACTTAACGTTATTGACGGTCCAGATTGCGTATAGTTCGGCCGGTGTCCGTTCTGCGACAATGAACACGTAATTATCTGGAGCAACTTTCGCTCCCGGATTCGCCGCGAGGAAGGCCGCCCAGTTTGCGTGGAATGTAACACCCCCTTCATAGATCCCGCATGCTGGATCATTGATGATGTCCACAACCCCGTCCACGCCGGGGCAATAGAAAGCGTCGACGAACGCGTAGAAATTGGTAACACCATCGCCGTTCGTGTCGATCGGAATGTTGTAGCTAAGGTTTCCCGGCAGCGGAGCGATGGTGCCCGTGTAGAGGTACGAAACCTGAGTGATGTCGGTGAGTAATGAGTCGTACAGCTTACTCTCTAACGTGTAAACACCCGCGTAGTCGCCGGCAAGATCGCCGCTGCTAAGGTTGAGTGTGGCTGAACCCTTCGCACCGCTGGAATTTAATGTGCATGTCCCCCCGAAACCACCGTCGGTGGTGCCATCAAAGCATTGGAGCTTATTCTTGCCTGGCGCTGTCAGAGGTGCCTTGCCTGGCGCTGTCGGAGGTGCAGCCACGCTGACAGGCATGGCCAATGCCAACATAACAGTAAATGCTCCCAGTGCGACTACTGTGTGCATTAAATTCTTCATCGATTTCTCCTTCCTTGGATGATCAAGCAATCGGTTTGTCTTGTGCCTGCGCCAAGCCGAATGCGGCCAGGAGCAGTGAGGCTATCAGTTTTATTTCATGGGGTTCTCCTCATCCTTATCCTTATGAATGGGGCCAATCATTCTACTACTCTTTGTTGGCGCCGCTAGGTGCCATAGAAAGCGCTAAAGGGGTCGGAGTGATTTAAATTTAATCTCTCCGACCCATTTAATTCACGTGGTCAGTATCAGCGCTGGGGGATTCGCGACTTTTCAATTCGCAACCTTAGAAACTATCAAGCCGTGAAAAAGGAAGCCTACGCGGCCGAGAAAAAATATGCCGCTTGGGCCGGCGCGTGAAATTCGCCGCAACTCAGCTAGTATTCTCGCGACCGTCGTAGTTGGCTTGCTGGCTTCGCCTCTCATGACCCGGTAGATTTCCACTGGCTTAACCAACTCCGCCCCTCGGGTATTCGGGCTATCGACCTGAGTCGAGCAGGCAAGCGTTCATCTCGTTTTCCATCATGCCTCGCGCCGCCATGTCTGCCGTCCCGCCTAGTATTGAAAATGTGTGGTTAAGGCCCCAGAATTTAAGTGCTGTTTTATTACCGTGAGATGACGAGACGCTCATTTTTTGATTGCGTGGAGTCATGCGATGAACGAAGAATCTCTCCAGCAAGTCGCGGATCACCCCAGGGCCAGAGCCGGGATGCGGATGGGACGGGAGCTGATAACGGCGACCGGTCCGTATGCGGTGGAATCCGTAGTGCAGAGCTGGTGGCATGTGGGGTCCACCTTAGTGCTGTTGGTGGCGGCACTCGTCGGCGCCGGGCTGGCGCCCGGGTGGCCACTGCGGTTGCTGTTGTCCCTCCTCGCGGCGCTGTTGACGGTGCGCGCCTTCATCACCTATCACGACTACATGCACGGGGCGATACTGTCGCATTCGCGCCTGGCATGGGTATTGTTTCGCGTGTATGCGGTGCTCGGGCTCACACCACCGCGCTCCTGGAAGAAGAGCCACAATTATCATCACGGCCATGTCGGCCAGATCTCGAAAGCCAGCGTTGGTGCCTTCCCGATCATGACCACCCGCATGTGGCACGCGGCTTCGCCCGCGGAACGCGCCCTCTATCGAATGGAACGGCACCCGCTGACGGTGCTAACCGGGTATCTCACGATCTTTGCTTACAGCATCTGTCTGCTGTCACTGGTACGCGACCCGCTCCGGAACTGGGATTCCGCGTTGGTGCTGCTCGGGCACGGTGCCTTGATTGCCGTGTTGTGGGTATTCGGCGGGTTCGATACCGCATTCTTTGTCGTGTTGCTGCCAATGACCATTGCTTCGGCACTCGGCAGCTATCTGTTTTTCGCCCAGCACAGCTTCAAGCGCATGCACATCATCTCGCCAGAGGCCTGGACGTTCTATCGGGCGGCAATGGAGTCTTCCAGTTACATGCGGCTCAACAAGATCATGCAATGGTTCACCGGCAATATCGGTTATCACCATATCCATCATCTCAACGTGCGCATCCCGTTCTATCGCCTGCCAGAGACCATGGACGCGCTCCCGGAACTGCAGTCACCGGTCAAGACCTCGCTGGCACTGCGGGATATTGTCGACTGCTTCCAGTCCTGTCTCTGGGATGAGGATCGGCAGCGCATGATTTCATTTCGCGAGGCGGCTGAATTGGCGAAGAGTTAAAGAGGCCGGAAGGATTGCAAAATTAGCAATCTAAATTGAAGTCTTTGGGTTAATGAGTAGCTTAAAGAATATTAAATTAGGGGACAGACCACGGTATTCGCTAATATAAGGAACCACTGGGATCTGACCCCGGTTTATTCTTTATCTAATATTCTGCAACCTGATGACATCGGCTGAATCAACTACCTTCTTTTCGCGCAACTGGTCTCTGTATGACCTGATCACGAAACACAACTACATGTATCACCGCGAGATCTATGTCGGGATCGCGGATCTCCTGAAGCGGCGTAAAGATCAAAACCAGTATCAACTGCTGGACCTGGGATGCGGGAATGCCCGCTTTCTGGCGCCGTGTCTCATGCAATCCCCGCCCGCCCGCTACGAAGGCGTGGATTTATCCGAAGCTGCCCTGGAAGAGGCGCGGGGTTACCTGGCCAAGCTGCCTTGCCCGGTGGTGCTTAAGCATGGCGAATTGCTGGAAGCCGCCGAATCCACCGATAAAAAATGGGATGTCATTTTTACGGGGTTTGCTCTTCATCACCTGACGTTTGAAGAGAAAACGCGTTTTTTCCAAGCGGCCGGACGCTGCCTGACCGATAACGGTTGGTTGCTGATGGTCGATGTTGTGCGAGAAGAAAATCAGAGCCGGGAAAATTATATGGAAGGTTATTTAAGGCTCATGCGTGAACATTGGACGAAAATTCCCCCGGATCGATTGGAGACCTCCTGCGAGCACGTCGAAGCCTACGATTACCCTGAGTCTCTTTCCACTTTGCAGAAAATGGCAAAAGCTTCCGGATTGAAGAGCAGTCTGGTCATCAGTCGGTATGGGCCACACTATTCAGTTT
>JAOTWF010000010.1 GCA_029863005.1 Gammaproteobacteria bacterium | reverse complement strand
TTCAAGATACCGGACTGGGCCGAGAACGGCGTGCGACTCTCGCGTCTTGGACTTAAATCCGGCGTTATCCTGTTGGGCACTCTGTACAGTCTGGCAGAACTGGCGCATCTCGGCCGCTTGTCGGTGGTGTTGATCGGCTTCTTCGTGCTGGGTTCCGTCTGGATGGTGTTGTGGATGGGATCACGGCGCAATATTCCGAACTCCATGGGTGGCGTCCTTTCGGCCGGCATGGGCGTGTGCGGTGTGTCGGCCTCGGTCGCCGCGGCCCCGGTCGTCAGCGCCAAGTCCACCGAAATCGCCTACACCATCGGCACCATCCTGCTCTGGGGCGTGCTGATGATGTTCATCTTCCCGATCGTCGGCAAGGCGCTGGGAATGGGCTATATCCAGTTCGGCGCCTGGGCCGGCACCGGCATCCTCAACTCGGCACAGGTCGCGGGAGCGGCGCTGGCGTTCCAGCCGACCGGCATCGAAACCCTCAAGGTCGCGGAAATCTTCAACATCACGCGCGTCCTGTTCCTGCCGATCATCGTCCTGTGGCTCGCTCTTTGGTACGTGAAGCGCGAACAGACCGGCCTCAAGGTCAATATTGGTCAGGTGATCTTCGGCAAGTTCCCGCTTTTCGTGCTGGGCTTCATCCTGATGTTCGCCCTTTCGTCCACCGGCGTTTTTGCCCCGCCCCAGCATTACAAGGGCAAATATTTTGACAACAGCGAGAGTACGCTGGTCAAGACCGACCCGGAGACTGGAAAGGTCAAGAGCAAATTGCTGAAAGACGAAGAGGTGGCCAAGCTCAAGGCCGATATCGACAAGCTTCAGCGCGAGGATCAAAAAGCGGCGCTGACCCGGTTGATTGAAAACAAAAAGATCATGTCCATCGACGATGACACGCTCCTGCGTGGCGTGGCCAATGCCAAGGTTTTGTCCAAGGACAGCACCGGCATCCTCAAGGACGCGCACAAGGCGGTGTACCACACGGCCAAGATGATCGGGACGTTCCGCACTCTCATTGCCTGGTTCTTCACCTTCGGTCTGGTGGGCCTAGGCATGCAGATCACCATGGCGTCCATCAAGCAGGCCGGCGGGCAGCCGCTCGTGATCGGCTCGGTGGTCGGTGCCACCAAGGCGATCGGGTCGCTCATCGTCATCTTGCTGTTTGTGCGTGAAACCATTTAAGCGGAGGACTAACTCATGACGAAAGAAAAATTTGATCGTGGTTCGGCGCTCACCATCTTCAAAAGTGATCGCACGGAAGACATGGCCGCTCTGGTGATTGCTTTTGCTATCGCCTTTCTGGTTTATGTTATTGTAGGCGGCTGATTGCCGGAAAAGTGGACCCCGGTGGTGTGCCTCGCGCCGCCACCGGGGTTTTTTTTGACGGAATATTCCCATGCTCGAATCGAAACAAATCCTGCTGGCCAGCCACGGAACACCGGGGGGGCGCGCCGCCGAGCGAATGGCGTTTTCCCTCTGTCGCGCCGGCAGCACTCTCACCCACTTGATCGTGGTCCCGGATTTCTGGAAAGGCATGCAGGGCGATGACTGGCTCAATAACGCCTCCACCCGCGATATTTTTGCCAACTACGTGGAAACCCAGCTTGAGCGCGAAGTCCGTAAACACATCCGGCGCATGATGCGCGAAGCCGCCAAGCGGAAAATCCGCTATCGCTTCGAGGTCGTGATCGGGAAGCCTGCGGAATGCCTGGTTGCGCGCGCAAAAAAAGGCCGCTTCGACCTGATCGTTCTGGGCTCAAAACGCTCCAAGGGAAAAACCGGCTTTCGGTCACACATGCTGGATGAAAAACTGTTCCGATCCCTGCGCGCGCCTATCATGATCGTGCCGAACCGACATGGGTGAAGATTCCAAGGAACCGGCACACAAGTCTCCGGTGGATTCCACCGACGCCGTCTGGGCCAGCTTTCTTGTATCCTTTTCCCCCGACGTGGTCCAGCGGCATTGTCGCGATGTCGAGGCCATGTACCGCCTCAACCCCTATTACTATTTTGATGTCTGGCGAAGAACCGGGCCAGAGACGTTTCATGCCGAATTTGAGAACCAGAGCAACAAAACACGTCTGTCCCTTGATCTGAATGTCATGCCGGAAACCGGCCACGGCCTCACCGTCGCCTACGTCGGAGGAATCAAAAAACGGACCGTGTTCACCATCGAGCCGGCACGGGAAGGCAGCCGCATTACCATCACCGATGATTACGATCTGCTGCCGATCAAGGAGCGCGAAGAACGCAAAGCGGAGGTCGACAAAAGTCTCAATGCCTGGGCCGAGGCGCTGCGGATATATTTCCTGCGGTTGAAGCGCTGGTCGTGGTTGCCGGGATGGCGCTGGTATCTGCGTCGGGTCTGGATGCCCATGAAACCCTCCGCGCGCCGGATCGTGTGGCTGGTCTACCTGATCACGTTAGCGGAGTTCTTTTTTTTCCTGTTTGTGTTGCTTATCTACGTGCTGGAACAGGACTAACGCCCCCCATCCAACCCAGCTACTTTTTATCCAGCTTGGTATCCGGCGGCGTGTCGTTGGTTTGTTTGGGGTCGATCACCTGATAAAAGATTTCACCCTTCTTGACCATCCCGAGTTCGGAGCGGGCGCGCCCCTCGATCACTTCGAGTCCCTGTTTCAAATCGTTCACCTGGGCTTCAAGCGTCTGGTTACGCTCCTTCAATTGCGCGTTTTCTTTTTTTTGCGCATCGATCTCCCGGTTGAGCTGCCACACCGTAATGACGCCGCCGCTTCCGAACCACAACGGGTATTGCAGCAACAGGAGAATCCCCAGCAGGACATAAGTGGCAATCTTCACAAAAAACATTCTAGCGCAGAGCGAGCCAAGGGATCCGGATTAAACATCGTCAGGCCAGCATGGGAAACGCCCGAAGGCCCGGGTACCTGGCCTCTCGGCCCATCGCTTCCTCGATTCGCAGGAGCTGGTTGTATTTCGCCACGCGATCTGAGCGCGACAGCGAGCCCGTCTTGATCTGGCCGGTTCCGGCCGCCACCGCCAAGTCAGCGATGAAGCTGTCTTCGGTTTCGCCGGAGCGATGGGATATCACCGAGGTATAGCCCGCCCCGCGCGCCATCGCAATCGCCGCCAGCGTCTCGCTCAAAGTCCCGATCTGGTTCACCTTGATCAGGATGGAATTGGCAACCTTTTGCTTGATGCCACGCTCCAAAAGCGTCGTGTTGGTGACAAAAAGATCATCCCCAACGATCTGGATTTTACGCCCAAGTTTTTTCGTGAGTAACTCCCACCCCTCCCAATCAGACTCTCCGCAGGCATCCTCGAGAGTAATGATCGGATATTTGTCCACCCAGCCGGCGAGCTTGTCGATGAATTGACCGGTTGTCAGCTGGATATGTTCAGAAGCCAGTTCGTATTTTCCGTTTTTATTGAATTCCGTGCTGGCTACGTCGATACCAAGACATACGTCCGTGCCTGGTTTGTACCCGGCCTGCTCAATCCCCTGAAGAATGATCTGAAGCGCCTCCTCATTCGATTGAAGGTTGGGAGCAAACCCACCTTCATCTCCCACGGCAGTATTAAGCCTCCTCTCCCGCAATACCTGTTTCAAGGCATGAAATACCTCGGCACCACGGCGCAAGGCCTCGGCAAAGTTGGTCGCCCCTACCGGCAGGATCATGAATTCCTGAAAATCAATATTGTTATCGGCATGCACCCCGCCGTTGATGATGTTCATCATCGGCACCGGCATCTGCATCGGCACTTTGCCCGCCAGCCCATTCAGATACCTGTAAAGCGGCTGATTACTTTCTGCCGCGGCAGCGCGCGCGCAGGCCAGCGAAACGGCAAGTATCGCGTTGGCGCCGAGACGAGATTTATTTTCAGTTCCGTCGAGCTCGATCATGATTCGATCGGCGGCTTCCTGATTGGTGGCATCCTTGCCGAGCAAGGCCCGACGTATCTCGCCATTCACGTTGGCACAAGCCTGCTTCACGCCTTTGCCACCATAACGCTTGTTGTCACCATCGCGTAATTCGATGGCCTCACGCGAACCGGTGGAGGCACCGGACGGAATGGCGGCGCGGCCGAGAGCCCCGGATTTCAGGATGACGTCGGCTTCCACGGTGGGGTTCCCACGCGAATCGAGGATTTCGCGCGCACGTATATCAGTAATCGCAGGCATGGTTCTTCTTAGTTAGTGAAATGACAACGGGATCAGTTCGGTGGCAGCGACATTTCCGCAAAGCCTTGTTTCTTCACACACCTATCCAGCTCCTGGAGGGTTTGCAACAGTTCTTTCATGTGTCCCAGCGGCCAGGCATTCGGCCCGTCGGACAGGGCCTTGTCGGGATTTGGATGCGTTTCCATGAACAGCCCTGCCACCCCGGTGGCCACCGCCGCGCGCGCCAACACCGGGACAAATTCACGCTGACCGCCACTCTTCATCCCCTGCCCGCCGGGCAACTGCACCGAGTGCGTGGCATCGAAAACCACCGGGCAGCCGGTGTCACGCATGATCGCGAGCGAACGCATGTCCGAGACGAGGTTATTGTATCCGAAGGACACGCCGCGTTCGCACACGAGTATGCGATCCCGGCCACCGGCTTCGACGGCCTTATCCACGACGTTCTTCATGTCCTGCGGCGCCAGGAACTGGCCTTTTTTGATATTAACCGGTTTGCCAGCGGCCACGACCGCCTGAATGAAATCCGTTTGTCGGCACAGAAAGGCCGGGGTTTGCAGCACGTCCACGGCCGCGGCCACGGTGGCGATATCCTCGGCCTCGTGCACGTCGGTCAGCACTGGGACGCCGATCTGCTTGCGGACCTTGGCGAGAATCTCAAGACCTTTTTCCATTCCCAGCCCGCGATAGGATTTGGACGAGCTCCGGTTGGCCTTGTCGTACGAAGATTTGTAAATAAACGGAATGCCGAGACTACGGGTGAGTTCCTTGAGGGTTCCGGCCGTCTCAAGCGCCATCTGTTCGGATTCGATCACACAGGGTCCGGCAATGAGAAAAAACGGCCGGTCGAGCCCGGCCTCGAAACCGCAAAGTTTCATGTCGCGGCGGCCTGCGTGCGTGGCACGTCTTGCGCATGGCGCGCCCGTGCCGCCTGGACATAACCGGTGAACAACGGGTGGCCGTCCCGGGGCGTTGAGGTGAACTCGGGATGGAACTGGACCCCGACGAACCAGGGATGATCCTTCAGCTCAATGATCTCCACCAGCATGTTATCCATGGAAGTCCCGGCCACCACCAGCCCCTTCTCCTGCAAAAGATCGCGGTAGTGATTGTTGAATTCATAGCGATGGCGATGGCGCTCAAGGACGGTATCCCGTCCATACAGACCCCGCACGTGGGTGCCGGGCATCAGGCGGCATTCCTGGCCGCCAAGACGCATGGTGCCGCCGAGGTCGTCACCCTCGCGGCGCTTCTCCTTGTCGCCTTCAGCCGTGGTCCATTCGGTGATCATGGCGATCACGGGATGCGGGCTTTTGGCATTGAATTCGGTGCTGTGTGCGCCCTTGAGACCGGCCACGTTGCGTGCGTATTCGATGACCGCGACTTGCATGCCAAGACAGATACCCAGATAAGGAATGCCTTTCGTGCGCGCGAAATGCGCGGCCTTGACCTTGCCCTCGATACCGCGCTCGCCGAAACCGCCCGGAACGAGAATAGCGTCCGCGTCCTCGAGCTGTCCCGTTCCTTGTGCATCAATCTGTTCGGAATCCACGTATCGGATGTTGACGCGCGTCAGCGTGTGCAGGCCGGCATGCTTCAAGGCCTCGGACAGGGATTTGTAGGATTCGGTGAGGTGCACGTATTTGCCGACCATGGCCACGGTGATTTCGCCGTTGGGATGCTCCATGGCATGCACCACCTTGTCCCAATCGGCGAGGTTGGCGCGGCGTGCATTGAAATGGAGTTTTTCCACGACGATTTCGTCCAGTCCCTGCTCGTGCAGGAGCCGCGGGATTTTGTAAATGTTATCTACGTCGAGAGCGGTGATGACCGCGCGGGTCGGGACATTCGTGAACAGGGCGATCTTGCGACGTTCGTCCTCCGGCAAGGGGCGTTCCGCACGACAGAGTAATACATCCGGCTGAATGCCCAGCGACAGCAGTTCCTTGACCGAATGCTGAGTGGGTTTGGTCTTGAGTTCGCCCGCGGCCGCGATATAGGGCACGAGCGTCAGGTGCATGTACACCACGTTGCTGGTACCGTGCTCCGCTCCCATCTGGCGGATCGCCTCGATAAACGGCTGGGATTCAATATCGCCCACCGTGCCGCCAATTTCCACCAGCGCCACGTCGGCGTCATTCGCCCCCTGCTGGATGCAGCGCTTGATCTCGTCCGTAATATGCGGAATCACCTGCACCGTCGCCCCCAGATAATCGCCCCGGCGTTCCTTGCGAATGACATTTTCGTAAATCCTGCCTGTGGTGAAGTTGTTGCGCTTGGTCATGGTAGTGCGGACAAAGCGCTCGTAGTGGCCGAGGTCCAAGTCCGTCTCCGCACCGTCCTGGGTGACGAACACCTCGCCATGCTGATACGGGCTCATGGTGCCCGGATCGACATTGATATAGGGGTCGAGCTTAAGAAGGGTTACCTTGAGTCCACGCGCTTCGAGGAGGGTGCCTAACGACGCGGAGGCGATGCCTTTGCCCAGTGAGGACACCACACCGCCGGTCACAAACACAAATTTGGTCATTTCGGCCCGTTTAGCAGGAGTTGAATAACACCGCAGAACGGAAACGCAAGTTACCAGATGCCAGTCTTTTGCACAACCGATTTATATTTATTTGGCGGGTTTCGCCCGCGATGGAATAGCGGTTCCCGCACCGCGGGCGGGCTTGAGGTAAGTTGCTCACAACCCCGTAGCGCGCGCCGAGTACCGCAGATTCTCGCCTTCGAGAGTAAGACAAACATCCCTATTTAAGACACCGACTCCAATTGCAATTTCCATCCCGATTCGTTCACGCGTGCCGCGTACGGTTCACAAACCCAGCGTTCACCGATGGCGGCAAGATCGCCGTTGACATATACCAGCGGCAGGCGGGTGCGCTCCCACGGGGGCACGCCGGCCTCCTGCAGCAGCTTCTTCAACTTGTGATGGTGTGCACGTCCTGGCAGGCGACAGATTTCTCCGCCCTGGCGCAGACCAACGATTACCGGAGCACGGCCGACGCGTTCTCGTGACAAGCCATTACCCTGCGACGCCTCGGCGCGCAACATACCGACACCCGGGATTTCCAGTGGGTCAGTCAGGTTCCAGTGATTTCTCCAGGTGGAATCCACTCCCGTGCGCGGTCTCATTACCACCAGCGCATCGCGATAGCGGCAAACCTCGGCTCCGGCCCAGCGGATGACGGCCGATCGCGAGCGTGGTTCCTGCATGACCTGCGCCAACACTTGATTGAGGTGCACGGCCGTCGGCGCCAGAAAACTCTGCCGTCGCAACCAATAACGGACAAGATTACGCTGTCGCGGCGGTGGCAGTCGCCGCAAGGCGCTAATGGACAAGCTCCAATCCTCCGTCCCGCGAGCGAGAATCCAGTCGGATTCCGCCAGATCGTCCAGCAACACGACGGCCTCCGCCGCCATGCCCGCCGAATGCGCGATCCGTCGCACCGCCCCGGGCCAGTGCGCCTCCAGCCGCGGTACAACTTGATGACGCAGATAATTCCGCGATAGCCGCAGATCGTCGTTGCTGGTGTCTACAATCCACTGGAGTTTTTCCTGCGTGGCATAAGCCGAGACCTGCGCCCGGGTGAAATCCAGCAAGGGTCGCGCGTGACGTCCGGCGTGAAACTGCGTGATGGCCGGCATGGCGGCCAACCCCTGCATGCCGGTTCCCCGCAGCAGCTGCAGCAACAGGGTCTCGGCCTGGTCATCGGCCTGATGGGCCGTGAGCAACACCTCGCCGGGTGCGACATGCCGCGCGAGGCAGGCATATCGTGCGTGCCGTGCCGCGGCTTCCAAGCCATGTTCGCGGACCCGCGTAATCTCTATACATTCAACCACACAGGAAATATTCAATTGCTCGCAAAACTGCCGTGCGCGCCGGGCCCAGTCAGCGGAATCCGGATGCAGCCCATGATTCACGTGCACGGCGGATAGCGACAAGCCCAGTGGTTCGCGCAAGGAGCCAAGCGCATGCAGCAGCACGCAGGAATCCAACCCGCCGCTGAAAGCGACTTTCAGAGGTGTCGAGGAGGACAGGCCCAGGCGGTGCAGAACATCCACCAAAGCCGAGGGGGAGAATGGCTTATCAATGTTCTTCAAACTCGCCGTAATGCATTATGCGTTCATATCGTTGTTCGAGCAGGCGCTCGATCGGAATGGCGCCAAGCTTGTTCAGTGTGGCAATCAGCGATGATTTGAGTGTTTTGGCCATCGCGACCATGTCGCGGTGCGCGCCCCCGAGCGGTTCGGGAACGATTTCATCCACGAGTCCCTGCCGGTTGAGACTTTCTGCGGTGATGCCCATGGCCTGCGCCGCCTCGGCCGCCTTGTCGGCGGAACGCCACAGGATCGAGGCGCAGCCTTCGGGAGAAATCACGGAATAGGTGGAGTACTGCAACATCAACAGACGATCGCAGACACCGATGGCCAACGCCCCGCCCGAACCGCCCTCGCCGATCACGGCGCTCACGATGGGAACATGCAATCGCGCCATTTCATAGAGATTGCGTGCAATGGCTTCACTCTGTCCGCGCTCTTCCGCGCCGACGCCGGGATAGGCGCCGGGAGTATCAATGAGCGTGATCAAGGGCAGGCGAAACCGTTCCGCCATGCGCATCAAGCGCAGGGCCTTGCGATAACCTTCCGGTCGCGGCATGCCGAAGTTTCGACGTACTTTCTCGCGCGTGTCGCGCCCCTTCTGATGTCCGATCACAACCACCGGGCGGCCGTCGAGGCGCGCCAGTCCACCGACAATCGCATGATCATCGGCAAAGACGCGATCACCGTGTAATTGCTCAAAGTCAGTGAAGGCGTGGGTGATGTAGTCCAGGGTGTACGGTCGTAGGGGATGTCGCGCCAGTTGCGAAATCTGCCATGGCGTCAGCGAATGAAAAATGGATTCCGTCAGCTTCCGACTCTTGGCGCTAAGCTTGTTGATCTCCTCATTGATATTGATGGCCCCACCCTTGTCCGCATAACGCAGGGCTTCGATCTTGGCTTCCAGATCGGCAATGGACTGTTCGAATTCGAGATAATTCTGGTTCATATCGATCTTGCCCCGCATCCCCCGTCATCATCGGTAGATCAGGCGCACATGACTCTCCCCCGCCAATCGCGATAAACGCTCCAGCAGGCTGTTCGTTGGGCTGATACGCCACTCATCGCCCAAAACAATTTCAGCTTCCGCCAAGCGACCCTGATAACGCAAATACACCGGGCATCTCCCCTGGGTCGCCGGAGTGAGTATTTCCTTCAGTTCTTCGACAAAGCCGTTGCCGGCCTGCTCGGCATCCACATCGATTACCAAGCGAGCACTGAAAGCAGAACGGGCCTGATCAATATTATAGAGCTTCTCGGCGGACATTTTGAATCCGCCGGTATATTCATCGACACTGACCTGCCCCTCGACAACCAGCAGCGTATCCTTGGCCAACAATTCCCGGCTTTGCGCATAAAGATCGGAAAAAACCGCCAGCTCCAGTCGGCCAGTCCGGTCGTCGAGGGTCACGAAGGCCATGCGATCGCCGCGTCGGGTTTGCATCGTGCGCTGCGCCACCACCAGGCCTGCCACCACCACGGTGCTGTCGGATGATGGTTTCAATTCGGCGATCGTGGCATCTGTGATGTGCTTGAGCTCCTCGGCATAACGCGCGATCGGATGGCCGGTGAGATATAGCCCCAGCGTTTCTTTCTCCCCTTCGAGGCGCTGATCATCACTCCACTCCGCAACGGTTTCGTACCCTTGCGCTTCCTCTGGCGCGGCTGCGGCCCCGAATATATCTCCCTGGCCGGCATCCCGGTTGCGGGTGTGCTGGTCGGCGGCGGCGAGTGCGGCATTCAGTGAATTGATCAGTCCGGCCCGGTGTGTGCCGAGCGCGTCGAGCGCTCCGGCCTTGATCAATGACTCCAGCACGCGCCGGTTGACTTTGCGCAGATCGATGCGTTGGCAAAAGTCGAACAAGTCCTTGAATGCCCCCTCCCGGCAACGCTCCTGCAGGATGGCGTCGATGGCCGCCTCCCCCAGGCCCTTGATGGCACCGAGTCCGTAGAGAATCGTTTCCCGATCGACCGGCACAAAGTGATACTCGCATTGATTGACATCGGGGGGACGAAGATTAATGTGCATGTCACGGCATTCGGCGATCATGGTCACGACCTTGTCGGTCTTGTCCATGTCCGACGACAGCACTGCCGCCATGAACTCCGCCGGGTAGTGGGCCTTGAGCCAGGCGGTTTGGTAGGCGATGAGCGCATACGCGGCCGAGTGCGAGCGGTTGAATCCGTAGCCGGCGAATTTCTCGATCACATCAAAGATGTGCGTCGCCAGCTTGTCGCTGACACCGCGCGCCGTGGCGCCCTGGACGAAGCCCTCGCGCTGCTGTGCCATTTCCTCCGGTTTTTTCTTGCCCATGGCGCGACGCAACAGGTCTGCGCTCCCCAGTGTATAGCCCGAAAGCACTTGGGCGATTTGCATGACCTGTTCCTGATAGAGAATCACACCAAAGGTGGGCTTCAGGATCGGCTCGAGGCTTGGGTGGAGGTACTTGATTGCCGTGCGCTTGTGTTTGCGGTTGATGAAGTCGTCCACCATGCCAGACTGCAGCGGGCCCGGGCGGAACAAAGCCACGAGCGCCACGATTTCCTCGAAGTTGTCAGGTTGCAGGCGCTGGATGAGATCTTTCATGCCGCGTGACTCCAGCTGGAACAAAGCGGTAGTGCGCGCGGATTTGATCAACGCATACGTCACGGGATCATCAATGGCGAGTTGTTCAATGACGATCGGCAGCTCACCCTGGCTATCGCGCTCCGCATTGATGTTCTTGACGGCCTTGTCGATAATCGTGAGCGTGCGTAAGCCGAGGAAATCGAATTTGACCAGACCGATTTTCTCGACGTCTTCCATGTCGAGTCCGGTCACGGTTTGTTTACCGCCCTGCTCGCAGTACAGCGGCATGAAATCCGTCAATGGTCCCGGTGCAATCACCACGCCGCCGGCATGCTTGCCAGCGCTGCGCGCCATCCCTTCCAACGTGCGCGCTGTATCGAGCAGGTCGCGCACATCCTCTTCCTTCTTGTAACGCTCCGCCAGTTGCGGCTCGATTTCGAGCGCGCGTTCGAGCGTCATGCCGATCTCGAAAGGAATCAGCTTGGCGAGCTTGTCCACGTATGCGTAGGGATGATCCATGACGCGGCCAACGTCGCGTACCACCGCCTTGGCCGCCATGGTGCCGTGGGTGATGATCTGGGCCACGCGGTCCGCACCATAACGTCGGGTGACGTAATCAATGACCTCATCGCGCCGCTCCATGCAAAAGTCAACGTCGAAATCAGGTAACGAAACGCGCTCGGGATTGAGGAAACGTTCGAACAGCAGATCGTATTTGATCGGATCGAGCTCGGTGATGCCAAGGCAATAGGCCACCAGCGAACCGGAACCGCTGCCGCGCCCCGGACCGACCGGAATGCCGTTCTGCTTGGCCCACTGAATGAAATCCGCGACGATCAGAAAGTAACCGGGGAAACCCATCTTAATGATAGTGGACAATTCCAGTTCCAAGCGCTCCAAATAGGCGTTCCGGGAGTTTTCGCGTCTGTCATCCGGAATGAGCCGCAGCCGTGCTTCCAGTCCGGCGCGTGAATGCTCACGCAACAGATCATCGATCGTCATGTCCTCGGGCACCGGATAAGCCGGGAGATAATAGCGCCCAAACTTGAATCGAAGATTGCAGCGCCGGGCAATTTCAGCCGTGTTCTCGATGGCCTCGGGAATATCCGCGAACAACTCGGTCATCTCCGACGTGTTGCGAAAGTATTGCAGGGGGGTGTATCGACGCGGGCGGCGGGTGTCGGTCAACACGCGGCCGTCCTGAATGCATACCCTGACCTCGTGCGCATCAAAATCGGTCTGCTCCAGGAACACCACGTTATTCGTTGCTACCACGGGCAACGACAACCGCTGCGCCAGCACCACGGCGGCGTGGTTGTAATCTTCCTGAAAGGGTTGACCGGTACGTTGTAGCTCGAGATAAAAACCGTCCGGGAACCATTCCTGGTACGCACGTGCCAGTTCTTCCGCCTGGTCCGCATTGTTCGATAACAGCGACTGACCAATATCGCCTTCCTGTGCTCCCGAAAGCGCGATCAGCCCGGCCATCGGGGCCTCGAACCAGGATTTACTGAGACAAGGTTTGCCGGAATGCTGCCCGTCTACGTAGGCGCGCGTTAACAGCCGGCACATCAACCGGTATCCCGCGTTGTCCCGACACAGAAGAACCAGCCGATAGGGTTTATGTGGATCGGCTGGGTTTTCCAGCCAGACATCCGATCCTACGATGGGCTTCAGTCCGGCCGCACAGGCCGCCTGGTAGAACTTGACCACCCCAAAAAGATTGCTGAGGTCGGTAACGGCCACGGCCGGCATACCATGACGAACGGCGGTTTTGACCAGATCGTCCGTTCGGACGATGCCATCGGCCAGCGAAAACTCGGTATGGACGTGTAAATGGACGAAGGGACGGCTCACGCCCGTATTTCACCGTAAATCCTTGGGCCTGGGAAGCGATAATCACCGGTGGCACCGAGCCCGGATTAATTAGGCTTTTCAGGATGTCAGGATATAATGTTACTCAGATACCTCCACAGCGTTGTACAAGCAACTGATACTGAATAAATGGGCATTACCGAGGTCATCACCAATCCCCGTGTCAGACAGTGGCTCCCGGGAATTCTCAATGGCGGGATGCTGCTGCTACTCACTGCGAGCCTGGCCCAATGGACCTGGATGCTCGTCAAACCATCGCCGCCACCGCTCATCGTGGCTACCACACCGGCTTCGACACCGGCCAATGCTTTTTCCCTGCAATCTCTGCTTGCCGCTCATCTCTTCGGTCAGGCCAGCCAGGAATTGAATGTCCGACACCTCGATAATCTTCCCATCAGCAGCCTCAATCTCATCCTTGCTGGAATAATCGCCTCGGGTTCCGGAGGCTACGCGCTGATCTCCGTCAATGGTCAATCGCAGGAGCCCTTTGCGGTCGGTCAGGCCGTTACGGAAAGTGCCATCTTGCAAGCAGTTTACCCGGACCGGGTCGTGATCAGTCGCAATGGCGTGCTCGAAAGCCTGCTACTCGAGGGATCGGAGAATACACGGCCACCGTCCGCCGCGGCCTCAGCCAATATCAGCCGAGTGGTTGCCCTCCCCGAAGGACTAGTGCGCGAGACAGGGCCCAATCAGTATACGGTGGCACGTGACAAACTGGTCGAGCAGATGCGCACACCGGATTTTCTTAGAAACGCAACGCTTATTCCATCGAGTGGCGGCGGTTTCCTGGTTCGTCAAATTCAATCGGGCAGCTTGTATCAAAAACTGGGGCTGCGAGCGGGCGATGTCATCAAGTCTGTCAATGGACAACCGATTAATACCGCAGAAGATGCCCTCAATCTTTATCAACAGATGGCCAGCATCAACGCGGTAAATCTGGAAATCATGCGCGACGGGACACCTGTCTCTTTGAATTATCTATTGGCGCAGAACTGAGTGATTCGCATGTTTATATCTATTCCAGGAAAGTATTAATTTCAGGATGAATTTCAACCGCTCTACAAAGACAAATACCCTTGGCTGGATATTGATTGGCATCCTGCTTAGTATGCCGTTCGCGGTACATACCGAGGAGAATGCACGGGTTAAGAGAACGAGCGCACAACCCATGCAGGCGATTCCACCTCCTGCTCCGCCGGGTTCAAGGGGAGCATCCCCCATGCCTTCCGGACTACCATCAAAGGCTACGACATCGGCGACAGCCAACGTGGCGACTCCATCCGGTCCGGGATTGCGGCCGGGCGAAATGATGTTTAATTTCCAGGATGCGGATATCCAGGCGGTGGTAAAAACCGTTTCTCAAATCACCGGCAAGAATTTTCTTCTGGACCCGCGCGTTAAGGGCAAGTTGACGATCATCTCCACCAAGGCGGTATCCAAAAAAGCCATTTACCAAATATTTCTGGCTTCTCTTAAAGCTCAGGGCTATACCGCCATTGACAGCGCCAGCGGATTCATCAAGCTGGTCCCGCTCGCAGAGGCTAAGCAGAACGCGGATGTTTCCACCGGGGCCATGCCCCGCCCCGGAGAGCAAACCATCACCCATGTCATTACGGTGCAGTACAGTTCGGCCGCGCAACTGGTACCTCTGCTGCGTCCGTTGATGGCGCCGACGAGCCAGATATCCGTTTATCCTCCGGCGAATACCTTGATCGTCACGGACTATGCCGACAATATACGCAATTTGTTGCGTATCGTTGAAATCATCGACCAGCGTGGTGGCGCCGAACTGGCTATCATCCCCTTAAAGCACGCCTCGGCATTGGACATCGCCGACATGGTGGTCCGTCTTTATCCCAATATTACTCACACCGCTGGACCTCAGAATCCCGCCCAGGCCGCCGGCGGCGAAGCAGACCGCGTCACCATTCTGCCCGACCTGCGCACCAACAGCCTGCTGGTACGCGCGGAAAACATGGGTGCCATCAATGATCTTCGTGAATTTGTGAGTAAGCTCGATGTTCCGGCCAAAGTCGCCGGCAATACCCGCGTGGTATATCTGCGCAATGCCGAGGCCTCCAAACTCGCTGAAATACTGCGCGGCTTGCTCACGGGTGAGGCCCGCTCGCAACCCACGGCTCCTGCGGTTGCGGGCCGACCGGCGCCCACCAAATCCTCCGTCGAGTCCTCACAAATCCAGGCAGATGAAGCCACCAACTCGCTTATCATCAGTGCACAGGATGCGGTGTTTAATAATCTGCGTGCCGTGATAGAAAAACTCGACGTTCGGCGTGCCCAGGTTTTCATTGAAGCACTCATCGCCGAAATCACCACCGACAAGGCCACCCAGCTTGGGGTGCAATGGTTTGTTGGAGACCAAAAAAGTGGCGGTGTACTCGGCGCTGCCACAAATTTCCCTGCTAGTGGCTCCAGCATTGTCAGCGCCGCCGTCGATCCCACGTCACTGGCCGGTGCCGGCGGCCTCACCCTGGGCTTCGTCGGCGAGACCATTACCGTGGATGGAAGGCAAATTCGGGGTCTCGGGGCGCTGGCACGGGCGCTGGAAGAAAACAACCTTGGAAACATCATGTCCACGCCGAATTTGCTGACGCTGGACAATGCCGAGGCGAAAATCGTCGTCGGTCAGAATGTCCCGTTCCTCACCGGCAGTTTCTCTCAAGCCACGACGACGACTGGCGCGGTCAATCCATTCCAGACCATCGAGCGCAAGGATGTCGGTCTCACACTCAAGATCAAACCCCAGATATCCGAAGGTGGCACCGTCAAGCTTCAGATCTTCCAGGAAACCTCCAACGTGGCCAGTGCTGTCGGGGTCGGGGCGCAGGACCTTATCACCAACAAACGGTCTATTGAAACGACGGTGGTCGTGGACGATGGGCATACCATAGTATTAGGCGGGCTGATCGAGGACAGCATTACGGACAATACCCAGGCCGTTCCCTTGCTCGGTCGGATTCCGCTCCTCGGCTGGCTGTTCAAGTCCAATGAGAAGCAACACAAGAAAACCAACCTGATGGTTTTTTTACGTCCGATAATCGTGCGCAGCGCCGACGACAGTTACGGCTTTACCCGTAACCGTTACGACCATATGCGGGCAACGGAAAAAGCCGTGTGGGAAAAAACCTCGCCGAAACTAGAAGACTTCAAGCCAATCGAGCCGACTTCCTCACTTGACGACACTGATTCCGAAGAACTTTTTCCGAGTAAAAAATTTGGCCCACCTAATGTTCCAAATTCCGTGTCGCCATCGAATCGAACTGCTCCCTGATTAATCACCACGGCCGCCATGGATAACGCGCCCGATCTACAGTCACTCGATCCCGCCTGGACGCAGCGTCTTCCCTATCATTTTGCACGCCGACACGGCGTCATCAGCGCCTGTCAGCGAGATGGCTTGATCGAAGTCTGGGTCAAGCCGGGCATCACCAGCACGGTCCTGGCAGAACTGGACCGCGCGCTGGGACAGCCCATTCAGGTGCGGGAATTGAGCGCGGCCATGTTCGATTCCGCGCTCAACCGCGCCTATGAACGCGGCGTGTCCCAGGCCATGGACATTGTCGACGATCTGGATGAAGACCTGGACCTGGCAGAGCTGACCCAGAGTCTCCCGCAGGCCAAGGATCTGATGGAGAGCGAGGACGATGCCCCGATCGTACGGTTGATCAACGCTCTCCTGACTCAGGCTGTGCGCGAAGGCGCCTCCGATATACACATCGAACCTTTCGAGACTCGATCCGTAGTGCGCTATCGCATTGATGGAGTATTGCGGGACGTTGTCGAGCCGCAGCGCGCGCTGCACGGGGTGCTCGTCTCGCGCGTCAAGATCATGGCCAGCCTCGATATCGCCGAGAAGCGCTTGCCGCAGGACGGACGCATTACGTTGCGCCTGGCCGGACGGCCGGTGGATGTACGCGTTTCCACCGTCCCCACGGGGCACGGCGAACGGGTGGTGCTGCGCCTGCTGGACAAACAGGCGGGTCGCCTCGACCTGACCGGGCTCGGAATGGCCGACGACACCCTGAAAACCCTCAACGCGCTCATTAACCAGCCGCACGGAATTATCCTTGTCACCGGACCGACCGGTTCGGGCAAAACCACGACGCTCTATGCGGCGTTGGGCAAACTCGACAGCAGTCAGCACAATATCCTGACGGTCGAGGATCCGATCGAATACGATCTTGACGGGATTGGGCAGATGCAAGTCAACCCCAGAATCGAGTTGACCTTCGCCCGGGCACTACGCTCGATTCTGCGCCAAGACCCGGACATCATCATGATCGGGGAAATCCGCGATCTGGAAACGGCACAGATTGCCGTCCAGGCGAGCCTGACCGGCCACTTGGTCCTGGCCACCCTGCACACCAATGATGCAGTCGGTGCTGTGACACGCCTGGTGGACATGGGGGTGGAGCCCTTTCTCGTGGCCTCCAGCATGCTGGGGGTGTTGGCCCAACGCTTGGTACGCAAACTTTGTCCGGTGTGCCGGCGGGAACACGCGCCCGACGTGGCCGAAATGAAACTGCTTTATGCCGGCAAAAGCGAATCCGGGACGAGAACCATTTACATGCCGGAAGGCTGCAGCGCCTGCGCCAGCACGGGTTATCAGGGCAGGACCGGGATTTACGAACTCTTAAGCATTGACGACAATCTGCGCACACTGATTCACGATGGATCTTCAGAAGGAAAATTGCGTGACTACGCGCGGACGCGCGGCATGCGCAACATCCGTGACGACGGCCTGCGCTGGGTACGCGCGGGCGTTTCCAGCCTTGAAGAAGTCCTGCGCGTGACGCGCGAATAATCATGGCCGCCTTCGAATACCAGGCGCTCAATGGCATGGGCCACGCCGTTAAAGGCGTGATGGAAGGTGATGCTGAACGCCAGGTGCGAGCGGCGTTGCGCGAACGGGGACTGACACCGCTGCAGGTAGAAGTCATCGACAAGCAGGCTGAATCTCGCCGTGGCGGCTGGCGTTTATCCCTAAATCGCGGAATTCCCGGCTCCGAACTGGCTCTATTGACGCGTCAGTTTGCAACCCTCATCCATGCCGGGCTCACCATCGAAGAATGCCTTAACGCGCTCATCGAGCAGACGGAAACCGCCCGCTCCCGCGCCGTGCTGGCCGGGGTACGCACACGCCTGCTGGAGGGACAATCGCTGGCACGCAGCCTGGGGCAATTTCCGGAGTCTTTCCCGGAAATCTTTCGCAGCATGGTGGATGCCGGCGAGCAGTCAGGCAAGCTCGACCAAGTGCTGGAGCGGCTGGCGGATTACACCGAAAGTCGTCAGGCCCTTCAGCAAAAAGTCATTCTCGCCTTCATTTATCCGGCGCTCGTCACCCTCGTCGCCACGGCCGTGGTCATCGGTCTCGTGGTTTATGTCGTGCCGCAGGTCACACGGGTCTTTGAAAATACCGGGCAGGAATTGCCGCTTATTACGCAAATTCTCATTACCGTAAGCGATTCCCTGCGTGCCGGCGGCTGGTGGTGGTTGTTGATGGCGGTGGCCGTCATTGTCGCTTTTCGCCTAGCCCTGCGGGAGCCGCATTTGCGCCTTCAATGGCACTCTCTTCTATTGCGCACCCCCTTGGTGGGGCGGCTGTTGCGCGGTACCAATGCGGCACGTCTTTCAAGCACGCTCGGTATTCTGACGGCCAGCGGAATCCCTCTGCTCAACGCCATGCAGTCTTCTGTGCAGGTCGTCACCAACCTTCCGATGCGCGCCGCGGTGGAAGGCGCGCTGCGTCAAGTGCGCGAAGGCGGCAGCCTCTCCCGGTCGCTGGGCAAGACCAAGCTCTTTCCACCCATGGTGATTCACCTGATCGCCAGTGGCGAGGCTACTGGCAAACTTGATCAGATGCTGGAACGCGCCGCCGCGGCCCAGACGCGGGAGCTGGAAAACTGGGTGCGGGCACTGACGGCGCTGCTGGAACCGGTGCTTATCCTGGCGATGGGCGCCATCGTTTTATTCATCGTCCTGGCCATCCTGTTACCGATATTTGAAATGAATCAACTGATAAAATGAGGACCTTATGAAACGCATGATCCGGTTACCACATGCTCCCAGGGGCTTCACGCTCATTGAAGTCTTGGTTGTCGTGGTCATCTTAAGTATTCTCGCGGCCCTGATCGTCCCACGCATCATGGACCGTCCGGATCAGGCCCGTATCATCGCCGCCAAGAGCGACATCCAGGCTATTCACAATGCGCTCAAGCTCTATCGTCTGGACAACGGCGTTTACCCCTCGACGGAACAGGGTCTGCAGGCGCTGGTGAAAAAACCGGAAACTGGCGAAATCCCGCGTAACTGGAAAAGCAGCGGTTACCTCGATCGGCTCCCCAAGGATCCGTGGAAAAACGATTACCAATACCTCAATCCCGGGCTGCAAGGTGAAATCGACATATTCAGTTATGGGGCGGACGGCCAACCCGGCGGCGAAGGGGTGAATGCCGACATCGGGTCCTGGAATATTGATTATTGAAACGTAAATGATTATCCCGCGCCGGCTATCGGGATTCACGTTGATCGAAGTAGCGGTCGTGATGCTGGTCATCGTGATCATTCTCGGGCTTGTCACGGTAAACCTAAATCCCGATCAGGATACGCCAGTGCGTGACGAGGCCCACCGACTGGCCCTGCTGCTGCAAACTGCGCAACAGGAAGCGATCTTGCAGGGAAAAATATACGCCGTGACGGTCGAACGCCAACGCTATTATTTTCAGATGCTGGATGAAAACCGCCAGTTCAGGCCGATCGGGGATAATGGGATTTTTCGCGAGCGAGCCATGCCCCCCGATATCATCGTTTCATCCGTCAACATCGAGGGCCAGGAGAATATTGAAAAACCCCGTCTGATTCTTCTTCCGACTGGTGAGCTTCCACCGTTTACGATTACCTTCAAGCGTGGCGATTCACGCTGGCAGGTGGAAGGCAAGTCGACGGGGGAAATCACGGCACAATCCCTGCTTAAACCGGAAAAGGCATGATGCACCGATCGGACCGTGGATTTACCTTAGTGGAAGTGCTGGTGGCGCTGGCGGTGCTAGCGATTGCCTTGGTCGCGGTTCTGCGCACCATGGGCCAAGCCGTGGACACCACGATTGCCTTGCGCGAGCGCAATGTAGCACTTTGGGTGGCCCAAAACCGCCTGACCGAACACCAGATACGTCGCAATTGGCCGTCCCCGGACACCAAGGAGGGAGAGGCAGAAATAGGCGGCGAACAATGGTTTTGGCGCGAGCAGGTTTCCACTACCCCCGAACCGCGAATCCGACGGATCGAAATTACCGTTCGCCGGGATACTGACAGCCCGAACACACAAGCGAAGCTGGTGGGCTTCCTGCGCAATTCCGGAACTTAAGGCAGATGAAAAGAGAAAAAGGTTTTACGTTGCTGGAGCTGCTGGTGGCTATCGGGATATTTGCTCTGATTTCCGCCATCGCTTACGGAAGCCTCATCCGTCTGATGAATGACCGGGCGCGCCTGGAGTCCGAGCATAATTTCTGGCGATCGCTTTCGATCACTTTCGCCCGTATGGAGGAAGATTTCTCCCAGGCACGTGAGCGCTCCATTCGCGATGTCATTGGTTTTGCTCAACCCGCCTTTCGCGGACAACCGACAGATATACGCGCTATCGCACAACCGAGCGTGGAATTAACGCGCGGTGGCGTACTTTCATTCGGGGACAATACACGTCCCGACTTGCAGCGGGTAGGATATCGGCTGGTTGACGGCACGCTCATGCGGCTCACCTGGCCGGTGCTTGATCTGGGCCCACAAACCGCCCCGGTCGAAACCCCGATTCTCAAAAATGTCGAGGAATTTCGTGTCCGCTTTTACGCCCCGGCGGGTGCCTGGATTGATGTGTGGCCAGCCGAGGGCATTTCCGAAATCCTGCCCCGTGGCGTCGAAGTCAAACTGAAACTCACGGGACGAGGCGAATTCACCAGGTTGATGCTGGTCAATGGCTAATCAATATTTCAAGCCGGTGTTTCAACAACGTGGCCTGGCGCTGATCACCGCGATGCTGGTGGTTGCGGTCGCGGCTACCACGGCGGCATATCTGGGACTCGATCAACAAATCTGGCAACGGCAGTCCGAGAACTTCACGGATCGTGCTCAAGCCGAAGTTGTCCGCGCCGGTGCGCAGGAGTGGGTTATCACCATCCTTGCCAAAGACGCTAATGAAAGCAATAGCGACGATCTGACAGAAGATTGGGCCAGAAAACTCCCGCCAATTCCCGTCGAAGGCGGCCTGGTCACGGGACAGATCATCGACGCCCAGAGCAAATTCAATCTGAACAATTTGGTACGGAACAATCAACCGAGTCCGCCGGACATTGGCACCTTTCAGCATTTGCTCAAAACACTCTTGCTGGATCCGAACCTCTCTGATTCCGTGATTGACTGGATTGATAGTGACAGCAATGCCCGGCCCGCCGGTGCAGAGGATATTGATTATTTGCAGATGAAAACCCCGTATCGCGCAGCCAACCAGCCACTGCAAAGTGTGGAGGAATTGCGGTTGATACGTGGCTTCACACCGGAGATGATCGAGAAATTGCTGCCTTGGGTGACCGCCTTGCCTCAACCCACCGAAATCAACGTCAACACGGCGCCACAAGAAATACTGGCCGCGGTGTTCTACACCCTGCCGTCCTCCGCCGTCGAGCAGCTGTACCAACAACGGCCCTATAAGGATCAAGCAAAACTCACGACCAAGCTCCAGGAACTGGCAGGCGGGAAAACTCTCCCACCGGTTCACATTGGGGTCAAAAGCAGTTATTTTGAAATTACCATTGAAACCCTGTTCGGCCGCTATCAGCGCACGACTCAGGCGTTGATTCAGCGGGGTGCAGACAAAGAATCAATCCACGCCGTGTGGCACAGCCAGCGCCTGCCTGGCTGGATCGTCAGTACTGAATCGAAGGCCGGAGAAAATCCGGAAAAGCCGGCTGGCGGGAAGATATAATGGAATCCATAAATACAGTTAACCAGTAATTCCATGACTGCTTCGCAAATGACCTTCAAATCGCGCAAGCTGTCCGCCGCCTCATGGTGGCGGGGGCTGCAGAAGTCGTTCTCTCGTCGGGGAGACACGTTGGAGTTGCTCCTTCCACGAGGATGGCCGGAGCGCCGAGGCACCGTCCACTGGCGCCTGCGCGATGGTGCCGGAGCGGCCCCGCACGGACAAGTGACGGAATTGAACCAAATCCCGGGTGTGAGCAACATGACACGTGTGCATGTCTGGACACCGCCCTCCGACTCCCTGCTGACGCGCGTGACCCTGCCAACGCGCTCGCGAACCAAAATCCAGCAAGCCCTTCCTTACGCGCTCGAAGATCAGCTTGTCGGAGAGCCGGAACAACTGCATTTTTCCTACAGAATTCTCGAAGACGGCAGCCTCGCCGTGGCGGTCACGGCCAAGGAACGCATGCAGGCCTGGCTGGCGCAGTTGAACGAAGCCGGGCTGCGCCCGACCGGATTCTGTCCCGCGCTGCTCGCGATCCCGCTCGAACCCGGAACCTGGTCGGCGACCTTTCACGGAAATGACATCTGGGTTCGCACTGGCATGGCCTCCGGTTTTACCTCCGCAGCCGGTAGCGGCGGTGTGGCACCGCCGTTGCTGGAAATGTGCTTGCGCGAAGTTCAGGATAAACCCAGTGCCCCGTCAGGACTGACGATCATTCATCCCCCTTCCGGGTTTGTACAGGATTCCTGGGCTTCTCAGCTCAAATTACCCCTAAGTATCCAGAAGCAGGATTTTTGGACGGGATACCATGAATCCGTACCGGCGCTAAATCTTTTGCAGGGGAGCTTCGCGCCTTCTCATCAATTACAGGAAATGCTGCCCGGTCTGCGACCGGCTGCCATCATGCTGGGAATCTGGATGGTCGGCAGTCTCGGATTCAATACTTGGGAATGGTGGAGTCTGAAAAATACCCATGAGAAATTACGCTCGGAGATGACCCAGGTGTTTCGCAGTACCTTTCCTGACGCCCAAGTCGTGCAGGACCCGGCACTGCAGATGCAACGGCTGCACAGCGAACTACAGGGAAAAAGCGGAAAAACCGGGCAGGCCGATGTCCTCCCGCTGCTGGGGAGCATCGCGCCGGTGATCCAGGCTAATCCGCAAATAATCCTGCGCGGTATTCAATATGGTGAATCCCGATTGACCATTGATTTTACCTTGCCGGATTTCCAGACTATGGAAACAATCAAAACTGCCCTCGCGGCGCGCGGTATATCAGTAGAAGTCGTCGGGGCCAACAGCACTCCTTCGGGGATCGAGGGTCGGTTGCGCCTGAGTCGGACCGGACGGGCGGGCACATGATTAAGCAACTGCTAGGCAGCATCTCCTTGGATCGTTTGCGCGGACTGCCGCTGCGCGATCGTTGGTTGCTTATCGGTGGAGGTATCGCACTGTTGCTGGTCCTTTATCTTTCCTTGTGGGTGCCGATGCAAGGCGAACTTTCCAAGCTACGTGTGTCCGTGCCGCAGGGAAAAGTTCAACTGACCCAGATGAGAGTGCAAGCCATGGAAATCAAACAACTGCGCGCCAGCGGTCGCGTTCCGGTTTCTGGTGGAAATCTACTCGCCACCCTGGAACAGTCCGCCACCGCCAACGGCATTCGAGGTCGAATCGTTCGCATGGAACCGGACGGCGTCAATGGCGCACGCCTGACTCTCAATGATGTGCACTTCAATGCGCTGATCACCTGGCTCACCAGCCTTCAGACACAGGGTGGCGTGCGCTTGGAAAAAGCCACATTCGAGGCACAACCGGCTGTCGGAACCGTGAACGCGCGACTTGTCCTTCGGGGTGCGGGTGGATGAGCAAAAGGCGCTGGTTGCTATATAGCATTTTCGGAATTGTTTTTTATCTTCTCTTTCTCATCGTTGAACTGCCGGCATTCTGGTTTGCCTGGGGACTGAATCGCTACACTCAGGGCAGCGTGCAAATCGATCCCATCGCCGGCAGTTTGTGGAACGGGAATGGACGCGTGGTCTTCTATTACCCATCAACGACACCGCATGATCTCGGCCAAGCCAGGTGGCAAATAAACCCTTTCTGGCTGCTTACCGGACACGTTCAGGTGGCCTTGCAAACTCATCACCAGGATAAACGGATAACGACTACGTTGCAGCTGACGAGGACCAGTTTCAAGCTCCTAGACACCGATATAGAATTCCCTGCGGCTTTTGTGGGTCAACTGCACGCACCACTATCGCTGATCAGCCCTCAGGGAAGAGTCAAAATCAGGACGTCGGCACTGTTGGTGACAGCGGAACAAATGGAAGGCGCCGCGCAGATGGAATGGCTGAACGCCGGTAGCAGCCTTTCCAGCGTTCAACCGCTTGGGGATTACCGTCTGGATATCACAGGGGCGGACACGATCGCCAATCTCAGGCTCACTACCCTTCGCGGTGACCTTGAGTTGACGGGACAGGGACAAGTGCAACTCCGTACGGGGCAGCTACAGATAAGCGGCTTTGCTTTACCGCGTGCCCGTATCGGTGAACTTGAACCTCTGCTGAAAATGTTTGGCAATGATGAGGGAGGTGGCAAACGCAAGCTATTGATAATAGCCCGCCTGCCACCGATGCTTGCATCGAACTAGAAACGAATACTCCATCGTTATTGGCTGATTTCGTTGAAGCGTGCGTGGCAATAAGTAACCTATGCTCGCCTTCTTTCACGTTGGATTACATCTATGAATCCATGACCTTTCGGCGCACGCGCCGGAAAAGCCATGCTGGCAAGAACTTCACCGGCACCATTCGCCTAGGACATCCCAGCCACTGGCATCACGGTTCGATATGGTGACGCGCAATACTCCACCCCCCAGGGCAAGGACATGCGTCGATGCCAGCAAACGCGCCAGAACCCCCCAATCCCGTGGACCACGACAAGGAGTGTGAGGTCGGCCATGGAGAAATGGGATACCGCCGCAAGCGAAGAATGGGATGAAAAGATGAGATCAAGGTTATCCCGCCAAATATCAATACTAGCGAACATTTTTTTACCTGGGAGAAGGCTACGTCACCTGTTTTCCGTACAATTCATTTAGGCACAACGTCAGGGACTCTTCCCAGGAAGGAACAGCCAATCCAAAGGTACGTGTAATTTTTTCATTTGACAGACAGGAGTTCCGTGGTCTTGCCGCCGGCAAGGGATAATCAGATGTTGCTATGGGAATTAATTTCGGCATTTCCCGCACGACGTGATCATGTGCGATTTCCAGTATTTTTTTGGCAAAGCCGTACCATGACGCCGATCCGGCGGAAACCGCATGGTAAATGCCGCTGGTCTCCGCCATCTGGACAACCGGGCGGGATCGAGGTGATATAAACTGCGTCACAATTTGATATGTGATTTCTGCCAACAAACGGCTCCAGGTTGGCGTACCTATCTGATCATCGACGATTTTTAGTTCTTTTCTTTCGCCTGCAAGCCTGAGAATGGTCAGCAGAAAATTCCTGCCGCGGGCGGCATAGAGCCAGCTTGTCCGTAATATGAGGTGCGGCACTCCAGCGGCCTGGATGGCTCGCTCACCGGCCAGTTTCGTCTTTCCGTAGACGTTGAGGGGGTTGAGTGTGTCGTCTTCGCGGTAAGGGCGATCCGCCGTGCCGTCAAATACGTAATCCGTGGAGAAATGAATGATGCCGGCGTTCTGCCGTTTGGCTTCTTCAGCCATAATGCCTGGGGCAAGACCATTGATGGCCATGGCCAGTTGGGGCTCCGATTCCGCCTGATCGACGGCGGTGTAGGCGGCAGCATTGACGATAAGATCAGGCTGGATGCGTCTGATCGCAGTTCTGATGGAATCTGGGTTGGCAAGATCCATCTCATCGCGATTCAGAACCACGACTTCGCCGAGAGGCACGAGTGTTCGCCGCAACTCCCATCCTAACTGGCCGTTTTTCCCGGTCAGTAGAATTTTTGTCACTCAAATATCTCCGCGGCGCTGAATACCGCTCCCGCCCTGTCTTTGGCAGATAACTGCGGTTCCCCTGCCGTCGGCCAGGCGATCCCCAAATGGCTGTCGTTCCAAGCGATGGTGCGCTCGAATTGTGGTGCCCAGTAATCGGTCGTCTTATAGAGAACCTCGGCGATTTCCGATAGAACCAGGAAACCATGGGCGAATCCCGGCGGGATCCACATTATTTGCCTGTTATCCACCGACAGGTTCATTCCAACCCATTGTCCAAACGTCGGCGAGCGCCGGCGAATGTCCACCGCCACATCGAATATTTCGCCCGCCACCACTCGCACCAGCTTACCCTGCGGTTGTTTAATTTGATAATGCAGACCGCGCAGCACATTTTTTGCCGAATGCGAGTGGTTATCCTGAACAAAATCGGCAACGATTCCTGCCTCTTGCATGGCTTTCTTGTTGAAGCTTTCGAAGAAATAACCCCGTGCATCCGTGTAGAGTTTCGGTTCCATGACCAGCACTTCCGGGATGTCGGTCCGGAAGACTTTCATCAGAACACCCGTTCCCGCAGTATAGCGAGCAGATATTGGCCATAATCATTCCGGTTCATGCGGCCGGCCAGTTTTTCGAGTTGTTCCGCCGTGATGAAATTCATGCGGTAGGCGATTTCCTCTGGGCAGGCAATCTTGAGTCCTTGCCGCTTCTCGATGGTTTCGATGAAGAGTGACGCTTCGAGTAGTGATTCGTGAGTACCCGTGTCCAGCCAGGCGTTGCCACGTCCCATGACTATCACCTCCAGAAGTCCCTTTTCAAGATAGATTTTATTCACATCGGTGATTTCCAGCTCACCGCGCGCGGAGGGTTTTAGCGACTTCACAATGCTGGTCACCTGGTTATCGTAAAAATAGAGACCGGTCACCGCATAACGGGATTTGGGCTGCTTTGGTTTTTCTTCAATGGACAACGCTTTTTTCGAGGTATCAAACTGGATAACGCCATAACGTTCAGGTTCCTGCACCGGATAGGCAAAGACGGTGGCCCCTGTTTTATTACGCGCGGAGGCCTGCAGATCAGAAGTTAACTCGTGACCGTAAAAAATATTATCGCCCAGTATCAATGTACAGGGATCTTTACCGATAAATGTCTCGCCGATAATGAATGCCTGGGCAATACCCTCGGGGCGAGGTTGCGCCGCATAGGAAATATTCAGCCCCCATTCCTTGCCGTCCCGCAGCAGCAGCTCAAACCGGCTGATGTCCCGGGGAGTCGAAATGACCAGAATATCCCTGATTCCCGCCAGCATCAGAGTGGACAGGGGGTAATAGATCATCGGCTTGTCGTAGACCGGCAATAACTGCTTGGAAACAGCCTGCGTCACCGGATAGAGCCGCGTTCCCGACCCGCCCGCCAAAATGATTCCCTTCATGCCGTCCCCCGGTTACCGTAATTTTTTTCCAGCCAACGCTGATAATCACCGCTGGTTATACTTTTCACCCATTCCATGTTATCGAGATACCATTGCACGGTTTTGCGAATTCCCGTTTCAAAGGTCTCTTCCGGTTTCCATCTGAGTTGGTGGCCTATCTTGCGAGCATCAATCGCATAACGCCGGTCGTGCCCCGGTCGATCCTTAATGAAAGATATGAGTGAGGCGTACTTCTGCCCAGAAACAGGCCGTAACTCGTCGAGCAGGGAGCAAATTGTCTGAACAACGTCAATATTCTTTCGTTCGTTGCCCCCGCCAATGTTATAAACCTCGCCCGATTTCCCTTGCGCCAATACAATTCGCAACGCCTCACAATGGTCCTGCACGTACAACCAGTCGCGGACATTAAGGCCATCACCGTAGACCGGCAGGGGTTTCCAGTTCAAGGCGTTCAAGATTATCAAAGGCACAAGTTTTTCTGGAAATTGATAGGGTCCGTAATTGTTGGAACAATTGGATGTCAGTGTGTACAGGCCATAGGTGTGATGAAAGGCGCGGACCAGGTGATCCGAGGCGGCTTTGGAGGCAGAATAAGGACTGTTTGGTGTATACGGGCTTGATTCCGTGAATGGGGCATCGTCCGGACCTAGCGAACCGTAAACTTCGTCCGTCGAAATGTGCAGAAACCGGAAGACGTTTTTTTCTTCTCCCTCAAGCGTTTCCAGATAGGCCCGGGTTTCCTGGAGTAGATGAAAAGTGCCGTTCACGTTGGTCTGGATGAAATCTTCAGGCCCGTGGATGGAGCGGTCGACATGGCTTTCCGCTGCAAAATTCACAATCGCCCATGGTCGGTGTCGAGTTAGCAGTTCCTGGACCAGCGTCCGATCGTTGATATCCCCTTTTACAAAGATGTGCCTCTTGTCGTTTTTCAGGCTAGACAGGTTTCCGAGGTTGCCGGCGTAGGTCAGTTTGTCAAGATTAATTACCGGTGAGCCTTCCTGGTTGATCCAGTTCAGGACAAAATTCGATCCAATGAATCCTGCACCGCCTGTTACCAGTATCGTTTTCTCAGTCATTCTAGGTCTGCGACTATGGCTGCCGGAAATAGAACCAAGTATTTGAATAATCCTGGTTTCCTGGAATTGATATTGCCAACTTGGAGGGGATTTCCCGGTGAAAACAGGTGATCCGGTATCCTCCCACCGCAAAATATCGTATATAAACAATAATACATTCGACCCTTTGAACCTTGCCTTGCCCCGGATCACCCATTCTGGATAAAACGTAATTCCATAAGTCTTTCAACATGATACCCGGATATCCTAAAGACTTGAAATCGATGACGCTATCCAGGCTGTGCCAGATCTTTTGAAGAGATCAGTAAATCTCTAAGCTTGACTATTAAAACCGGCCTCAGCATATTAGCTCACTCTTCATATCTAAATTACTAATAAAGTCAGATAGCCATCACACTTAAGGCTACGAGTGGTTAAACAGACGTTCCCCCTGCGGGCGGATCCATAAATCACTAATTCTTTTCTCAGAGTGGAATCACGTTTCAAGGACACTATATGTCTACCATGATGCAAGAAGCCAGTATCGAGCAGTTAATCAGCAAACACCTCGACAAGGTGCTACCCAAGAAACTGCAGGAAATCGAAGCCAACAAGACGCCAAGTATGGCGATCATAGCCACCAAGGGTACGTTGGACTGGGCTTATCCCCCATTCATTCTTGCGTCCACGGGATCGGCATTGGGATGGGATGTGTCCATTTTCTTCACTTTTTATGGCCTCTTACTCCTGAAAAAGGATCTTGGGGCGGAAGTCAGTCCTCTCGGCAACCCGGCCATGCCGATGAAGATGCCATTTGGACCGAAGTGGTTTCAGAATTTCGCCTGGCCCATGCCGAACCTCATCATGGCCGGCATCCCGGGATTCGAAAAGATGGCCACAATGTTGATGAAAAAGACATTCAGCAATAAAGGCGTGGCCAGCATTCCCGAGCTACGTGAACTCTGCATTGAAGCCGACGTCAAACTTATCGCCTGCCAAATGACCGTGGATGTATTCGGATTTTCCAAGGATGAATTCATCCCGGAGGTAAAGGATTACGTCGGCGCAGCCACTTTCCTGCCAATAGCCGCCAAATCCGACGTTTGCCTGTTTATTTAATTTATCCGGTTTTCACTCTCGAACTAACACCCCTACTCAGATCAAAGGAAGGCAGAACGGGTCGCAGCCAACGCCTCCCGAACGGGCCCAAAACTGCGTCGATGAATGGGGCTGACTCCCTGCTTCATTAATGCATCAATGTGGGTCCGGGTGGGATAGCCCTTGTGAACTGAGAACCCATAGCCAGGGTATATCCTGTCCCATTCAATCATCTCGGCATCGCGTGCGACCTTGGCCATAATGGAGGCAGCGGAAATGGCCGGGACACTGGCATCGCCCCGGATGATCGTCTGAACCGGATAATCCATTTGTGGCGCGTTGTTGCCGTCTATCTTGATCAGACCGGGAGCAAGGGGAAGTGACGCCACCGCACGCTTCATGGCGAGCATGGTGGCTTGAAGTATATTCAGTCTATCTATCTCCTCTACCTCCGCGCGACCCAGAGTCCAGCATAAGGCACGTTCCCGGATCAGTTCTGACAGTCTTTCTCTCCGCTCGGCCGTCAGAGTCTTAGAATCGGCCAGTCCCTCAATAGGATTATCTGCCTCCAGAATTACGGCAGCAGCTATGACCGGGCCTGCCAGCGGTCCCCGGCCCGCTTCATCGACACCGGCGACAAGCAATCGAATTCCTGAAATAGAAATCATGAAGCTGTTCCTGGAGAGGTCCTGCGCGAGATCGGCTTTCGCGATTTAAGCATCTTAATTATCGCCTCGGCCGCACGTTTGTTGGCATTACGACGCAAGGAATGATGAATGCCCGAAAGAACCGCACGCAGTGCATGCACTTTGGCGCGATGGGTCAAGTAGTTTTCCACGGCAACACCCAGTTTTTCTGGTGCTGCTTTGCTTTGTATCAATTCTGGAACGATTTTCCTTCCCGCCAGGATGTTTGGCAACGCATACAGATTCACATGCAAGAATGGCAAGACCAGCAAGTAAGATAACCAAGACATTTTATAGGTAACAACCATAGGTTTTTTGAGTAGCGCTGCTTCCAGGGTGGCTGTCCCTGAGGCTAACAGCACAATATCCGCTGCTGCCATGGCCTCGCGCGATTCATTGGCAACGATTGTGATCGGTAAAAACCAGGCGCCCTGTCGAAGCAGCGCATTCTCAAATATCAGCCGGGTATCCGTGCTGACAAATGGAGCGACAAAATGAACGTTCGGGTGACGTTTGTATAACCATATTGCCGTTTTAACAAAGAGATCGGCGTGCCGATTGAGTTCGCTGCTACGACTCCCCGGCAACAGTGCAATGATCATAGCCTTGGAAGGAAGATGGAGTACGCGACGTGCGGTGGCCACATCGCAACGCAGGTTAATCTGATCGGCCAGTGGGTGCCCCACGTACGTGACTGGCACATGATGCTTGCGGTAATAATTGGCCTCGAAAGGAAAGAGTGCCAGCATATGATCCACCGCGCGTCGGATTTTTCTAATCCGATAACCGCGCCAGGCCCAAACGGTGGGGCTGACATAGTGCATGGTCGGAATCCCGGCGGATTTTAACCTTTCTTCGAGACCGAGATTAAAATCAGGAACATCAATACCAATAAACAGATCCGGTGGATTGGCCAGAAAATGATCGACAAGTTTGTTCCGTATACTGAAGATTTCAGGGTATTTGTCGAGACTGTCGAATCCGATGATGGATAGGCGGTCCATGGGATAAAGGCTGCGGCAACCCAGGGTTTGCATTTGCGGTCCCCCGATGCCTTCAAAAGACACGGCGCGTAACTGCTTGTTGACTTCGCGCATCAGCCCTGCACCCAGAAAATCGCCGGAAACTTCACCGGCGACAATCCCAATCCTTGTCACAGGCTTGGGCGCCACGGATTAACGAACAATCCCGCGTTCTGATCGCTTGATAAAATCGAGAAAATGTCTGACCTCAGGGGTTGGGTCAGCCATCTGTCCTATCCTTTCGATGGCTTCACTGAATCGCAAACCGGATTTGTATAGCAGTTTATAGGCTTGTCGTAGAGAACTGATGGATTGTTCGGAAAAATTCCGGCGCTTTAGCCCCCGAATATTCAACCCATGAGGAATCGCGGTATTTCCAGAAACGAGTAGATATGGCGGAATATCCTTGAAGGTCACAGTGCTGATTCCAGTCATGGAATGCGCACCGACATGGCAATACTGATGAATCATCGTAAACCCGCCAAAAATTACCTGATCTTCCACATGAACGTGGCCGGCAAGACTGGTTCCGTTGGCGAAAATCGTGTGTTGCCCGACACGACAATCATGCGCTACATGGCAATAGGCCATGATGAAATTATCGTTTCCCATCCGGGTTACACCGCCACCCCCTACGGTGCCACGGTTGAACGTGCAGTACTCCCGGATGATATTCCGATCACCGACTTCCAATAAGGTCGGCTCGCTCTTGTAACCCAGGTGTTGCGGCCCCTCCCCCAGCGAGCAAAACTGATATATACGGTTGTCACGCCCAATTTGGGTTGGACCATTGATCACGACGTGTGGGCCGATCCAAGTCCCATCTCCTATTTCGACTTCCGCGCCGATGATACTGAAGGCGCCAATCTGGACGTTTTTTCCTATCTTTGCGCCCGGGTTAATAATGGCCTGAGGGTGGATCAACTAGATTTCCTTGTAAGTGCACATTAATTCGGCGGTGCAGCATAACTCATCACCTACCCGTGCATTGGTTTCAAATTGCCAAATACCTTTCATTTGGCGCTTGGTGGATACGTTGATCACCAATTGGTCGCCGGGTTCGACCGGACGCTTGAAGCGTGCCTTGTCAATTCCAACAAAGTAAAAAATAGAGTTTTTTGACGGCAGGGTATCCATGCTCTTGAAAGAAAGGATAGCGCAGGCCTGCGCCATGGCCTCGATCATCAGCACGCCGGGCATGACCGGGCGATTCGGAAAATGCCCCTGAAAAAAAGGCTCGTTGATCGTGACGTTCTTGATGGCCGTCAACGATTCGTCCTTCGTGAACACGAGAACGCGATCGATCAAAAGGAAAGGATAGCGATGGGGAAGATATTTGAGAACTTCATGGATATCCAAAGTGTTCAATTCTTGTGCTCCTTCGAACGCAGTTCTAGACTTTCCTCAATTTTTCTCAGCCGCTGTGACATCTCTTCCAGCCGATGCAGCACCGCCGCGTTACGCCGCCATTTATCCACTGGCATGGCCTTAAGGCTCGATGAATATACACCCGCTTCTCGGATTGAGCTCGTCACCAAGGATCCTGCTGTCACGTGTACGTCATCCGTGATTTCCAGATGCCCGACAATGCCTGACTGGCCGCCCAACGTGCAGCGCTGGCCAATTATCGTGCTGCCAGCGATGCCTACGCAGGCGGCAATGGCTGTGTTGTCGCCGATTTGCACGTTATGGGCAATCTGGATCAAATTATCCAGCTTGACGCCATTGCCAATTACCGTGTCATCCAGCGCACCCCGGTCAATGGTCGTATTGGCGCCCACTTCCACGTCATTACCCATCACAACACGGCCGAGCTGCGGCACTTTCTGCCATCGCTCTCCATTCCGGGCGAAACCAAAGCCGTCGCCCCCAATCACTGCTCCAGGATAAATCACACAATCCGTCCCGAAAACACAACGTTCGCCAATGGTCACATGCCCGATGAGTCGGTTACGCGCACCTAGCTCAGCGCCTTTTCCGATGAAACAACCCGGCCCAACAAAGGCATCATCCCCGATCTTGGCGCCAGCCTCAACAACGGAATGAGGTCCGATCCACGCCGTCGCCGCCACCTGCGCCCCGGATTCAATCACGGCGGTGGCATGCACACCCGGCGAGAACTTGAGGAATGGATTCAGGAATTGAGCCACGCGCGCAAAACATAGATGCGGATCATTCACAATCAACGCAGGCCCGGAGAAATGACTGGCATCGGCTTCCGTCACGATCACCGCCCCGGCAGCTGTCTTGGCCAGCTTCGCCAGATATTTTCTATCGCTGAGGTAAGCGATATCGCCCGGACCGGCACTTTCGAGTGAAGCGACGCGATTGATCGTTAACTCAGGATCACCTTTCACTTTGCCGTGAAACTGTCGTGCCAACTCTGCAAGCGAGACGGCCATCTTGCGCTATCTCTTCCCCAATTTCTTCAATATCTTATCAGTAATATCCGCCTTGGGACTGGCGTAAACAGCGCTTTCCAGTATGAGATCGTAGTTTTCCTGCCGGGCAATTTCAGCGATTGTTTTTTGCACAATTTTCTGTAGCGCGGCCAGCTCCTCGTTGCGTCGCAAATTGTAATCCTCGCGGAATTCCTGTGTAGCGCGGCGCAAATCACGTTTCAACGAAACGATTTCGAATTCCTTGGAGCGTTGATCGGTGTCTTTCAATAGTAGGGCATTTTTTTCCAGGTCCTGCTCAAGCGTTTTCAACCTGTTTTGCATTTCCACGATCTTCTTGTCACGTGGTGCAAATTCTGCCTCGAGTTTTTTTAGCGCCGCCTCCCCCTGAGGGGCCTCCTCGATAACCTTGACGGCATTCACGTAGCCAATCTTGAGGTCAGCCGCGTGGCCTGATACCGGGAAAAGGGAAATGCCAAGCAGGCATATGGCGATTCTGAAAATCATGTTTCTGGCGTGCAAAACAACCTCCTAAGGTCTATCGTAACGGCACACCCAGTGTGAACTGGAACGATTCTTTCCGATCACCCGGCTTGTCGTTCAGCGGAATGGCATAACTGAAGCTGATCGGTCCGACAGGTGAAAACCAATTAAACGCTATACCGGCCGAATAGCGCAACTGGCCGAGATCAACCTTCTCGCCAGGGCCGTATACCATGCCTCCATCGGTGAAAAGGCTGATCCGCATGGACTTGTCATCAACCGTCGAACCCGGGAGCGGGAAAAGCAGCTCGGCATTCACCAGAACACGCCGGTTACCACCGATGGGATCATTGGGCGGCAGAGTATCCCGCGGACCCAGTGACCGCGAACTAAATCCACGCACCGTGCTGCTGCCTCCAGCATAAAAATTCTTGTAAAACGGCAATGTCTCCTGATCGCCATACCCGTTTCCGTAGCCAAGCTCCCCCCTTACCTTAAATGTGTAGGTTGGGCTGAGCGGCCAGTAACGTCCTGCAAGATAGGTCAGCCTGTAGTACTCAATATCGGTACCCGGAAGAGCAATCTCGGCCGTTAGTCGCTGAAGGCTGCCTGAGGTGGGTAGCAAAAGGCTATCCAGGGTGTCGCGTGACCAGCCCAGTGTTGTTTTCAGAACCGTGTTGGAATCCCCGTTCACGGCAACAAAGTCTTGGGCCACCTGGGCGCTGGTGCTGTTAACATGAAGATCAATTCTTTCAACATCGGCGCCAATATCGACTTTGTTATCTTCACTCAACGGAATACCGTAAAAAACTCCCACTCCTTGACTATCCGCGGAATAGGCGGCGGTGTCAGCAAGAGCCGCATCGATAGTACTCGAAAAGATATTGAATCCTCGGCTCAAGCCATCCTTCGTGTAATAGGGGTTAACATAACGAATATTGTAATTCGTGGTTGAGGCAGAATTATCGAAACTGACACTGAGTTCTTTGCCGGTGCCGAACAGATTGCTCTGAGTCACTCTGGCATTCAAGAGAAGGCCGTCACTGTCCGAATAACCCACTCCCAGAATAAGATTGCCCGTGGGACGTTCCTTTACGTTAATATTCACGTCCACCTGATCAGCGACACCGACCACCGTCGGAGTTTCAACGTTAACGTCATCAAAGTAGCCAAGGCGCTGCAATCGCACACGTGAACGTTGAATCTTCTCAGCGTTATACCATCCACCTTCCAGTTGTCGCATTTCACGTCGCAGAACTTCATCGCGCGTGGCGATGTTTCCGGCAAAATTGACTCGCCGTACGTAGATACGCCGACCGGGGTCAATGAAAAAAGTGAAAACAACCTCAGATTTATCCTTGTCGACATCGGGAATCGCATTTACGTTGGCAAAGGCATAACCATCGTTCGCCAGACGGTCAGATATTTTCTTGGTAGTTTCCGTGACCGCCTTCCGTGAAAAAACATCTCCCGGCTTGATGGAGATCAGACCATGTAACACGCTCTCAGGAACAGGAAATGTTCCGGAGAGCTTGTAGCTCTTCACAACATATCTTTTGCCTTCCGTGAAATTAATCGTGATATAAATACTTTCCTTGTCAGGTGTTATCGAGACCTGCGTGGAATCTATGTTGAATTCAAGGAATCCCTGGTCCTGGTAGAAATTTCTCAGGCGCTCCAGATCTCCCGCGAGCTTCTGTTTTGAGTATTTATCACGACTTGAAAATAACGCGTACCAAGACTTGGGGCCTAACGTGAACAGTTTAAGAAGTTGCTTGTCAGGAAAGAGCTGGTTTCCAACCAGGGCGATTTCACGTATACGCGCAACACTCCCTTCGATAACCTCAATGTTGAGATCGACTCGATTCCGCTCCAGCGGCGTCATGGTCGGCTGGATGCTGACGCCGTAATAACCACGGCTGAAGTACTGCTGCCGCAATTCCTGCTCCACGCGATCCAAAAGTGATTTATTGAATACCCGACCTTCGGCAAGACCAATTTCCTTTAATCCTTTTTTTAGGTCTTCCTCCGACATTTCGCGAGTACCGATTATCTTGATGCCGGCGATAGAGGGCCGTTCCACCACCGTCACAATCAGTACATCTTTTTCCCGCTCCAATTGCACATCACGGAAGAATCCCGTCTTGAAGAGCACGCGCACGGCATCCTGGGACTTCTTCTCGGTAAATGTGTCGCCGACCTTGACTGGAAGATAATTAAATACAGTACCCGCAGAAATGCGCTGAAGCCCCTCGACGCGGATATCCTTGATCACGAAGGATTCCATCGCATGGCTGACGGAAATGAAATGTATTAAAAGGAAAAGCGCCGCAATAAATCTTTTCATTCGTTGTTCTGTTCTGAATCAAGCGGCCATCATCTACAGGAAAAGACGCGTTAGATCATTATAAAAAGCCAGCACCATCAGACCGACAAGCAGGGCCACTCCGATCTGCTGGCCCCAGGCCAGAATTTCATCAGAAAGCGGACTCCCCTTTACGGCTTCGATAATGTAATACATTAAGTGTCCGCCATCGAGTACCGGAATGGGCAATAGATTTAACACACCCAGACTGATGCTGATGACCGCCAAGAACAACATGAATTGTCCAATTCCCACCTTCGCGGAGTAACCAGCGTATTGCGCAATCGTAATGGGTCCACTGATGTTGCGTGTGGAAACCTCAAGTTTCAGCATGCGATAGAGCATCTCCAGCGTTAGCGTGGACATCATCCAGGTATTACGGATCCCTTCCGTCAATGCTTCCCAAACGCCGAATCGGACTTTGACCCGCATCTCGTCGGGAATTTCGCTAAACTGAGGGCGAATGTTAATACGACCTATCATCTTGTCACCCTGCTCGACAGCATCCGGTGTCACGTCAAAGCCAAGACGAGTCCCATTGCGCTCAATGACAATGTGAATGGGTACGCCGGGCTTCTGACTGACGAAGGCGACCAGTTTTTCCCAGCTGGTCACAGGCTGAGAATCAACTTCTACCAATCGATCACCTACTTTCATACCCGCACGCTTGGCAGGACCGGATTCGATCGCTCCGACAATTGGCAGCACTTCTGGAAAATAACCGATGAGGCCAATGCCGCGTTCAAATAATGATGCATTCACCTCTTCCACAGGAAAGTCCGAAAGATTAAGTTCTAATGTTTTTATTTGTCCTTGCGCGCTACGCACTTCCACCATCATCCGCTCACGATCAAGCGCCCTCTGGAAAACATATAATCGACGATGATCCCAGCTCTGCACTTCTTTACCATCGATGCTCAGTATCCTGTCCCCGGCATTGAATCCGGCTGATTGCGCAATAGAATTCTCAACCACTTTTCCCACAATCGGTTGGATGCCATCAACACCGACTTGAAAGATGGCCCAATAAGCCAGGATGGCAAACAGGAAATTGAACGAGGGGCCGGCGATCACGATGGCCATGCGTTTCCACACATGTTGGCGATTGAATGCCCGTTTCACCTCGGAGGCCGGCACGTCTCCTTCGGTTTCATCCAGCATTTTTACATAACCGCCCAGCGGGAACGCACCGATGGCCAATTCCATTCGGTCCTTCCCTACGCGCCTTGACCAAATCGGTTTTCCGAACCCCACGGAAAAACGCAGTACCTTGACTCCCAGCGTGCGCGCCACCCAAAAATGGCCATACTCATGCACCGTGATCAGAATACCCAAGGCTACGATGAACGCGCCAGCGAAAAAAAACAGATCCATCATGTTGCCCTTAGACCTACGATGGGTTCATGTGAAGCGATGAAGTTGACCGCCAATTCGCGGGCACGTATATCATCAGACAGAACGGATTCGAGACGAATATCCCGGGTGGAGGGAATCTTGGACAGCGTATGCTCTATGATAAACGGGATATCGGTAAAGCCGATGCGTCGGTCGAGGAATGCCTGGACGGCGATTTCATTGGCTGCATTCAGGATCGCCGGCATGGTTCCACCGCCACGCGCCGCTTCATAAGCCAGACGCAGACATGGAAAACGATTTAAATCCGGAGATTCGAAATCCAAGCGCGCAACTTCGAACAAGTTTAGACTTTTGACGCCCGATTCAATGCGTTCTGGCCATGCGAGGGCATGCGCAATGGGCGTTCGCATGTCCGGGTTTCCCAACTGGGCCAACACGGAACCATCGATATATTCGACCAGCGAATGAACCACGCTTTGAGGATGGATGACGATCTCGATCTGGTCGGGCGACACACCGAACAGCCAGCAAGCCTCGATCATTTCTAGCCCCTTGTTCATTAAGGTGGCGGAATCCACAGAGATTTTCCGTCCCATGACCCAGTTGGGATGGGCGCATGCCTGCTCCGGCGTCACAGAAACAAGTGACTCGGGCGATAACTCACGGAATGGACCGCCCGAGCAAGTCAAAAAAATGCGTCGCACAGAAGAAGCGGCGGTACCGGCCCGAAATCCATCCGGCATGCACTGAAAAATAGCATTGTGCTCGCTGTCCACTGGTAGCAGCTCGGCGCCGCAGCGTTGCGCTTCCTCGATGAAAACATGACCGGACATTACCAGCGATTCCTTGTTCGCCAGTAGGACGCGTTTACCCGTGCGTACCGCGTTGAGCGTCGGGAGCAAACCGGCAGCGCCGACGATAGCCGCGACAACGATGTGTGAACGCGGATGGGTTGCTACAGTATTCAAACCATCAACCCCGGACAGCACGTCTATCTCCAATCCCTCATGGCGAAATTTTTCCTTCAAACGCGTTGCCGCACTAGGGTCAAGCATGACCGCTTTTTGTGGAAGAAATTGTTGGCATTGATCAAATAGGCGGTCAACCTGCGTATTGGCTGTCAGCGCCATGATGCGGTAGCGCTCGGGATGCCGTCCAAGAACATCGAGTGTATTGATTCCGATGGAACCGGTGGATCCCAGCACCGTGACCCCACGGCTGCCGTGATCAGGCCTTTCCCTGGAATTATTTCGAGCCGTGATGGTCATGCTTCAAATCTTAAAAAGGAAAATGGTGCCCAACGCAAATAAAGGTACTGCCGCGGTCAGTGCGTCGATACGATCCAGCACACCGCCGTGACCGGGAAGCAATTTCCCGCTGTCTTTGACTCCGGCAATCCGCTTGAGTTTACTCTCTGTCAGGTCACCGACCACTGACATCAATGCGGTAATGACGGACAATCCGATCCAAAGCGCCAGCCGTGAATCCTCGTATTCCCAGAGTATTGTCCCACAAAGCCAGGCAAGCAGCACGACACCCAATACCGCGCCGGCAACTCCTTCCAATGTCTTGCCAGGGCTGATATGAGGGGCGAGCTTGGTCTTGCCCATGAGGGAACCTGCAATATAGGCGGCGGTATCAGCGGCCCACACAAGCACAAAAAGGTAGAGCAATAAACGCGGTCTGTTCACGTCTGAGGCAAGCAAATAGACCGAAGCGACCCACAAAGGGACGAGCACCAGAATTCCACCCGCGAGCCTTCCAGTCACCGAGGCGAACAACCCACGGTTCATCTCTTTCCGGGTCATGAGTTCCACCAGTGCCCACAACCACCAGATAGCGGTGGCGCTAAAGAGCGAAAAAACCAGATCCTCTCGGTTTGGAATGACATTCATCGACAACAGACCAAACAACAACAGACAAATCACATAAGCCATCTTTGCCGGGATGCGTTGCAGGCCAGAGAGCGCGGCCCATTCCCAGGCCGCCAAGGCGATGAATGCACCGAAAAACAGAGTAATCCACGAGAGGGGGAGATAGAACAACGCCGCCATCAGCAGCGGTATCAGAATAACAGCTGTCAGAATCCGCTGTTTAAGCACGGCGCGCGGCTTCGATCTGATCACCGGTCAGACCGAAACGGCGCTGGCGACCGGCATACGAGGCGAGCGCCTGCTCGAATTGCGCGCGATCGAAATCCGGCCAGAGAACCGGAGTGAAATACATCTCGGTGTAGGCGAGTTGCCAAAGCAAAAAATTGCTAATGCGCTGCTCTCCGCCGGTGCGGATGAACAAGTCCGGTTCCGGGGCATCCGCCAGGCTAAGAAAAGGCTCGAGGCTGGCTTCCGTGATTGTCGCCGGATCGGTTTCGCCATTCTGCACGCGACGAGCCAGTTGCGCACAGGCCTGCGCAATGTCCCAACGGCCGCCATAATTCGCGGCGATCGTCAGGGTCAGCGCCTTATTGTCCAGTGTCATCGTCTCCGCTTGCCGGATACGTGAAATGAGGTTATCGCCGAAACGGCTGATGTCTCCAATTACGCGGAACCGCACATTGTTCTTGTGAAGCTTCTTGATCTCGTTGTCCAATGCACTCAGAAACAGGTCCATGAGCAGCTGGACCTCCTGTGCCGGACGGCGCCAATTCTCGCTGCTGAAGGCAAATAATGTCAGATGTTTTATCCCTTTCTCCACACATCGGGTCACCAGATCGCGTACACGCTCGACGCCCTTGCGATGGCCAGCGATACGGAGCAAACCACGGCTTTTGGCCCAGCGGCCATTACCGTCCATGATCACCGCCACGTGCTGAGGAATATCCGATTTCGAAGCCAAAAAAGCGGCCGTGTCAGTCTTGGATTTCTTGTCCATGGATTAATGTATTGTAGTTCAATCAGGATCGTGCAAGTCGCATTACACCTGCATGATGTCCTTTTCCTTGGATGTCACCAGATTATCGACTTCGCTGATGAAACGGTCCGTGAATTTTTGCACCACCTCTTCCGCCCGCTTGTCTTCGTCCTCGGTAATGGTTTTCTTTTTCAGGGCCTCCTTCAGGTGCTGATTGGAATCGCGCCGAATATTGCGGATCGCCACTTTGGTGTTCTCGCCTTCGGCACGGGCGTGCTTGGACAGTTCCTTGCGCCGCTCCTCGGTAAGCGCCGGCAGAGGAACTCGGATGACCGCGCCCGCTGACATGGGATTGAGCCCGAGGTCCGATTCACGAATAGCCTTCTCGACAGCCGCCGCCTGACTCTTGTCATAAGGGGTCACCGTAAGCGTCCGGGCATCGGCAGCTGAAACATTGGCGACCTGGTTCAGCGGCGTCTTGTTGCCGTAGTAATCCACGCGCACGTTTTCCAGCAAGCCTGGGTGAGCACGGCCGGTGCGAATCTTGCCCAGATCATTCTTCAGCGTCTCCACCGACTTCGCCATTCGCGTTTCCGCGTCTTTCTTGATGCTTTCAACCGACTGCGTCATGGCTGTCCTCCTTTCACGAGTGTGCCGACATTTTCTCCCCGGCAGACGCGCATCAGATTGCCGGACTTGTGAATGCAGAATACACGGACATGTATATCCTGGTCGCGACACAAGGCAATGGAGGTGGCATCCATCACGGCCAGTCGCTTGTCCAGGACTTCGTCGAAACTGACGCTTTCAAAGCGCTTTGCGTCAGGATGTTTCACCGGATCCCGGTCGTACACACCATCGACCTTGGTAGCCTTCAGCACGACTTCAGCGCCGATTTCCATCCCCCGCAATGTTGCCGCCGTGTCCGTGGTAAAGAAGGGATTCCCGGTGCCCGCCGCAAAGATCACCACACGCCCTTGCTCGAGATGACGTATGGCGCGGCGACGAACATAGGGTTCCACCACTTGGTCGATTCGCAGAGCCGATTGCACACGCACGGGGACATCCTGCTTTTCCAAGGCATCCTGCAAGGCCAATGAATTGATCACAGTTGCGAGCATGCCCATGTAATCGGCCGTGGCCCTGTCCATGCCCTGCGCCGAGGGCGCAATACCGCGAAATATGTTACCACCACCAATCACGATGGCCAGCTGGATATTGGAGGCGACTACCAACTTGATCTCGGAGGCAATGCGCGTGATTACCTCACGGTTGATCCCATAGGCATCTGTGCCCATGAGCGCCTCGCCGGAAAGCTTAAGGAGCACGCGGCGGTAGACAGGAACCCCGGAGGCGCTCGTCAAGCGTTACGCTCCTTTGGCTGTCGCCATCACTTCAGCAGCGAAATTGTTCGACCGCTTTTCCAGCCCTTCACCGACTTCAAAACGGATAAAATCTTTCACGATCGCGCCTTTGGATTTCAGGAGTTTATCGACCGTGGTGTCCGGGTCTTTGACGAAAGGTTGTCCGAGCAAGGTAATTTCATTGAGGTGCTTATTGACACGGCCCATGACCATCTTTTCAATGATCTCTGGAGATTTACCGCTGTCTTTGGCTTGCTCGGAAAAGATTTCCTTTTCCTTAGCAATGGCCGCAACCGGTACCTGCTCTTTCGAAATGTATTCGGGCCGGCTGGCGGCAATATGCATAGCGATATCTCTGGCAAGGGTTTCATCACCCCCTTCCAGCAACACCAGCGCGCCGATCTTGCTGCCATGGTGGACATAACTGCCGATGAGGCCTTTGTCAGCAGACATATTTTCAAATCGCCGCACGTTGATTTTCTCACCCAACTTCATGACCAGGCCCTCGCGCATTTGCGCGAGTGTTCCCGGGGTACCGTTTCCGCCGGGAAGCGCGTAAAGCGCATCAACGTCCGCCGGCTGCTTATTAGCCACACGCGCAGCGGTTGAAGCGGCAAAAGCCAAAAATTCTTCACCTTTGGCGACAAAGTCGGTTTCGCAATTCACTTCGACCATCGCGGCGGTCTTGTGATCGGGGCTGACAAATATATTAATTGTCCCCTCAGCGGCGATGCGTCCAGACTTCTTTTCAATCTTGGCGCCTGCACGTTTGCGCAGAAGATCGGCCGCGGCATCCATGTCTCCACCTGCTTCCGTGAGTGCCGCTTTGCACTCCATCATGCCGAGCCCTGTGCGTTCGCGGAGCTCCTTAACCTGTTGTGCTGAAATAGTCATGCGTGATCCTCGTCTTCATTTCGATGACCGACGTCACCGCATAAAATCAAGGGGGCATTGCCCCCTTGATGATTCGTGTCAGTTAATCTTCTTCTTTCCCAGGGTGCGCTTCTTTCTTCGATCGCCCGCCGGGCTTAGGTTTGGCGCGGACGGTGCGCTTGGCCTTAACGGCCGGTTTGTCTGCGGGTTTGTCGTCCGGTTCTTCCACTGTCTCTTGCTCGGCAACGACTTCTGACGGAGCTACGGCCGCAGTTTTTTTCCTGGCAGTAATTTTTACCTTGGGCTGCTCATCTTTCACTTCGATGAATTCGTCGTCCCCCGACACAATCGCGGCCTGATGCTGTTCACGACCCACAAGCATGGCGTCTGCCGCGGCGCGAGCATAAAGCTGAATCGCACGGATGGCGTCGTCGTTGCCCGGAATGACGTAATCCACGCCATCCGGTTTGCAGTTGGAGTCGACCACGCCAACGACAGGAATGCCGAGTTTCTTCGCTTCGGAGACAGCGATGTATTCATGACCAACATCGACGACAAACAAGGCGTCAGGCAAACCGGACATTTCCTTGATTCCGCCCAGACTCTTTTCGAGCTTGACACGCTCACGATCGAGGGTAAGAAGTTCTTTCTTGGACAGCTTCTGACTGCTGGTTTCGTCCGCCAGTATCGATTCAAGCATTTTCAGTCGCTCGATGGATTTCTTGACTGTGCGGTAATTGGTCAACATTCCGCCAAGCCAGCGATGATTCACGTACGGACAACCACATCGGCTGGCTTCCTCGCCGATGATCTCGGTCGCCTGGCGCTTGGTGCCGACAAACAGGACCGATCCGCCGTTGCCAGCGAGTTTTGTCAGATAACCCATGGCCTCGTTGAACAGCGGCAGGGTCTTTTCCAGATTGATGATATGGATACGATTGCGTTCGCCGAAAATATAGGCGCGCATCTTGGGATGCCAGAACCTCGTCTGGTGGCCGAAATGCACGCCGGCCTCCAGCATCTGGCGCATGGTGACGTTGCTCATAATATCTCCTTCGGGTTTTTCCGCCGCGGACCCCATGCATCAATCCGGCCGGTTCCCGAAGGAATGGTCGGACACCCGGATGCCTGTGACGATGCCGCGTGAGGGTTGTGGGTTTTATCGAAGCGGCGCGAATCAATTTGAACGAATCCGCAAGATTTCGCTCTCGCGCACACGATTCTAAGGGCTCTTACCGCCTCGAGAAAACCCGAAATCCTTAATAATTTACGTTATTGATCCGTCCTCTGCATCATCGGAAAAGCCACGAAAGCGACGGCTTGCACCTTATTTGTTTTGGACAACCAGCTCCGGATCAACAATTGCTTTAACTGCGGGCGGCTTTATACCATAAGGAGGGGCATTAGAACAATGTTTTCATGGGTTTAAATTAAAAAACATACTCAAAAGGGCTTTTTAAATCAGCGTCATTCCCGGACAATATGCGGGTAACAGACTGCTTATGCCCGTCACCGTTAAAACTCCCGCCGAAATCGAAAAAATGCGCGTAGCCGGCAGGCTCGCGGCCGACGTGCTGAGTATGATCCGGCCGCATGTCAAAGCGGGGATCACGACCGGCGAACTCGACAAAATCTGTCATGACTACATCGTCAACGTGCAGGAGGCGATTCCTGCGCCACTCAACTACAAGGGCTATCCACGGTCTATTTGCACCTCGGTGAATCATCAAGTCTGTCACGGCATACCGGGCGACAAAAAACTCAAAAAAGGTGACATCATCAACATCGACGTCACGGTCATCAAGGATGGCTACCACGGCGACACCAGTAAGATGTTTATTATCGGCGAACCCTCGGTGCAGGCGAAACGTTTGATCCAGGTCACGCATGAGTGCATGGTCAAAGGCATCGAGACCGTGCGCCCGGGCACACGACTCGGTGATATCGGACATGCCATCCAACATCACGCCGAGGCGTACGGTTTCTCTGTCGTGCGCGAATACTGCGGTCATGGTATCGGACGCGAGTTTCACGAAGACCCCCAGATCCTGCATTACGGGCAACCGGGAACAGGTATGGCGCTGGAGCCCGGCATGACATTCACGGTTGAACCCATGATCAACGCCGGAAAAAAGGAAGTAAAATTGCTACCCGACAACTGGACCGTGGTCACTCGCGACCACTCTCTCTCCGCGCAGTGGGAGCACACCGTGCTGGTCACGGAATCAGGACATGAAATTCTAACTCTCGTGCCCGGAGACAGACCGTGAATATCTCCACACCGCTACAGCGCGCCTGAGGTCCCGTGTCCAGCGTCAGGGAGAGCCTGTTCCACCATCGCGAGTTCGACCATTCAGTGGCCCGCAGTGAGAATCCCTTGCCGCTGTTCCGTGCCGCGTTACAGACCGGTCGGGAAAATCTAAAAAAGCGTTTTCTGAACAATAGCGGCGCGACGTTGTTGATAACCGCGCATGCCAAGCTGATCGATCAGTTGATCACCCGTGCCTGGAAGCGGCATTTGCCGCTGCTCCCATCCGGTATTCGCATCGCTCTGGTGGCTGTCGGGGGGTATGGACGCAGCGAACTTCACCCCGCTTCAGACATCGACCTCATGGTGTTACTCGATGGAAAAAAACTGCCTAGGGCGCAAGCGTTCATTGAAATCCTCATCCGTTTTTTCTGGGACATGGGGCTCGAAGTCGGGCACAGTGTGCGCACGCTCAAGGATTGCGTGCGCGAAGCAAAAAGCGACATCACGGTGGCCACCAATCTCATGGAATCGCGCCTGCTTGACGGCGATGAGGAGCTTTTCGCCAGGATGCGCGCCATAACGCATGCTTCGAAAATCTGGCCGAGCCGCAAGTTCTTTGCCGCCAAGCACCAGGAACAGATTCTCCGGCATCGTCACTATCACGATACCGCCTACAACCTGGAGCCGAACGTCAAGGACGGTCCGGGGGGCTTACGCGATATTCACATGATCCAATGGGTCACGCAGCGCCATTTTGACACGACCTCCCTGCACGATCTGGTCATTCTCGGCTTTCTAAGCGAGGAGGAATACCGCACCCTACGGCGTGGACGTAACTTCCTATGGCACGTACGCGCCGGGTTGCACTATCTCGCCGACCGGCGCGAGGATCGGTTGCTGTTCGATCATCAACGTGAGCTCGCCACGCATTTTGGTTACGCCAATCGTCCGGGACTGCTCGCCGTCGAACAATTCATGAAGCGTTACTACCGGACAATCAAAGATTTGTCCCTGCTTAACGACATCCTCCTACAGCATTTTCAGGAAGTCCTCCTCGCGCGCGGACGCCTGAAAGTCCGTCCGATCAATCGCCGCTTCCAGTCCCATCTTGGCTTTCTCGAGATTGCGCATCCGCGCGTATTCGAGCGATCGCCGTACGCCTTGTTGGAGCTTTTTTTAATCATGCAACAGCATCCCGAGCTGAAAGGAGTGCGCGCGAACACGATCCGCTTGGTACGCCGCAACCTGCATCGCATTGACAACAAATTCCGCGATGACCTCGCCTGCCGCAGCTTGTTTATGGAGATCATGCGCCAGCCGCGCGGCATCACCCACGAGCTGCGACGCATGAATGCCTATGGCGTCCTGGGAGCCTACCTGCCGGTCTTCGGACGCATCGTCGGCCAGATGCAGCACGATTTGTTCCACGTGTACACGGTCGATGCCCACTCGCTCATGGTTGTGCGCAATCTCCGCCGATTCACGGTACCTGAATTCCGCCGTGAGTTTCCCTTTGCCAGCGAGCTCATCCAAAAACTGGTCAAGCCTGAGCGCCTGTACTTGGGCGGGCTGTTTCACGATATTGCCAAAGGTCGTGGCGGAGATCATTCTGAGCTCGGTGAAAAGGAGGCTGGGGTTTTCTGTCGCCTGCACAATCTGAGCGAATACGACACGCGATTCGTTTGCTGGTTGGTGCGACATCACTTGTTGATGTCAATCACAGCCCAGCGCGAAGACATCTCCGATCCCGATGTGATCATGCGCTTCGCACAGAGGATGGGCGACCAGGAGCACCTGGACAACCTATATTTGCTGACAGTCGCCGACATGCGTGGCACCAGCCCAGCTGTCTGGAATGCCTGGAAAGGCCGGTTGTTGTCTCAGCTCTACAGCGCCACCTCACGGCTATTGCTGCGCGGCATCGCCCGACCGATCGATGTTGAAGCGCATATAGCCGACCTGCGCAAATCGACGTTGGAAATACTGCGCACCACCGGCGTCACGGAAAAGACTGTCACCCGTTTCTGGAAAGACCTGGATGAGGATTATTTTCTTCCATATGACGTGGACAGCCTTGCCTGGCATGCTCAAGTCATCGCCAAGGCGTCGGCGACGGAGCTGCCGATCGTGGCCACGCGTTATACGCCTGATCTTGGCGGCAGTGAGTTTCTGATCTATACGCCGGACCGCGATGACTTGTTTGCCGTCATGACCGCCGGATTTGACCGCCTTAATCTATCCATCATGGATGCGCGCATACATACCTTGCACAATGGATTTGCACTCGACACCTTTGTCGTGCTGGATCATTCCGAGCAACCCATCAGCGACAATCGTTTGTTGACACAACTCCAGAAGGCCATGCGGGATCAGCTGCTGCATCCGCAACCGGGACGGGAGATGCAGACGGCGGGGCTGCAACGCCAACTTAAGCATTTTCCAATCGAGACGCGCGTAAACTTCAGCACTTCTCCGAAAGGACTGCTGACCATCATGGAAGTCACGGCGCAGGACCGACTGGGATTGCTGTATCAGGTGGCTCTCGCTCTGAAGCACTGTCGCGTTAACCTCGTGGCCGCCAAGGTGGCGACTTACGGTGAGCGCGCCGAGGATATATTCTTCATTAACAGCCACGAGCAACAACCACTTACCGATCCGGTGCAACTGAATTGCCTGAAAACCGAAATCGTGCGACGCCTTGAACCCGCGCCAACGGCTACCAAGGCGCCTTCAATGGAATTCTGATACTGGCGGGTCAGCCCCCAAGATAGCATTCCTGTATTTTTGCATCTTTAAGGAGTGTCTCGGCCGAATCCGAAAGTACGATATTGCCGCTTTCCATGACGTAACCTCGGTGACTGACTTCAAGGGCCAGTTTTGCATTCTGTTCCACCAGTAGCAGCGTCATACCTTCTTCCGCGATCCGACGAATGGTTTCAAATATTTTCTGCACCAACATCGGCGCCAGCCCCATACTGGGTTCATCGAGCAGCAGCAACTTCGGGCGGCTCATCAGCGCGCGGCCGATGGCCAGCATCTGCTGCTCGCCACCGGAAAGCGTTCCGGCCTGCTGATGGCGCCGCTCCGCCAAGCGGGGGAACAAGTCATACATCCGGTCCATGTCCGAACGGATGGTGGCGGTATCTGTACGTGCGTAAGCGCCAATTTTCATGTTTTCTTCCAGGGTCAACCGGGCAAAGATACCGCGTCCTTCCGGCACCATGGATATGCCGCGACGCACCAATTCATGGGAAGGCCGTCCGGTAATGAGGGTTTCCTCAAACAGGATTTCACCACGGCTGGGCGGAAGCATTCCGCACAGAGATTTGAGCGTCGTGGTCTTCCCCGCGCCGTTGGCACCGATTAGGCAGACGAGTTCGTTACGTTGGACCGTTAGATTGATTCCCTTAACAGCGCGAATCCCACCGTAGGACACCTCGAGTTCGTGCGTTTCCAGGAAACTCATACCAACACAGCCTCCACATGTCCACGATCATGTTCGTATGCTCGCAGTCGGTGGCTGGTGGCATTCGCGGTTGATCGCCACCGGATTGCCCCGGCACAGCTACGTTCCTGAAGCCGGCGTCGTAAGCGTGACAAGCATGGTTCATCCCGGTGGCCGCGAGCGACTCGCGACGGTCGCCTCCATTGGCTTCGCCAATGGAGCCTGCTCCCTGCTCGCACTCGCATCCCCACTTCTACATTTCCCTCTCGGCTACTCATGTCATCCCTCCGCCGAGATAAGCCTCGATCACGCGCGGATCACATTTGACATCAGCTGGAATGCCCTCGGCAATTTTTTTGCCGTAATCCAGGACGGCAATGCGGTCGCACAGCCCCATCACGAGCTTTACATCATGCTCAATTAACAGCAGGGTTACTCCGTCGTTGCGTATTTTTTGCAGGAGAATCTGGAGTTTGCTGGTTTCTACGGGATTCATGCCGGCGGCCGGTTCATCCAACGCCAGCAGGACGGGGTCAGTGGCCAAGGCGCGTGCAATTTCAAGCCGTCGCTGGTCACCGTAGGAAAGATGTTTCGCCGGTAGGTAAGCCTGCTTCATGATGCCGACATATTCCAGCAGTTCACGCGCCCGCTCCAGAATGGCCGTCTCTTCCGCGCGCGTCGCGCGGTCGCGCCAGACAGCGCCGACGATACCGGCGTGTGTACGCAGATGCCGCCCCACCATGACATTCTCGATCGCCGTCATGTTGGCAAATAGCCGGATGTTCTGAAACGTGCGCGCCAGACCAAGCGCCACAACCTGATTCGGTTTTAACCCGGAAATCCGGGCGCCATGCAAACTGATATGCCCGGCATCGGCCCGGTACAGTCCGGTCAGGACATTGAACAAAGTCGTCTTGCCGGCTCCGTTCGGGCCAATTAACCCGTAAATCTCCCCGGCATGAATCTGCAACGATACGTCATCCAGTGCTGCCAGGCCGCCAAAATACTTCGATACACCACTGACGACCAGCCGTGTTTCGGGATGCGATTCCGGTTTAATTTCAGCGTCGAGCGTCATAGAGCGAAGCCTGTTCCTGGGCCAGAACGGAGGCATCAGACCCAAATTCATGGCGGCGGCGCACCGAGGGAACCAGCCCGGCCGGGCGGAAGATCATGATCAGAACCAGCGCCAGACCAAAAAGCAGCATGCGCAAATCAGCCGCATCCACGAGAACACGACCAAACAGGTAATGCTGAAGGTCGCCGATGTAGCGCAGGGCTTCCGGAAATACCGTCAGCAACACGGCGCCCAGAATGACGCCGCCGATATTGCCCATGCCGCCCAGAACGATCATGCACAGCACGATGATGGATTCGAAGAGATTGAAGCTTTCCGGGCTGATGAAGCCCTGGAAACCTGCAAACAATCCACCGCTAATGCCGGCGAACGAGGCGCCCATGGCAAACGCCAGCAGCTTGATGTTGCGCGTGTTGATGCCCATGGCCTCGGCGGCCACTTCGTCCTCGCGGATGGCCACCCAGGCGCGACCGATGCGCGAGTTTTGCAAACGCAAAGAAACGAAGATTACCAAAAGCGCCAACAACAGAAACAGATAGTAATAAGTGTAAATGCCGGGAAACGTGACCCCGAAAAATGTGTGTGTCTCGCTGAGGGAGAAACTCCCAAAAGAAACCGGATCGATCAGATTGATGCCTTGGGGACCGTTGGTGATGTTGACGGGCGCATTCAAGTTGTTCAAGAAAATCCGGATGATCTCGCCAAACCCGAGGGTAACGATGGCCAGGTAATCGCCGCGCAATCGCAGCGTCGGCGCCCCCAGCAAGATTCCAAAAATCCCGGCAATCCCGGCTCCGATCGGCAACAGCGCCCAAAAAGGCAAATGCAAACCAAATTGCGGCGAAGCCAGAAGCGCATAGGTGTAAGCGCCGACGGCGTAAAACGCGATATACCCGAGATCGAGCAGACCAGCATAACCAACCACGATATTAAGACCCAGCGCCAGCATGATGTACAGCAAGGTGAAATCCAGAATCCGCACCCACCCGCGCCCGAGCGTCTCGCCGGTGATAAACGGCAGCAGCATCAACAGCACGGCAAGCGCGAGTGCGGCGGCCCAGGCTGCATGGCGGTCGTGCCGCAAGGCATTCCAGCGCTGTCTCAACTTATCCATGCTCAGGCGCGCTCCACGACGCGTTCGCCCAGCAACCCCGAGGGGCGGATTACCAGCACCAGGATCAATACGAAGAAGGCGAAGACGTCCTGATAATGGCTGCCGAGAAAACCGCCCGTGAGTGTTCCGATGTAACCCGCACCGAAACTCTCGATCAGGCCCAGCAGCAGTCCACCCAGCATGGCGCCGGCGATATTTCCGATACCGCCTAACACCGCCGCGGTGAATGCCTTGAGGCCAAGCATGAAACCCATGAAATAATGTGCCAGTCCGTAATACGCGCTTACCATAACGCCAGCAACCGCAGCGAGCGCAGCACCGATTACAAACGTAACAGAAATGATGGTGTTGACGTTGATGCCCATGAGGCCAGCGATATCCTGCGCTTGGGCGGTGGCGCGCATGGCGCGCCCTAAACGTGTTTTCCGGATGAGCACCAACAGCCCCGCCATCAGCAGACAAGAAAGCAGGATGATAAAAATCTGCAGGTTGGTGATCACGGCGCCACCGATGTCATAACGCACCAGCGGCAACAACGGCGGAAAGGTAATGTATTGCTTGCCCCAGATCAGCATGGCCGCGTTTTGCAGGACGATCGACATGCCAATGGCGGTGATGAGCGCGGCGAGCCGCGGGGCGCGGCGTAGCGGTCGATAGGCAACACGTTCGATCAGGAAACCCAAGACAGTGCACACGGAGATGGCGGCCGACAGTCCGAGCGCCACAATCAGCAGACCGTTGGCGTCGGTCCCCGTCGCGGTGATGGCGCCTATCACGGCGAGACAGATCATGGCGCCGAACATCGTCACTTCGCCGTGCGCGAAATTGATCAGCTCGAGGATGCCGTACACCATGGTGTACCCCAGCGCCACCAGGGCATAAATGCTTCCAAGCACGAGACCGTTGATGAGCTGCTGGGTGAATATGTCCAAACGCTATGGCCTCGCCGTTAAATCAGCCCTCGTGAAAAACGATTCTCTTTACTTAGTTTTTCTCCATTGCCGTCGCGCCGCCGCCCATTACCGTTTCCAGGACTTCCCATTTTCCACCTTTCACCTGATAAAGCGTAATGGCGCCACCGCGGATATCACCCTTTCCATCGAAACTGATGTTTCCGGTGACGCCGGCGCGCTGTACCCGCGGCAATTCGGCCAGATAACGCGACGGCTCGGCGGAATCCGCTTTCTTCATCGCTTCCACCATCACATTGACGGCGTCGTAGGCATAAGGTGCATAGGTCTGAATCGTGCCGAAACGGTCAGTGAATTTTTTCCTGAACTCCTTCCCGCCCGGCATGCTGTCGATGGGCAGGCCGGGAGAAGAAGCCGTCACGCCTTCGGAATTGCTTCCGGCAAGTTTGAGAAATTCAGCAGTCTGTACGCCATCCCCACCCAGGAATTTTGCCTTGAGGCCAAGTGACTGCAATTGCTTCACCATCGGCGCGCCTTGCGCATCCATGCCGCCGTAAAAGACTAAGTCGGGTTTCTTCCCCTTGATAGAAGTAAGGATGGCCAGAAAATCCGTGGAACGATCGGTCGTGAACTCGCGCGCGATCACCTCACCTCCCGACGCCTTGACCGCCTTGTCCACTTCATCGGCCAGCCCCTGTCCATAAGCGGTGCGATCATCAATGATGGCTACACGTTTGGCTTTCATTTTTTTCACGGCATACTCGCCCAGCACTTTTCCCTGTTGACGGTCATTGGTCATGACGCGGAAGGCTGTCTTGTATCCCTGAGCGGTGTAGGCAATGGCGGTGGCCGAAGGAGAAATCTGGGGAATGCCGGCATCAAAATAGATTTTCGAGGCGGGGATACTGGTCCCGGAATTCAAATGGCCGATGACACCGGCCACACGCTGGTCCACCAGTTTCTGTGCCACGACGGTCGCGGTTCGGGGATCGGCAATGTCGTCCTCGCTCACCAGCATGAATTTCACTTTCTTGCCACCGAGCGTGACGCCTGAGGCGTTGTTCTCATCGATAGCGAGCCGTGCCCCGTTGTCGTTGTCTTTGCCCAGATGGGCCTGGGGACCGGTCAGCGGCGAGACCTGGCCGATCTTGACCGTCATCTCACCGCCTGTCGTGCCGGTAGTGGTTTCTTCTTTTTTACTACAAGCAGTCAAAGCAAGCGTCAGAACAAACAACCAGACTGTCCATTTCGTCAGCGGCGGACCGTTCATAAATTTTCTCCTTGATGATTTTTTTCTGACATGGTCTCAAATCCTATCGCAAAACACTCGCCCGGACCTAGTTCGCAGCAAGCCCGGGGATCAAACCGTTAAGCAGGGCTAGCCGTCTCCCTGATTGGCGGGGATGCGAAGACGAAGGCCGACCGGGAGATCGGCATCCCACAAATTATTGATAAACCGCAACGCGTCTATGTGGATGTCGTACTTGCGTGCGATTGAGACCAGTGTATCGCCCTTGCGTACGACGTGTTCGCGCGGTAATTCAGATGAGCTGATGGCCGCCTGAACCGGGACAGGGGAAGTCTGTGGTGCACGTTTCAAGAACCGCTGTATGCCGCGAAACATGCTGGCGGCCAGCTTCTCCTGGTACGCCGAGCTGCGCAATTTCTTCTCTTCCGAGGGATTGGAAATGAAGGCGGTTTCGACCAAGACCGACGGGATATCGGGAGATTTCAGCACGGCAAATCCGGCTTGGGCCACGTTGCGCAGATGCACCGGACCCACGCGCTGCAGCTCCGTCAGGATATCCTCGCCCAGACTCAGGCTGTCTTGAATGGTCCTGTTGTGGGACAGATCGAGCAGAACCTGCGCCAGCATGTCATCCTTGTCATTCAGGGAAACACCCCCGATCAGGTCCGAGGCATTTTCCTTGTCCGCAAGCTGGCGCGCCATGGCGTTACTGGCGCCCTTCTCGGACAAGGCATAAACCGACGAACCATAGGCGCGGCGGCTGGGAACGGCATCCGCATGGATTGAAATAAACACATCGGCGCGCATCCGGCGCGCCTTCTCGTAGCGCTGACGCAAACTGACATAATAATCGCCGTTGCGAATCAACACGGCGCGCATTCCCGGCGTCTTTGCCACCAGCTTGGCCAGATCACGTGCAATCGCCAGGGTTACGTCCTTTTCGCGCGTGCGGTAGCGTCGCCCCACCGCGCCAGGATCTTCACCGCCGTGCCCGGCGTCAATCGCCACGATGCGCTCGCGCGGGACGGGACGGGCCGGCGGAGGTGATATTGCGATGTCCCGCGAGCTGGTCGAATCGTCCTGGTTTGCCTTGATGTCATGCAGATCGATGACAAGACGATGCCCGTACGGACCTGCCGGTTTCAACATGAAGCTGCGCGCGCGGGCTTCGGCTTTGAGATCCAGCACGATACGCAACGGTCCTTCTTCGGGCATGCCACTGCGAACGCTGGTAATCAACGGACCGCCTGTCTCCACTTCCGGGAGTGATCCCTGCAGGCGGGCATCAAGCATGTCCACCACGATCCGATGGGGGTTTTCCAGGGTGAACAACCGGTGCTCCAGTGGACCGCTGACATCGAATACAACGCGGGTATGATCCGGCGCACGCCACACACGGAGATTATTTACGGATACGGTTTCGGCGAAAACCGTCACGGTGATGAAGAGCAGACATGCCGCGGGAAGCAGGCGCCGAAATGATTTCATTTCAGCGCCTCCTGTAAGACATCTCCATCCGCTGTCAAGGTTGTGATCCGTACCATGCGTCCTGTCTCGGTCGGTTCAATCATAATATCCACGTCCGGAGAAGGCAAAACGCCTTGCGCGCGTTCGGCCCACTCGACGACACACACGCCTTTACCGTCAAGGTAGTCGCGCACGCCGAGGAATTCCAGTTCTCCGGGGTCGTTCAGGCGGTAGAGATCGAAATGAAAAAAATGCTGATGTCCGAATGCATAAGGTTCGACGAGGGTAAACGTCGGGCTCTTAACTGCTCCCGCATGGCCAAGACCGCGCAATATGCCGCGCACCAGCGTGGTCTTGCCTGCCCCCAAAGGCCCGCGCAGATGCATTACGCGCCATTTACCCACTTGGAGAGCGAGTTTTTGCCCCAGCGCCTCCATCTCTTCCACCGATCTGGCGAGTCGCTCAAGGGTTGGCATGCCCCACCAGGCGATTCAGACGATGGAGAAGGTGAGGAAGCAAGTCTCTGGCCATCATGCCGGACTCACCATTCGCGGCGGCGTCATCGCCGGCGGCCGCGTGAGCCCATACACCAAGGCGCGCGGCCATGGACGAAATCAATCCTTGGGCCCTCAAGCCAGCGATCGCGCCCGTCAGGACATCCCCCATGCCGCCACTCGCCATGCCAGGATTGCCGCGGTCACAAACCGAGACTACACCATCATATAATGAGGCGATTAGCGTACCTGCCCCTTTCAACACGCACACCCCGCCGAAACTCGCCACCAACTCGTGCACCGCGGCAAAACGGTCAGCCTGAATCTCCTCTATCGACAATCCCAGCAGGCGCGCTGCTTCACCCGGATGAGGCGTGAGTATCCAGTCCGTGTGCATCAACGGGTCGGCGGCGAGGATATTAAGCGCATCGGCATCCACCACCATGGGCAACTTGGTGTCGAGTGCCGCGCCGAACAGGGCATTGCCCCATTCCCCTTGCCCCAGTCCCGGACCCATGGCAATGACATCGGCACGCGCCAGTAAAGGACGCAATTCTTCAGGCGTGGCAACACCATGAACAATCAACTCTGGACAAGCCGCACCAATGTGCGCGGCATGTTCGGGATGCGTGGCCAGGATCACCAATCCAGCCCCGGCGCGGTACGCCGACTCGCCCGCCAAGCGTGCCGCACCAGGCATGCCGCGGTCGCCACCTATTACCAGCACATGCCCGGCATCGCCCTTGTGCATGTCTCGCCGGCGTTTGGGCATCAGCCCGTGAAGAGATGCTTCTGTCAGGCGTTTGACCATGACAGGAACTTTGGCATAGATATCCGGTGGAACCTTGAGATCATTGAAAAAAATCTCACCGGCAAGTTCCCGGCCCGCGCCGGTGAACAAGCCGGCCTTGAGACCAATAAAGGTCATGGTGGCGCTGGCACGCACCGCCACGCCCATGACACGGCCAGTGTCGGCATTCAGGCCGGAAGGAATGTCCACGGCCAGCACCGGAACACGTCTGTGGTTGATGGCCTCGATCGCCGCGCACCATTCGCCATCTACTTCGCGCTCGAGGCCTGTGCCAAGCAAAGCATCAACGATAATGTCCTGGCTCTCTAACAAATCGACCTGGAAATTCCTGATTACCACACCGGTGGATTTGGCTTTCTTGCGTGCCGCAACGGCCTCCCCTTTCATATTCTCAGGCGCACTCAGTTCGAGCGCGGTTACCGTGAGTCCGGCCGCACGCGCGAGGTGGGCGATCACGAAGCCATCACCCCCGTTATTGCCGGGACCACACAGCACCACGATTTTCCGTGCCCGCGGCCAACGTGCCCGCAGCAGGTCGAATGCCGCTTCCCCCGCGCGCTGCATCAGCGTCGCACCCGGAATTTTGCACGCTTCAATGGCCAGGCGGTCGAGTTCCCTCACCTGGGCAGCGGTATAAAGAGCTTCAGGAAGATCCATGCATGCGTCCTTTTCTTCGAAGAGTATATGATAGGCCCTCATGCATACGGCACGAAACACTAAAATTGAACTTACCCGCCTGGCATCTGATATCAAGGAATGGGGGCAGGAGCTGGGCTTTCAGCGAATCGGTATCGCCGACATTGACCTCGGCGAAGCGGAAACCCGATTGCTGAGCTGGCTCAAACTGGGACGACAGGGAGAAATGCAATATATGGAATCCCACGGCACGCGCCGCAGCCGGCCGCAGGAATTACAACCCGGCACGCTACGAGTGATCTCAGCGCGGTTGAACTATCTCCCGGGAATGGCCGCTGACAGCGAAACTGTCATGCGCGACCCGGAGCTGGCTTTTATCTCGCGCTACGCGCTTGGGCGGGACTATCACAAAATCTTGCGATCCCGTTTGCAGAAGCTGGCCGATCGCATCGCGACAAAGGTCGGCCGCTTTCAGTACCGGGCCTTTACCGATAGCGCCCC
>JAOTWF010000116.1 GCA_029863005.1 Gammaproteobacteria bacterium | reverse complement strand
CGCCGGCGTGCGCTTAGCCTACATCCCGCTCACCGCCGAGCGCGTCACCGGCATCGTCTCGCGCGGCGGCTCGATCATGGCCAAGTGGTGCCTCGCGCACCATCAGGAAAGCTTCCTCTACACCCACTTCGAGGACATCTGCGAGATCATGAAGGCCTACGACGTCGCCTTCTCGCTCGGCGACGGCCTGCGCCCCGGCTCGATCGCCGACGCCAACGACCGCGCCCAGTTCGCGGAACTCGAAACCTTGGGCGAACTCACGAAGATCGCGTGGCAGCACGACGTGCAGACCATGATCGAAGGCCCGGGCCACATCCCGATGCAGCTGATCAAGGAGAACATGGACAAGGAACTCGAAGACTGCTTCGAGGCGCCGTTCTACACGCTCGGGCCGCTGACCACCGACATCGCGCCCGGCTACGACCATATAACGTCCGCCATCGGCGCGGCCCAGATCGGCTGGTACGGCACCGCCATGCTGTGTTACGTCACGCCCAAGGAACATCTGGGGCTCCCCGACAAGCAGGACGTGCGCGACGGCATCATCGCCTACAAGATCGCCGCGCACGCCGCCGATCTCGCCAAGGGCCACCCCGGCGCGCAGTTGCGCGACAACGCGCTATCCAAGTCGCGATTCGAATTCCGCTGGGGCGATCAGTTCAACCTCGGCCTCGACCCGGAGAAGGCGCAGGAATTTCACGACGAAACCCTGCCGCAGGAAGGCGCCAAGCTTGCGCACTTTTGCTCCATGTGCGGGCCGCACTTCTGTTCCATGAAGATTACCCAAGAAGTCCGCGACTACGCCGCCAGCCAGAAGCTGTCGGAAGAGGAAGCGTTGAAAAAGGGTATGGAACAGAAAGCAGTCGAATTTGTGAAGCAGGGCGCGGAGATTTACCGCAGGGATTGACCGGCCGGGCCATGCGGCCCGGCGCATTTCAAGGAGGGAATATCATGGCAGATTCGAAATCAATATTGATGGTCGTGACCAGTCACGACCGCATCGATGATGACCACCCCACCGGCCTCTGGTTCGAGGAGTTCGCCGTTCCCTACAGTCTCTTTCAGCAGCAGGGTTACCGCGTCACGGTGGCGAGCCCGCGCGGTGGGGCGGTACCGATCGACCCGCGCAGCGAGCCTAAGGAGCGCGATGCCGCCGACGTGCGCGCGGCGCTTGATGCGCTGGCCGACACCGCGCGGCTCGATGCTGTTTCTTCGCAGCCTTTTGATGCGGTGTTCTTCCCCGGCGGTCACGGGACCATGTACGACCTGCCGGACAATCCCGATGTCTCGCGCCTGGTCGGCCGCTTCGCCGACGAAAACAAGGTTCTCGCCAGCGTGTGCCATGGGCCGGCCTGCTTCGTCGGCGCAAAGCGTAAGGACGGCACGCCGGTGGTGAAGGGCAAGCGCTTGACCGCCTTCACCAATGCCGAGGAGTCCGCGGTCGAGCTCGACAAGTTCATGCCGTTCCTGCTCGAGTCGCGCCTGCGCGACCTCGGCGCGCGCTTCGAAACCGCCGACAACTGGGCCGACCACGTGGTCGTCGACGGACACATCGTCACCGGCCAGAACCCGCAATCGAGTGGCAGCGCCGCGCGCGAAGTGATCAAGCTGCTGTCCTAGCCAGGAAAAACCAAGACGGGGGAATAATGTGCAGGGACGCACGAATGTCGCGGGCGCAGGAAGCGCAGGAGCGACGCGCGAAGCAGGGAGTGGCCCGCTTCTGCGGGTTTTTTGTTTTGTAAAATGGAATAGAAAAGAACAATTGAGGACAGCCCTCAGTTTCAATTAAAGAGATCGGAGTGATTTATTCTTAAGCAGCCTTACACTCCAACCACGCACCGTTCCCTCCGGAGGATGAATGCCGCATCTGCAATTCGAGATTAACCGCCACATCCCCGACGCCACGAAAGTCGCCTTGGCGCAACGCGTGCGACAGCTTTTTGCCGAGGTCATGGACACGGGCACCGACCACATCAGTATAAAAGGGGCCTGAGCAAACCCGCTTTCCTCGGAGGGCTCCGGCCTGACTATTTGCGCAGCGAGCTGAAGACGAACTGCTTGTCCTTTTGCGAGGTATGGCATTCATAGCAGGCCTTGACGGCGTTGCCGGCAACGGCGCGCTCGGACTTGCTATCCCCGGCAAAACCCTCGAAACCCCAACCGCCGGTGGCGGCGTAGCGCTTGCGGTCGCGATGCATCACGCCCACCACCTTGCGCTTGCCTTCGGTGATGGCGTTGTCGGCCGATACTGCTTCCAACAAATCGAAGATGATTACGGCACCGTCCTTGAAGTTACCGCCACGATAGCCCTCAAGTGCCTTGGAGTTGGCGTAGAGATGATGGATGCCTCCGAAGGACTGATACAACGGATGACCGGGGTGGATCACCATGCTCTTGACGTGATACCAACTCCGATAACCCTCCGGATACGGCACCTTCGGAGCATCGCCCGCGAGTGCCATCAGCGGTGCCGACAGCAGCGCAACGACGAGTAGAGTCCGCTTCATATTTGTCTCCTTTACGTTCAGAATGATCGACAGGCGCAAAATCTAGCAGACGTGCGTCGTGACAATAAGTGGGCACCCTTCAGCAGGGTGGGCACTTTTTGGTAAGGATTGCGGATTATGAAGGCAAAAAAAATTTCAGCGCCGCTACCCGCGGCGCGCATGGTGGAAGACATCATCGGCTGCAAATGGTCGCTGAGCGTACTGGATTTGGTGCGTCGCGGCGTGAACCGCCCGGGCGCCATGGAACACGCGATTGAAGGACTAACGGCCAAGGTGCTGAACGAACGATTGCGCAAGCTCGTGCGTTACGAAATTATCTCCAAGCACTCCTACGCGGAGATACCGCCGCGGGTGGAATATCGGTTGACCAATTTCGGCTCGCGTTTCGCGGCTGTACTCGACCAAATCCGTGCGCTCGAGCCGCCGGAATAAATGAATAAATGGGGTCAGATCACAGTTCTCGCTAATATAGCTTTACGTTTTCACTTCAACCACGGCCCCGTTTCCCCGGAGGATGGATGCCGCATCTGCAATTCGAGATTAACCGCCCCATCCCCGACGCCACGAAAGTCGCCCTGGCGCAACGCGTGCGGTAGTTGTTTACTAAATGAGTGACTCAAAACTATTCAGGGCCATCTTCGCCTTGATCACCGCCGCGGCCGCCTTTCCCCCGGCGCTGGCAGCGGAAACCGGTTCCAGCCACAACCTGTTTATCCTTCATCAGCTGGATGACCGTTCCTTCTTTGTGGGCCGCGCCAACCTGGTGACCCGAGACGGGTTCTCCGATCTCTTCTTCGGCTACGTGGACGGCAACTACCGGTATACGCTGGCCGGCCCCTGGGCGGTCGAGGTCGGCTATCGCCACGCCTTCCTCGAGCTGGGCAATCACTGGCGCCAGGAATACCGGCCCATGCTCGCGCTGT
>JAOTWF010000110.1 GCA_029863005.1 Gammaproteobacteria bacterium | reverse complement strand
TTCGTGTGACGGCCTCCATTCAAGCAGTCGTTTGTGCGTGATCAGCATCCGCCCCGCCGTGCGCGCAATTGCCACCAGACTGAAGAAGGTCTCATAGGGAAGGAACGCGAGAGTAAAAAGCGCCTGAGCGAAGCGCCGGCCGGTGGAGTAGGCGGTGGCGGCAATATGCTGGCCCCACAATACTTCGCTCGGCTTATGGAGCATTTCCAGAACGGAGGCCAGCAAGGGTGGAATCAGGATGATGCCGATGACCGACAAGGTCCAGAACCAGATCGGTGACAAGACCGTCCAGCTCAACAGCAACAACAGTGTCAACGCCGCTGGCACGAGACTGCGCCGCAAGTTGTCAAAAAGCTTCCATCGGGATAGCCCCGAAAGCGGATTTTTCAGTCGTGTGCTCCCGGGTCCGGGAACGCGCGGCAGCAGCCACCCCGCAAGCTGCCAATCGCCGCGAATCCAGCGTTGGCGGCGGCTCACGTCCGCGCCATAACGCGAGGGATATTCCTCGTACAACTCTACATCACTTAATAACCCCGATCGGGCATAACATCCTTCCAGGAGATCGTGACTGAGAATACGGTTCTCGGGAAAGCGATCCTTAAGTGAGCGCTCGAACGCATCGATGTCGTAGATCCCCTTGCCAATGAACGAGCCTTCATGGAACACATCCTGGTAAACGTCTGAGACGGCGCGCGTATACGGGTCGATGCCGGATTCACCCCCAAATAATTGTGCATAGTGCGAACGGTTCGTGCCCGGCAGGCTCGCGCTCACGCGCGGTTGCAAGATGCCATAGCCTTCCGTGACACGTTGCCTGGCTTCGTCGTAGCGCGCGCGATTCAACGGATGCGCCATGGATCCCACAAACTGACGCGCTGAGTCACGCGGCAGTTGTGTATCCGTATCAAGCGTGATGACATACTTTGTGTTCAATAACACGTCCGTGTTACCGACGATCAGCGAGAAACATTTGATTGCACCTTCGCGCAAAAACATATTTATATCTGTCAGCTTCCCACGCTTGCGCTCGTAGCCCATCCAAATATTGTCGCGTGCATCCCAGCGGCGTGGGCGATGAAAAAGAAAGAATGTGTCTTTGTTTGTTTTCCCATACTTTTCATTCAGCTCTTCGATTTTCCCTTGCGCCAATTGCAATAACGGTTCGTCCTCCGGCAGTGTTTCCTCACGCGCATCCCGAAAGTCAGTCAAGAGTCCAAAGCGCAGATTGTCGTCCTGATTGGCCAGGAACCGGACTTCCAGCGCCTCGATCAGCTCCTCGATGTTCTGAGCGCTGGTGATCATCGTCGGGATGATCACCAGCGTGCGGGAGTCCGGAGGAATTCCTATGGAGAAATCCATGCGCGGTAGCGGATGCGGCGATGCCAACAACGTCGCCAGCCAGTTCACCAATGCAACCGCCAACTGACTGGTGGCCAGCAGCGCGAGGAGACCAATCAGCACCAGCACCCCATGGGAGACCTCGTTGGCACGGGCCTGTACCAACAGGCCCCCGGTAAGGATCGCTGTGATCAGCAGGATCGCGCCGAGATACAGGAGCAATGGGTTCTTGCGCGCCATTTTGCTCAGCGCATCGGAGATCGAGAAGCGCATCGCCACCGCGCGTTCGAGCCGAGGCAATCCCTTGTCGATCAGGAAATAACCCACATGCGCCGTTCGGTTGTCGACACCCTGCTTGATCGACGCGGCATTTCGTGCCAGTTGGATCGCCTCGCGCGCTACGTCGGCTTCGGACAGTCGGCTACGCCGGGCAATCCTCTCGATGACATGCCGGTAGCGATCGCGGGTGGCAAAATCCATCTTGCCGTAGGCACCATCTGGATCCTCACGCAATGCCTGTTCAACAACACTCGTTGTCTCGACAAATTCGCGCCAGTCCATCGTTCCCAGAAATCGGAGGCTGCCGATGCTATTGCTGATGGAGACCTGGTCAGCCGCCTGCAGTTGATTTCCCGACTGCACCAGTTGCTCGATTGTCAGGCCCGATTCAGAAAGTTGTTGCTCAATCCACGTCAGCGGCAATGCCAATGCCGGGCTCTGCCCCTGCAGCCGGCGCGCAAATTCGGAAACGAACGGGGTCGTCATCGGCGGGCTAGACCGCGCCATGTCGGCGATCACCAGGATCAGATTCTTCGGATCCTTCTCGGCGATCTCTATCATCTTGTCAGCCCAGGAATCGGCCAGGTTTCGGTCGATCCTGCCGGCGGCGCTGCGGGCGGCAACACGCCGGAGGTTCTCGATCAGGGCCAAACGCAGCATGATGGGGATCGCCCACAACTCGCCTAACTTAAGGGCAGTGACTGTTTGGTAGGAGGTGACGAAACGGCGGAGGCTTTCTGGATCCACCCGTCCATCGCCATGCGCGATTGTCTCCAGGGCAATGTCATAAACGCGTGGAAGACCCGCCGAAGGACCTTGAGCCAGACGTGGCAGTTCCCGGCTGTAACCCTTGGGGAGATGTCTCTTGGCCGTGCGAATCTGTTCTTCAATGAGGTAGAAGTTGTCGAGCAGCCACTCGCCCGCCGGCGTAATCCGTCGGTTGGCCGTCACCGCCGCCGTGAGCAGCTGACTGACTTCAATCAGGGTGCGTTCATTTTCCGCCAACCGCGTCAGCAGCTGGTCTTTGGTTCGACGCGGAGTCAGCGTGTGCGAGGAGGCAAGACGCTTTCCATGCTGTTCCATCTGATCGGCGCTGAACAACTCTAGTCGCAGCGGCGGCTCGTCGCCGGCGTATTCCGATGCCGTGCGATTACCACGGAGGCTGGCCATGGCGCTCAATTTCCTGAAAATAGTTTTACTGCTTACCTTCAACTTTTGAGGTCTCCTTCTCTGAAATGAAGTCTTCAGCGAATAATGCCGGGGTAAAAACTTTTACCCGTATAAAAGGGCGGGGAAAAGGGTGGGAATGTGCGATTAGAACACGAACGTTACGATCTTTCCCGGGAGGGTTGCGATCTTGCGCTGTTCCATGACGAGAACTGGCGGGATTTCGCCGCGGCTTCTTTGTGTTCGGCTCGAACGCGGGGTTTTATGCCTTGACGCGCGACTTGGTCCTGGGGACGGTTTGGACCGGAGTTACCGTTCAATGGCCCGATAGCAGCTGATCGATTGCATAACCTTGTAACTGCCTGCGCGTCTTAACTGGAAATATCCATGGCTATTGTGCGCAAATAGCGTATAGTGGCTATTCCTGACTAACTTAGTCAGTTATTAGACGTACACTTTCGCTGGATTGGCGGGAGTAGACATAACCCACGGAGGGTTAATCATGAAATACATCAATATCATCAGCACCACGGACCCGATCAACGGCTTCAACATCACCAGCCTGAAAGACCGGCCCCATGTTGTCGAGGGCGACGACATGAATAACCTGACGATTTACTTCGAAAACAGGGCCTCGCGCCAGACCTACCTCGACATGATTGTTGAGCAACCGGAACGGCATATGGCGAGCACGCTGAGCAACTCCACGGCCGACTACTCCCATTGAGGTTCCAACGGGCCTGAGCGGGTATTGGGCCCTGCCGAAACGGCAAACACGACCAGAATGGCGAGGAGCACGCGATGCAATGACGTGCTCCACCGCCCTGAAGCCAGGCTCTGATATCCCGCGTCCGTGGCTTCGTTCGTCAGACACATTAAATACCACCCTACTTCACAAGCTACACAAGGATACATATATGAAACAGTACTACTCAGATCCCCAGGAAACCGAGACTTCAGGTAAAGAAGTTTGCGACCGTGTGACAGAATTGACCGGCCAGGGCTGGGATCGCAGCAAATCCCAGGCG
>JAOTWF010000109.1 GCA_029863005.1 Gammaproteobacteria bacterium | reverse complement strand
TCAGCTTGGGCAACGTGTGTTGTTGCCGGAGTAAAACCGCGACTATTTGCCGCGACCTGTTTCCAGCTTTAGGCATGGTGGTCCACCGACACCATCGTTTGCGCACGTTGGCCGTTCTGGCTAGAACTCGATGTCGTCGTCGAAATCAGGCTTGGCCTGTAGTTCGTCACCGTCCTTGGAGACGGAAGCTTCCTGCAGGAGACTGATGATCTGGTCACCGTAGGTATCCCAGAGCTGATCTCGCAATCGATCCAGGAACTCGATGATGGTCTGAGCTTCGGCGGATGACCAGTGAGTGTATAAGCGGGTCACTTTCATCGACATGATCATCTATCTCCTGCCGGAGATTTGTCCATCGCCTTCGCGGGAACGGCCCGTCGGGGTTTGGGCGATTTCTTCTTCCTGGCGGCGCGCTCCTTTGCCTCTTTCATGCGATACGACCCACCCTCGATGACGAGGATTTCTGAGTGATGCACCAGTCGGTCAACAATGGACACGACGCAGGCGGCGTTCGGGAACACCTCGCTCCATTCGGCAAACGGTCGATTCGTGGTCACGATCGTGGGTTTGAGTTCGTAACGGCGGTTGATGATGTTGAACAACAGATCGGCGTGGCGATTGCCGTAGGAGAGATAACCGATCTCGTCGATCACCAGGACGTCCGGGTGGGCATAGTGTTTCAGCCGACGCCGCAGCGCGTTGTCACCATCCTGCGCCGCCAGGTCGCCCAGCATCTGGGCGGCGTTGACGAACAACGCGCTATGTCCTTGCATCACGGCGTGGTGGGCGATGTTCTGTGCGATCATGGATTTGCCGACGCCGTTGGGTCCAACCAGGATGAGGTTGGCGGTCTGCTGGATAAAGCCCAGGGTCATGAACCCGGATACAGCGGCCCGGTCGCACTGTGTCGGCCAACCCCAATCGAAGTCGGCCAGCGGCTTGAAGCGCCCGATGTGCGCTGCACTGAGGCGTCGTTCGAGTCCGCGACGCTTGCGCTCGACCTCTTCCCATTCAATGAGTCTGCGCACCCAGGGCCATTCGGCCTCGGGCGTCTCATCCCAGTGGGCCAGCAGGCCGTGCAGTTTCAGCGCGGCAGCGCGCTGCCTGAGGTCGCCGCGTAAGATCGGACAAGGTGAGACCCGGGACGGGTCGAGAGGGTCGCCTGGGCGATCAGCATCAGAGGATGTCGTCATCAGTTTGCTCCGGTTCAGGGTCATCATCGGTATCGGGGTGGAGTCGGTCATAGAGCGCCAACAAAGGCGCACGCACAACGATGTTGCGCGCCTTATCGTTGTCGGGCAGCGTCAGCGTGATCGGTGGTGGTCGATCGCGTAGCTCACGCCGGCGTTCGAGGACTTGCCGCACCCCGCTGGGATGGGGTACATCGTTGTTGAGCGCCTCGGCGATGGCCTGCTCAAGTTCGCTCGCGCCGTAGTCATCGAGCAGTTGCACCAACTCGGCGGTGGCACGTGACATCGGGGTGCCGCGGTGTGCGGCCTGGTGTAACAGCGCGCGGCTGGACGGGGCGGCCTGTGCCAGTCGATCCTGGCCGCGATGATGACGCGCGGCGCGTTTGGCGCTGACCAGCGCTTCGAGATGGGCTGGGTCTTCGATCTGCTCGCCCTTGCCATAGGCGCGTGGATGTTCGGCGATCACCTCAGTGCCTGCCAGCACCCGCACCTGATTCAGTGAAGCCTGTACCGTCAAGGCGCGTCGTACCTGTGTGTGCGGCACACTGTAGTCATTGAGATCAAAGCGGACATACGGGGTCTTGCCGACACTCACTTCGAGACGTTCGTCGCTCGGATAGGGATTATCCGGCAATCCGATCAGTTGCCCGCGCTCCTGTTCGAAGGCTTCGCGCACGCTGATACTTGGATCTTCCGGACAGGGGCGGTTGCCACTGAAGCCTGCGCACCAGGCGTCGGCTTGCGCATTCAAGTCGTCAACATCCGACCAGAGACGCCCGGCAAAGAAGCTGTCGCGGATATAGCGGATTGCCCGCTCGACACGGCCTTTTTCATTACCCCGCGCCGGCGCCACCGGACGCGGTTCGAAGCGATAGTGCGCCGACAGGTCCAACAGGGTGGGATGAAAGCGGATCGCATCACCCTGTCGTTCGAGTACGGCGGAGCGTAAATTATCGTACAGCAGTACCCTGGGCACGCCGGCACAGGCGTTGAACGCCGCCACATGACCGCGCAGGAAGTTGTCCATGCGCTGGTTGAGATAGAAGCGCAGGAAGATCTGCCGGCTCCAGCTCAACACCATCACGAAGGCCATCAGGGGGCGCTTTGCCCGGCCAATCTGTACGTGACCGAAGTGTCCCCAGTCAATTTGCCCTTGTTCACCCGGCAGCGTCTTCAGGCGCAGATACGCCTCGCTGGGCTTGCGCGGACGCAGTTGCGCGACATGTGCCCGAAACTGGCTCGCCCCCCCGGTGTAGCCACGCGCCTGCGCCATGGCATACAGGCGCGCGGCGGTGAGCCGGGGATACTGGGCGAGCGTCTCGATGATCATCGGGTGGTAGGGGTCGACAATCGAGGCTTGGCGGGTGCGTTCGGCCTTGGGCAAGCCCGCCTGAGCAAGCACGCGGTCAACGGCAGAATGGTGAATACCCAGTTGTCGGGCAATGGTGTTCACGCCCCACTGTTCCACGAAGTGATAGCGAAGAATCTTCGCTTCGAGTGCTTTATCGATGGTCAATGGCGGTCTCCTGCTCGGGCGTTGCGCACTCACGGTGATCTTGACCATCGAGTGCGTTCGTTGGGTCGCAGAAAGTCCTGTCTCAAGCCGGGTTCGCATTCACGACCACAAAACCGGCAACGAATGACGGCAAGGTCTTTATGGTGCGCGTATTCCCGTGGACTTTCCGGTGGTTTTAATGCAAGCAGCAGTAAAACAAGCGCGACCGGCGGTGGGGAACCCTGATGCGTTACTTTTTGCTTTTGGCGGTCCCGGAACCGCTGCTGGCGAGCCGCGTTGGTCAGACGACCTTGGCGGGTGCAACGGTAACGAGATCCCGCTCGGCGTAGTGAGGCCTGGCGGGCATGCTCGGCACAGCCGCCTGCGCAATAGACATTCCCCCGGTCGCACCGCCGACAAATAAAGACCTGGCAATGGCAGCGGGCACAGTGGTAAAGACGAGCAGTGGCCTTCATCGGCACGAAAGGCCGATGAGGGCTGGATAAAAACCGCGTCCGGTGCGACACTGACACGGCTGTGCGAAAGCACGGTTTGGGGCGTAGCGTCAGTGCTGACGGTCAAATCTTAGCTGGCGTTACGCCTATCTCCTCGGCCAGCCTGTCTTAGCAATATTCCCAAGGTCTGTCACCCGATTAGGGCGATTCTGCTTTCGGACAAACCCCGTTTTTACCCACTCAGTCGCTGACGTGGACTTCTAGGAAGAACTTCTTCCGGTAGGGAGTCGCGGCAAATAATCGCGGATTTTCGTCGGCACTTACACGGGTAGCTGGGCGAATGGTTATAAGTTCTCTCTGTGCTTTCAAGAAAGCCCCGTGAAGACAGCCGTCTCAATATGAAAAAAGGCCTACAAAGTGGTAGGCCTTTTTGTTCATGGCTCCCCCGGACGGGCTCGAACCGCCGACCGACCGCATTGCCGTGGGACCCCAGCAAGGTCGCAAGGTGTTTACCCTGCACAAAATTGCCGGGAGCAATTTTGGACGCTGAAGCGAAGCGACGGCGGCCCCGCGCCGGCGGGGTGAGGCGCAAGGATGCGCCGAGCAAACCTGTCCGGTCTGCGATCCGTACGATTCGATCACCGACACGGCGGGCAAGGTGGCCGGCTGCTCATTCGGAACA
>JAOTWF010000108.1 GCA_029863005.1 Gammaproteobacteria bacterium | reverse complement strand
GCACGCATCCAGGAAGTGCATGGCATCGTCATCCACTGCCTGTGTGATCTCATCGATTATCAGTTGCTCGGTCAGGGATAAATGATCATGCAAATCCACTTTTTCATGGCTATCTTGTTAAGCGCTGTTCTCGTTCAGGCATGTGCGCCGGTCATCGTGGCCGGTGGTGCCACCGCGGCGGTAGCCGCCACTGACAAGCGCAGCGTCGGCACCCAGCTCGATGATGAAAACATCGAGCTCACGGCGCGCAGGAAGCTCAATGACGACAACCGTCTCGGCGACGACATCCACATTAACATCACTTGTTTCAACGGCACCCTGCTGCTGACGGGCGAGGCCACCACCGCCGAGCAGCGTGACATCGTGGTGTCGCTGGTGAGCAGCATCCAGGGCGTCAAGCGCGTCATCGATAGCGAAATCAATGTGAGCGAACCCACGGCCTTCGCCAACCGTGTGCACGATTCCTGGATCACCGGACAGATTAAGGCCAGGATGCTGGGCACGGAAAACCTGAAATCAACCCGTATCAAGGTCGTGACGGAGAGATCCGTCGTCTACCTCATGGGGCTTGTCAGCCACAGCCAGGCCGATCTCGCAACCGAAGACGCCCGAGCCGTGAGCAGCGTAAAGCGTGTCGTCCGGATGTTCGAGTACACGGATTGACCGACAGCCAGCGTAAAATCGTCCGTGACGCCGCGCAGCTCGCGGCACGACTGGCACAGCTCGCCCGTCCCATTGTCTTCACCAACGGCTGTTTCGACATTCTGCATCGCGGGCATGTCGCCTACCTTGAAGAGGCCGCGGCGCTCGGGAAATCACTGGTTGTCGGTGTCAATAGCGATGCCTCCGTCCGCCGTCTGGAAAAGGGACAAAACCGTCCCGTCAATCCGCTCGACGACCGCATGGCGGTACTGGCCGCGCTTGGCTGCGTTTCACTCGTGATACCCTTCGATGATGACACGCCGTTGGCATTGATTAAACAGGTGCGGCCGGAACATCTGGTGAAAGGCGGTGACTGGCCCTCGGAAAAGATAGTCGGCGCGGATGTTGTCAAAGCCTCTGGCGGCCAGGTTCATTCCATCCCTTTTCGCTTTGATCGTTCGACCACGGAGTTTTTGAAGCGCATCCGTTCATATGACTGACATCCCCGGTGAATTCCTTGAACGGCTCAAGGACGTCCTGGGCACGGGGAACGTGCTGACGGATCCTGCAGATCGCTGGCCTTACGGACAGGACAACTCGCGCAAACATCATGCGCCGGACGTCGTGGCTTTCGCCACCACGCATGTGCAAGTTCTGGAGACCATGCGTTTGTGCAATCAATACGACGTCCCCTTGGTCGCGCGTGGACGCGGTACCGGCACCACCGGCAGCGCGATTCCCATCCGCGGTGGCCTGGTGCTGTCGCTCGAGCGCATGGACAGGATTGTCGGCATGGACGCCGCCAACCGCGTGATGCGTGTCGAACCGGGCGTGATCAATCAGGCAATACAAGATGAAGCTGCAAAGCACGGATTTTTTTGGCCGCCCGATCCCACCAGCGCCGGTTATTGCACGGTCGGTGGCAACATCGCGCTCAACGCCGCCGGGCCGCGTGCCCTTAAGTACGGCACGACCCGGGAGAATGTGCTCGGGCTGGTGGCGGTGACCGGCAAGGGCGAGGAAATTCACACCGGCACCTACACCACCAAGGGCGTGGTCGGTTACGACCTGACCCGCCTGATCATCGGTTCTGAGGGTACGCTCGCCATTGTTACCGAAGCAACACTCAAGCTTACTCCCCTGCCTGAATCCCGCCGAACGTTGCAGGCGGTTTATGGCAATGTGCGCGCCGCGGCCGCGGCCGTATCACGCATCATGTCGCAGCCGATCACACCCTGCGCGCTCGAATTTGTGGATGCGGCCGCCATCGAGATGATAAGGGATTATTCCAAAGCAGAATTGCCGAAAGGTGCCGGCGCCCTGCTGATGGTGGAGCTGGACGGACCGGAAGCCGCCATGAACGCAGCAGTCGAAAGTGTATCCACCGCCGCGCAAGGTGATGGTTTGCTGAGTCTGACCGCCGCCCGCACCCGGGAAGAATCCACAGAATTGTGGGCCACGCGCAAGGCGCTCTCCCCCGCCTTGCGCAACATCGCACCGAACAAACTCAACGAGGACGTGGTGGTGCCGGTCTCGCGCCTCCCGGAACTGATCGAGGGGCTCGGAAAGCTCTCGATCGAGTACCAGATTCCCATCGTCAACTTCGGGCACGCCGGGAATGGCAACATCCACGTCAACTTGCTTTACGACACTCAGAACCCGGAACAGGATAAAAACGCGCGTCCGTGTCTCTCGCGCGTATTCGATCTGGTGATAGAGTTGGGGGGAACGTTATCCGGGGAGCACGGCATCGGTGTGGAAAAACGCGATTACATCAACCGTGCCATCGATCCGGTGACGCTGGACCTCATGCGCGCTATCAAGCGGCAGTTCGACCCGAAGGGATTTCTCAACCCAGACAAGGTTTTTCCTCCGGCTCAGGCTTGAGGACACCACGGTACTATCAGCGTTCGCTTAACTCCATTTTCTCGCTGTCGCGTGTCATGTTGAGGTTCCCAAGGAAAGACATCCCCAACAGGGCTTCCCGCGGGCTGGAACCTTCCACCACGGTGGCATCGACGTTGTACATGGTAATTTCGCCGACCTTCACGCTGTTCAGCTTGACGTAAAACGTGGGGATGATTCCCCCGGCGGTATTGACGTAACCGGGACGGCCCATTTTCCGGTAATCGATACCAATCCGCTCCGCCGTGACGCTGCTAATGCCGATAATGGTGGCACCGGTATCGACCATGAAACGCACAGGCACCCCGTTAACCAACCCCTCGGTAAAATAATGTCCATTGGTTCCAGGATAAAGAATGACGCTGCTTTTCCCCTTGGGGGCGAATCCGGTGGACACCATTCCCAGCTTCAGCACCTCCCGCTTGCCGCCGATCTCCACTTCGGCCTTTTCTTCCTGTGTATAGGTGGCCAGCAGCTTGATGCCGTCCGGGCCCTGTTCTCCGCTGTTCAATACATGCCGTGCACCGTTAACCACGATGATGGCCTTGTCCTTGAACAGGGCTTGCAGTGAAATAGTTTCTGCCGCGCTGAGGGAACTGCTCATGGCCAGCATCACGCCGGCGAATCCCCATATTTTCACAAGGTTAAATCGCATTGCCATATTTCTAAAATCCATGACTGTCTATACAATCGCGGCATGCAGGAAATTCTGGTTTTCCGGCATGCGCCGCATGAAGGACCGGGTTACCTGGCCGACTACCTCAAGCGGCGGGGCCTCCCTCTGCGTTTGGTACGAATCGATCAGCAGGACCCCATTCCATCAAGCATAGACGGAGTTTCGGGAATTGCGCTCATGGGCGGTCCGATGAGCGTCAATGATAATCTTCCGTGGATTCCAAAAGTTACACAGCTTATCCAGAAAGCCGTTGAAGTGGACCTTCCAGTTTTGGGCCATTGTCTTGGGGGGCAACTGATCAGCAAGGCCTTGGGCGGCGTGATCACCCGTAATCGCGTCAGGGAAATGGGCTGGCTCCCGGTCACCCGGGTCGATAACAACATTGCCCGCGACTGGCTCAATGACCTACCACAGGAATTCGAAGTGTTCCACTGGCACGGTGAAATATTTTCCATCCCCACGGGCGCCACGCGCATCCTGGCCTCACGCGACTGCGCGAATCAGGCCTTCGCGATCGGCAAGACGCTAGCGATGCAGTGTCACATCGAGATGACCTGCGAGATGGTGCGCGAGTGGGCACGCGCGGGTGCTAACGACCTCGCGCCGGTGTGCGCCACCGTTCAGGACCCACAGACGATG
>JAOTWF010000107.1 GCA_029863005.1 Gammaproteobacteria bacterium | reverse complement strand
GCATCTGCGTCGCCTGCGCCTGCATACCCGCGTGCCCATCGTGTTGCCGGATCGCGTCAATGATGAATTGTTGGCCTGGATCCGTCGCACAGGGCTCAAGACGGTTATCGTGCTGCATGTCAACCATCCCCAGGAAATCGATGCCTCGGTCCGGTTGATGGCCGGCACATTGAAGGAGAGTGGGGTGGAACTGCTGAATCAATCAGTGTTACTGCGCGGTGTCAACGACAAGGTGGAGACTTTGGTATCCCTGAGTGAGAGTTTGTTCGACGCCGGGGTACTTCCCTATTATCTTCACATGCTCGATCGAGTCCAGGGAGCAGGGCATTTCGAGGTTACTGAAACCGTGGCCCGAAGCCTTATGCAGGAACTTAACCATCTCCTGCCGGGTTATCTGGTGCCGCGATTGGTGCGTGAAATTCCCGGCATGCCGGGAAAAGTTTCGGTGATGTAAAAAGGCTCCGTTGTTCGTTATGCCACCTGTCGGTTTATTCATGTATGTGTAGGTGGTTGAGCGGTATATTGAATATTCAATGCATATATTTATTATGATTAATAAAATTAATCTTCAAGAAAACTATATCTCATCTTATTAATCATCAGCTCTAAGCGATCTCTTGTGTATAGCGCCGGAGTTCGGCTGAGGCAATAAATTCCTCGTGGAAGAAAAACTAGGTCGGCGCGCATGCACCGCCTTATTCATAACCGTTTCGAGAAAAGGATAAATGGCGAATTCAAGCCTTGGTGCTTTATCGGCTGATTAAGCCCCTGGGTGGGTCGTTCGCCTTGGCTGGAAGTCGAGTTCTTCTTGAATGCCTTGATTTTGAGGCTTTTCTCATTTCGAAAAATATCCCTGTCGCATTGGTAAAATATATATATGATATTGCCGTTTTGAATCCAGTCCTGTAGCAATACTGAATATCGTTGAGTAGTCGAAAGATGATTGTTTAGCGATATGATGAATCGATTCATCTATGGCATCGACCAACTTAGTAAGACGGTCGGCCATGCATTCTCTTGGTGCATCGTCATTCTGACGCTCGGCACCGTCTATGAAGTATTCGTGCGCTATTTGCTGAACGATCCCACCAGCTGGGCGTTCGACATGAGCTACATCATGTATGGAGCCGTATTCTACATGGCCGGTGCCTATACGTTGTCACGTGGCGGTCATGTGCGCGCCGACATGTTCTTCCGCCTGTTGCAACCGCGCACCCAGGCAATCGTCGAGCTGGTACTGTACGTGCTGTTCTTCTTTCCCGGCATCTTGGCGCTGATCCATTCGGGTTCACTGTTTGGTTGGGACTCGGCCAGGATCTTTGAGTCGAGCGTCAACAGTCCTGCAGGCGTACCGATCTGGCCGGTCAAAATGATGATTCCGTTCGGCGCTGGGTTGATCGCGTTGCAGGGTCTGGCCGAGATGCTGCGCTGCATCGTGTGTATCCGCGATGGCGAGTGGCCTTCTCGGCTGCATGATGTCGAGGAACTGGAGAAACAGATCATCGCGGAGGCAGCCGCGAAGCGGGCGCGAGAGGACGGGGGGGCCGCTGTATGAGCAATCCTGTCATCGCCCTGGTGATGTTGGGAATTCTGGTTTCCGCGATCATGATAGGTTTTCCGGTCGCGTTCACGCTGATGGCGCTGGGCGTGGGCTTCGGTTACTACGCGTACTTCCAGCCCAACCAGGCGTTTTTTGATAATCGCGTGTTCGATTTGCTGACGCAGAACACGTTCACGGTGATTAACAACGACGCGCTGGTCTCGATCCCGCTGTTCCTGCTTATGGGCTACTTGGTCGAGCGCGCCAACATCCTCGATAACCTATTCCTCAGCCTGCAGCTGGCGTTGAAACGCCTCCCGGGGTCGCTGGCGGTGGCGACGCTTGCCACCTGTGCGCTGTTTGCCACCGCCACCGGCATCGTCGGTGCGGTGGTGACGCTGATGGGCTTGCTGGCCTACCCGCAGATGATGAAGGCCGGCTACGATCCGAAAATCGCTGCCGGGGTGGTTTGCGCTGGCGGATGTCTGGGCATCCTGATCCCGCCGTCGATCATGCTGATCGTCTATGCGGCGCAGGCTTCAATTTCGGTGGTCAAGCTCTATGCCGCCGCGCTGCTGCCAGGCTTCCTGCTCGCCGGCATGTACATCGCCTACGTTGTGATCTTGTCCATCGTCAAGCCAGGGGTGGCTCCGCCGCTGCCTAAGGAGAAGAGCAACTTCTCCAGACGTCAGGTAGTGGCAATGCTGTTCAAGTCATTCGTGCCGCTCGCGGCGCTGATTCTTTCCGTGTTGGGCGCCATCATGTTCGGTCTGGCCACGCCAACCGAGGCCGCCGCGGTCGGTGCATTCGGCGGTTTCGTGTTGGCGATGCTCTACCGCTCCCTCACTTGGCCGCGCTTCAAGGAATCGGTCTACTTGACGGCGCGCACTTCAGCCATGGTGTGCTGGCTGTTCGTCGGCTCGGCGACCTTTGCCTCGGTGTTTGCCTACCTTGGCGGAGAAGGCATCATTAAAGAGTACGTCCTCGGAATGGACCTTAACCCGATTACGTTCCTGTTGATGTCACAGTTCATCATTTTCCTGCTCGGTTGGCCGCTGGAGTGGACTGAAATCATCATCATTTTCGTGCCGATCTTCCTGCCGCTGCTACCGCACTTCCAGATCGATCCGATCTTGTTCGGCGTGCTGGTAGCGCTTAACCTGCAGACTGCCTTCCTCTCGCCACCGATGGCGATGTCGGCCTATTATCTCAAGGGAGTCGCTCCGCGCAGCCTGCAGCTGACTCAGATTTTTCGTGGCTGCATGCCGTTTCTTTATATCGTGCTGCTGTCGATGGTGTTGGTCTACGTTTGGCCACAGATTGCACTGTGGTTGCCCAATGTGATTTACGGTAAATAAGGTGGTGGCCGGCACGTGAAATGCTTGCACCTGATCTGGCTGTCAGCATTCGACGTGGCGCGCGCCATCGGCGACGACATGATCATCTCCGAGAAGATGCTCGAGGCGTGCGCGGCGCAAGTTACCGACGGCTAACCGCAAGACAGATAAGGAAAAAGCTATGCCATTTAAAATTATTGCTGGAATCGTGGCGGTGACGCTGATGTTGGCGTATGTCGTCCCCGCCATGATCAAGTTGCGGGATGTGGTGCTTATTCTTGTGATAATCATCGGTATCGTGCTAATGCTGGTTGACCTCTGGGAATCTCTGCAGTCGAAAAGCGACTGACCCGGCCGGTTAGGCCACAATATGGAACGCGCTCGGCGCCGATCTTGATCGAACAACTACACCTCAAGCCCAACGCCAATCCCGCCATCGATCAGTGGCATACCGCCCTGGAACACATCATCAGCCTGACAGGGTGCAGGGCGCTGCGCATTTCGAGGTAAAGGAATCTGTCACCAGAAGTTTGATGTGGGAACTTAATCATCTCCTGCCGGGTTATCTGGTGCCGCGGCCGGTGCGAGAAATTCTCGGGATGCCTGGAAAGGTTTCACTGATATAATCGATAATAAATTTCGCTTATTTAGATAGGTCCTGATCTTCCTTCATCTGATCTTGAAACCCATGCCAGGCGTCAGTTGCGTATTGTGAAAAGGAATTTCCCCCAGGATTGATGATTAATCGTTAATCAGTCACCCTCAACGGGGCTACCGGATTGATTTCAAAAAGCATGTTTCCGGCTGTGAAATTACCGCCAGTTGTTGGGATTCCGTTTCATTGCTGGATATCGCCCGATAATCGAGAGTAGACTATGGCGGCTTAGTTTGAATACCTTACGTTCTATAGACAGATATATCGCAACAAGGAGGAAGCATGAACAAGAAACTGACAAGTAAAGCAAATCCCACCAAACCGAAAACTACCCAGAAACCCATGTCCCGCCGCAAGTTCCTGACGGCAACGGCG
>JAOTWF010000050.1 GCA_029863005.1 Gammaproteobacteria bacterium | reverse complement strand
GAATTGGACATGATTGCTGAAACCTCCACCAGTGGCGGAACTTCGGATGGCCGTTTCATCGCTCCTGCGGGGACGGAAGTCGTCGAGATCGGCCCTCTGAATCGCACGATTCATCAAATTGACGAGTGTATCGCGGTGGATGACATCGGCCGGTTGGCGCGTGTCTACCGCCGTATCCTGGAAAATGTCCTGCTATAATATTATCTATTTATAGTTTATATTTCATATAGATATATATTAGATATGATGTATATTCTAACTAATTGTTTTATTCGTTCTACTATCAATTTCACGTCGGGCTCAATGCACCAGCACCTATACTTGGAAACACAAAGCGCCACGAGCCCGATAAGCACTCAGGACCATCAGGATTTACCTCAAGGACAGGCAATCACTTCCGCCATGACAAACCGCCCTCACGCCGGCGTCAAACTTGACCCCCGCCTTACAGGCTCGATACTGCGGTCAGGAGGATTTAAGACCGCATGAGTGAACTCCAGATCATTGGCCTGACCGACTCTGGCCGTATGCGCGATCAGAACGAGGATCATATCGCCATCGCCGCAGAGGCCGGATTGGTGGTGGTGGCCGATGGCATGGGCGGGCATCGTGCCGGTGAGGTGGCCAGCCGGCTGGCCGTGGAAACCGTCGTGCGCCACATCGTCATGGCGCTCACCGAGGCGACGGGGTCGGGCAGCGGGGCGATCGAGGTGGCGGCCATGCGCGATGCGATCCAGCAGGCCAACCAGGCGATCCACAACCAAGCGCGCGCGAGTCCGGAACAGGAAGGCATGGGCTCCACCATTGTGGTCGCCCTCTTCTACGGGGATAAGCTTTGCGTCGGTCACGTGGGGGATTCGCGTCTTTATCGCTACCGCGACACCATCCTGGAACAGGTCACAGAGGATCATTCCGTGGTGCAGGAACTGGTGAGCCGCGGCCTGGTGACAGCGGAAGAGGCGCGCGTGTCGATCAGCAAGAATCTGGTCACGCGCGCCCTGGGAATCGATCCCGCCGTCGAGGCCGACATCAGCGAACACGATGTCTACGACGACGATGTTTATCTGCTCTGCTCCGACGGCATCAACGATGTGCTCGCGGACGGCGACATCGAGTTGATGCTGACGGAGCACGGCCGAAATCTGGACACCACCGCGAAAGCCTTGGTGGACACCGCTAACGTGCGCGGCGGTCCGGACAACATATCGGTCATTATGGTAAGGGTGCGCGGCGGTTTCGAAAGGAATCCAGAGGAGCTGCAGAAACTGCGTGAACGACTATTGACGAATGCCCCGGTGACGGGCACGTGATTAGACGAAAGATAGGGACTGGGAAACGACAATGGCCAAGCTCATCATAAAATTCAACAATGACGTGGTGGATCATGTTGATATTAAACAAGGCGACATGAAAATCGGCCGCAAACCCGGCTGCGAGATTTTCATCGACAATCTTTCCGTGAGTGGAGAGCATGCCAATATCTTTACCGTCGGTGAGGATTCTTTCATTCAGGATCTGGGCAGCACCAACGGGACATTCATCAGCAACAAGAAAATTACCAAACATCATCTCCGCAACGGCGATACGATCGTCATCGGCAAGCATTCACTGATATTCCTTACCGAGTCACAGCGCGCGAGCGATATGCCACCGGATGAATTCGCCAAAACCGTCATCATCAATCCATCCCGAACGGTGGAACCCAAACCCGCTCCGCCGACCACCATTCCCTCCGTCAGCCAACCGGAGGCGATCACGCTGGAAACGAAGCCGAAAACACCGGAAACGAACGCAGTGCGGCGACGCGTCGGCGCCATCTTCGTGCTCAGTGGGCTCAACAGCGGCAAGCGCATCGATCTCATCAAGAAAGTCACCAATCTCGGCAGTGGCGGCAAGCGCGCCGGGGCCATCACGCAGATCCTGGATGGATTCATATTGACACCGGGGCAGGACGAATCCCCGAAGCTGAATGGCCGGCCGATCACGACAGAAGGAACAAAACTCAAGAATGGCGACGTCATCGAGATCGCCGGAACGCGGCTGCAGTTTTATCTCAAGTAAGCACTGGAATCCTGCTATTCCAGACGCTCCAAGGCTTCCGTGAGGCGTCGTACCGGGAGCAGTTCAATTCCCGCATCACCTTTTTTCGGCATGTTGGCCGCCGGCAACAGCACTCGTTTGAAGCCGAGTTTGGCCGCCTCGCGGATGCGCTCTTGGCCGCGTTGCACAGGACGCACTTCGCCCGCGAGGCCAACTTCGCCGAACGCGACCAGATCCCGCCCCAGCGGACGACTGCGCAGGCTGGAAATCGTGGCCGCCAGGATGGCGAGATCCGCCGCGGTCTCCAAAACCCGCACGCCTCCCACAACATTCACGAACACGTCCTGATCGAAAGTCGCCACTCCCGCGTGGCGGTGCAGCACCGCGAGCAGCATCGCCAGCCGGTTGGTGTCGAGTCCCACGCACACTCGTCGCGGATTCGACAAGTGGCTCTGGTCCACCAGCGCCTGCACTTCCACCAGCAGCGGACGCGTGCCCTCTTGCGTGGCCAGCACGACACTGCCGGGCACGGCGTCCCCCTGCCGGCTCAAAAACATCGATGACGGATTACCCACCTCGCGCAGGCCGGTTTCGGTCATGGCGAATACACCGATCTCATTCACTGCGCCAAAACGGTTTTTGATCGCGCGGATGATACGGAAGGCGCTGCCGGTGTCACCCTCGAAATACAATACGGTATCCACCATATGCTCCAGCACGCGCGGGCCGGCGAGTGTGCCCTCCTTGGTGACGTGTCCCACGAGAAACAAGGCCGTGCCCGTTTGCTTGGCGTAGCGCACCAGTTGCGCCGCGGATTCACGCACTTGGGCCACGCTGCCGGGCGCAGATTGCAGAATCTCGGTGAACATGGTTTGGATCGAATCGATGACGATGACCTGAGGCTGCTCGGTCTCAGCACTCGCGAGTATCGTTTCGACCTGGTTTTCCGTGAGCAGGCGCAGGCGGTCGCTTTTCAGCCCCAAGCGCTGCGCGCGCAGCGCAATCTGGTCAGAGGATTCCTCACCACTGACGTAGAGCACACGCGCCCCCTGACCGAGGGTGGCCATGGCCTGAGTCAAGAGTGTGGATTTGCCGATGCCCGGATCGCCGCCAATCAGTACTACTGATCCGGAAACCAATCCGCCACCGAGCACACGATCAAGTTCACTGATACCGGTCGGGTGCCGAAGAATTTTCTCCGGTGTGAGCTCGGCCAGATGGCGCACCACCGCCGGCGCGCCGTACTGGCGCCCGGCACGCGGATGGGCGGCGGAAACGACAGTGGATTCATACAGCGTGTTCCAGGCGTTACACGATGGGCATTGCCCCACCCACTTGGGCGAGGCGGCGCCGCATTCATTGCAGGTGTATACCGATTTAGCCTTGGCCATGGGGGGGGGTGGTTCAGACAGCGATGCGCGGGATGCGCTCGGTGACGTGGCACAGCAATTCGTACGAAATGGTCCCGGCGCTTTCCGCCACCTCCTCCAGCGGCAGGCCCCGGCCCCACAACACCACGGGATCGCCCACCCTGGCATTCGCCTGGCTGCGCAGGTCGAGCGTGATCATGTCCATGGAAACCCGGCCCACGGTGGGAACGCGCCGGCCGTTCACCAACACCGGTGTCCCGGGGGGCGCGTGGCGCGGATACCCGTCACCATAACCGATGGCGGCCACGCCCACCGGCATGTCCTCCGGACATTGCCAATCGCCGCCATAACCGATGGGATCGCCCTTTTTCCGCGGTTGCACCGCGATCAGCGCGGTTTCAAGCGTCATGACGGGTTTGAGCCCGATTGACGCCGCGTCCCGGCCGGCGACGGGCGAACCCCCGTAAAGCATGATGCCGGGGCGCACCCAGTCGAGATGGCTCGTGGGCCATGAAAGAATGCCAGCGGAGTTGGCGAGACTCATTTCCACCCTGTGATTCCGGCCAAAATCGAGAAAATCGTCAATCTGCTTTTGTGTGGCCGGGTCTTTCGGAAATTCCGCGCGCGCAAAATGTGACATCAGCCGGACATTCGCCACGGCAGGTGCCGCGCGCAATTGTTTCAGCACATCCGGCGCCGCGGCTGGATTAAATCCAAGCCGGTGCATGCCGGTATCCACCTTGAGCCAGACAGTGAGTTTAAGGCCTTTTGACGCCGCCAGCGCTTTAACCTGGCCGTCGTGATGAATCACCGGTTCGAGTCGTTCCCGGGATAGGAGCGGCAATTCATCCGCACTGAAAAAACCCTCAAGGAGACAGACTGGCTGGGACACCCCGGCCTCACGCAGTTGCATGCCCTCTTCCACGCTTGAAACACCGAAAGCATCGGCGGACAGACCCAGCGTGTGCGCCACCCAAGCCATGCCGTGCCCATAACCGTTGGCCTTGACCACGGCCATGACACGCGAGGATTTGGCGTGGAGACGTGCCTGCTGGAAATTGAGTTTGAGCGCGCCCCCGTCCAAGAGTGCGCGCGCCGGTCGGCTCATTTAGAAAGTCCCGTCGTAACCGGCGGAAGTGTAATTCTCAAAGCGAGTGTATTCCCCGAGAAAAGTCAGGCGCACGTCACCGATCGGGCCGTTACGCTGCTTGCCAATGATGATGTCGGCAGTGCCCTTGACCGGGCTGTCCTTGTTGTAAACCTCGTCGCGGTAGATGAAAAAAATCACGTCGGCGTCCTGCTCGATGGCGCCGGACTCGCGCAAGTCAGACATGACCGGCCTTTTATCGTTGCGGGACTCCACGCTGCGGTTGAGCTGCGACATCGCGATGACCGGCACATCCAGTTCCTTGGCCAGGCCCTTCAGCGCGCGCGTGATATTGGAGATCTCCGTGGCGCGGTTTTCCTCGGTGCGCTCGGTGGACTGCATGAGCTGGAGGTAATCGATGATGATCAACCCCAGGCCATGCTCGCGTTTCAGACGGCGCGAGCGCGCACGCAATTCCATGGGTGTCAGCGACGGGGTATCGTCGATGAAAATCGGGGCCTCGTTGAGCAGGCTCACGGCCGAGGTCAGGCGCGGCCAGTCGTCATCGTCCAGCTTGCCAGTGCGCACGCGATGCGCATTGATGCGCCCGAGCGAGGCCATCATACGCAGTGCCAATTGTGTCCCCGGCATTTCCATGCTGAACACCGCCACCGGAATCTTGTTGCCCACGGCCGCGTTCTCGGCGATGTTCATGGCCAGACTGGTTTTGCCCATGGACGGTCGCCCCGCGATGATGACGAGGTCCGAGGGTTGGAGCCCGGAGGTCATGTCGTCGAGATCGGTGAATCCCGTGGGCACGCCGGTGATGGAGGATTTGGAGCGGAACAGGGTGTCGATGCGGTCGACGGCCTTGCTTAACAAAGTGTTCAGGGGCTGGAAATCGCCGCGCCGGTGACCTTTTTCGCTGATATCAAAGATGCGTTTCTCGGCATGATCCAGCAGCTCGATGGCGGAACGGCCTTCGGGAGAGTAAGCGGAGGAGCTGATCTCGCCGGCAGCGCGTACCAGCTCGCGCATGACCGAATTCTCACGCACGATGGCAGCATAGGCGACGATGTTGGCCGCGCTGGGGGTGTTGTTGGCGAGTGATCCGAGATAGGTCAATCCGCCGGCGGATTCCAGCTCGCCGCTGCGCTCCAGCCATTCGGATACCGTGACGACGTCCGCCGGGCTGCCTTCCTCGCACAGGGCAGAAATGGCGTTGAAGATTTGGCGGTGTTCGCGGCGGTAAAAATCATCGGTGGTGATGATGTCGGCAATGCGGTCCCAGCTCTGGTTATCGAGCAGCAGACCTCCGAGCACCGACTGCTCGGCTTCGATCGATTGCGGGGGGACCTTGAGCAGCTCGGTCACCGACTCCGTTCCACGCCTGGAAAAGGCTCGTTCTTCCACCGACCTCCCCCTAGATTCAGATTTGCCGCTTATTGAATTGCCGGCAAGTTGCGTCCTGCATTATAGCGCAGCGCGTCGAGTTGAACAGATGTATCTCAGGCCCGGAAATTCGAGGTCATTTTTCGCCGATAACCGAAACGATGATCTTGAAGTTGACTTCAGGATGCAGTGATACGGAAATTTCGTGATCACCCAATTCTTTGAGCGGGCCGCGGTCGAGATGCAGCTCGGACTTGACCAGTTCGAACCCGGCCTCCTGCATGGCGTCGCAAATATCGCGAACGCCGACAGAACCGAAAAGCTTGCCCTCTTCACTCACCTTGCGCACGATCTGGACCGTGAAGCCGGTCATCTTCTCGGCGCGCGAGCGCGCCCGATCGTGAGCATCGGATTGCATTTTTTCAAGCTCGGCGCGTTTTGCCTCGAACTTGGCACGATTCTCTTCGTTGGCGGTGACCGCCTTGCCGTAGGGAATGAGATAGTTACGCGCGAAACCGGCCTTGACCTTGACCTGATCGCCCAGGCTTCCCAGGTTGCGCACTTTTTCTAGCAGTATGACTTCCATCTTTCAAACCTCGCCGTATTCGATCAGTGACTGTCGCAGTATGGCATCAGGGCCAGATAACGTGCGTACTTGATGGCGCGCGTCAGCTGCCGCTGGTAACGCGCCTTGGTACCGGTATTGCGACACGGGATGATGCGGCCGGTTTCCGTGATATACCCGCTGAGTACCGCGAGATCCTTGTAATCGATCTCTTCGACCTTCTCGGCCGTGAAGCGGCAGAATTTCTTGCGTCTGAAAAAACGTGACATGGTTGTGCTCCTTTAAGCCTGATCGGACGCGGCGGGTTCGGCCGCTTCGTTATCGTCGCTATCGGTATCTTCCGACATCGCCACGGGTACCGCTGGCTTTTCCTCGTTTTCCTTAACGAGCGGCGACGGGGTGGTGACGGCATTTTTACGCTTGATGACAAGCGAGCGCAGCACCGCGTCGTTAAAACGAAACGCCGACTCCAGTTCGCGCAGGGTCTCGAGCTCGCACTCGATGTTCATGAGTACGTAGTGCGCCTTGTGCACTTTGTTCAGGGGGTAAGCGAGCTGACGGCGGCCCCAGTCCTCGAGGCGGTGGATCGCGCCCTTGGCGGACTCAATCATCGAGCGGTAGCGCTCGATCATGGCGGGCACCTGATCACTCTGATCCGGGTGGACCATGAAAACGACTTCATAATGACGCATGCAAGACTCCTTATGGATAAACATCAGCCTTCCGCTGCCGTTTTGTCGTTGTTATGCGGCCGGTAAGGCAAGGTCGCGCCCTTGGGGCGACGGCTCAAAAGAGCGGCGCATTTTATAGGAACCCCCTGCCCCGGGCAAGGCGGAATGAACGGCTATTCCGTTGCAAATACGCCTTTTTTGAAATTCCGAAAGAAAGATCTGCCGACTCAGCGTTCCAGGTCGAGCGGCCGGGTGGCCTGACGGTCATAGATCAGGGCGGCGGATTCACGCCGCGCTTCGGAAGAAAAGAGATGTTCACGCGTTTCACCGGGGTCAATCAAGTGCAATACGCGCCTGCCCTGGAGCACCAGATAGTCGGCGATTAAGGAGCGATGGCAGTGCACGGGATCGCGCTCGGCACAGAGCATGGCGCACGCCCCGCGCGCAGCCAGATTCTGCAACTGCATCGCCGCCTGACGAAAGACATCCGTGTCCATATGATCGGCAAAACCGCGCCGATCCTCATCAAGCGCGATATGCGGTGAACCCGCGCGTGGCGCGCGCAAGCCGCCAAGCTGGCGACCGGCCCAGTGATAGGTAATGCCAGCGTTGTCACAGGCCAGGCGCAGGGCATCGTCGTTGAACTGCGGATTGTGCCTCGAACGCGGTCGCGCGCGCACATCAACCAAGGTTTCCACTCCCGCGGCCTTCAGCAAACCAAGCAGTTCTTCAATTGTGCGGTTTCCGTGGCCGACGGAGTAAAGCGTCTGGCTCACGCGATGGGGCAAGTTACGCCGGTGCCACCGTGTCCGCAGTAACCGCGCGGATTCTTCGCCAGATATTGCTGGTGATAATCCTCGGCGTAATAGAACTCCGGCGCGTCAAGGATCTCAGTGGTGATGGAAGGAAAGCCGGACTTTTTCAATTCTTCCTGATAACGGGCCAGCGACGCTTGCGCTGCCTGTTTTTGCGCCTCGCTGTAGGTGTAAATGCCCGAACGGTATTGGGTGCCGATGTCATTGCCCTGGCGCATCCCCTGGGTGGGATCGTGCGCCTCCCAGAAGAGTTTGAGCAATTTCGTGTAGTCCACTTTTTTCGGATCGTAAACTACCCGCACCACTTCGTTGTGACCGGTGATGCCGCTGCAAACTTCTTTATAATTAGGATTGTGCGTATGCCCACCGGCATAGCCGACTGCAGTCACGTAGACACCCGGCAGCTGCCAGAAATATTTCTCCGCCCCCCAGAAACAACCAAGTCCGAACATGGCCAGCTCCAGGCCGGTTGGAAACGGCGGTGTCAGCGGGTGGCCGTTGACGAAATGTTTTTCCGGCACGGGCATTCTCTCATCGCGCCTCGTGAGCGCATCGCCAATAGCAGGTATCCTGGATCTTTTCATGAAATCGAACATTTGATAGCTCCGATGTTGTCACACTCTGCATAATTGATAATGGTATCAATCCAACAGAGTTCATCAATGGGTAATCAACTCATCCAGCGCTGCGTTGTCGCACCGCCTCGAAGAGGCACACACCCGCCGCGACCGAAACGTTCAAACTTTCCACCGTGCCGGCCATGGGGATGCGCACCAGCATATCGCACTCCTCTTGCGTCAGGCGCCGCAGACCCTTGCCCTCCCCACCCAGCACCAGAACCAGCGGCCGGCGCAGGTCGGCATAGAAGACATCTGTATCGGCTTCTTGGCTGGCCCCCGCAAGCCAGAGCCCGGCCTGCTTTAATTCACGCAGCGTGCGAGCAAGATTCACAACTTGAAACACGGGAACCGTTTCCGCCGCGCCACTGGCAGCGCGGCGCGCGACGGCGGAGAGCGGTGCGCTGTGCTCACGCGGAACGATAACGGCGTGCACGCCGGCGGCATCGGCGCTGCGCAGGCAGGCGCCGAGATTGTGCGGGTCCTGCACGCCATCGAGCACCAGCAACAGCGGCATCGGCGGCAACCGGGCAAGGAAGGATTCGAGGTCGCGCTCTTTCTGCACCGGCGTCGCGCGCAGGCGCGCCACCACGCCCTGGTGCCTCACGCCATCAGCCAGGCGGTCGAGGGCGGCACGCGGCGATTTGTGCACCTTCACGCGCGCCGCACGGGCCGCATCCAGCACGGAGGCGATGCGCCGGTCACCGCGCGTATCGCTGACCCAGATTTCCTCGACATGTTCCGCGTTGGTTTTCAGCGCGGCGAGCACCGCGTGCACGCCGCAAACATATTGGTCATCCATGTTGGCGGCGGCGTTTCCCGGAGCGTTTGGCAGAAGGCTTGGCGTGGCGTTTCCCGCCATGTTGGCGTGGCTTGGAGGATTTCCGGGGACTGCTGGCGGACGTGCCCACCAGCTCGAAATCAATCTTGGTTTCATCCAGGTCGACCCGCACCACGCGCACACGAACTTTATCGCCGAGACGGTAAGTCTGACGCGTGCGCTCACCCATCAGACGGTGATGGGCCGCGTCGAAATGATAGTAATCGTTGCCCAGCGCCGTGATGTGCACCAGACCGTCCACGTACACCTCTACCAGCTCGACAAATATGCCGAAATTGGTGACGCCGCTGATGTACCCGTCGAATTCCTCACCAATCTTGTCCATCATGAATTCGGCCTTGAGCCAGCGCACCACCTCGCGCGTGGCCTCGTCGGCGCGACGTTCGGTCAGGGAACAGTGTTCGCCCTGCTGCTTGGCCCGCTCCGGTGCGATCTCGGCGGGACGTTTGGCCAGGATACTCTTGATGGCGCGGTGCACCAGCAGGTCTGGGTAGCGTCGGATCGGAGAGGTGAAATGCGTGTAATTCGGGTATCCCAGTGCGAAGTGGCCGATGTTGTCAGGGCTGTACACCGCCTGTGACAGCGAGCGCAACAGCACCGTCTGGATCATGCGCGAGTCGGGGCGTTTTTCCACGGACTTGATCAGCTTCGAGTAATGTTGCGCCTGCGGCTTGTCGCCACCGCCCAGAGACAGGCCGAGCTCGGAAAGAAATTCGCGTAACGCATTCAGCTTTTCCGCCGTCGGGCCTTCGTGAATCCGGTAAGGCGCGGGAATTTTGTGTTTTTTCAATATTTCCGCGGCACACACGTTGGCCGCCAACATGCACTCCTCGATCAGGCGGTGGGCGTCGTTGCGCTGCAAGGGTGCGATGCGCTGGATTTTTCGGTGCTCGTCGAACACGATGCGCGTCTCGGGCAATTCAAAGTCCACCGCACCGCGCTTCATGCGCGCCGTGTGCAGCACCTTGTACAGCCCGTAGAGCGCCTCCAGGTGCGGAACCACCGCTTCATATTCGCCGCGCTGTTCGGCGTCCTTGTCCACCAGCATGGCCGCGACCTTGGTGTAGGTGAGCCGTGCACGCGAGCGCATGACCGCCTCGAGGAACCGGTAGCGGGTGATGGTGCCAATGGCATCGATTTCCATCTCACAGGCCATGCACAGACGATCCACCTTCGGATTGATCGAGCACAAGCCGTTCGACAGCACTTCCGGCAGCATCGGGATGACGTGCTGCGGGAAATAAACCGAGTTCCCGCGCTGGTAGGCCTCGCGATCCAGCGCTGTGCCGGATTTCACATAATAGGAAACATCGGCAATCGCCACGATCAACCGAAAGCTGCGCCCATCGTGCTCGGCGAACACGGCGTCGTCGAAATCGCGCGCATCCTCGCCGTCGATCGTGACCAGCGGAATCTCGCGCAAGTCAAAGCGCCCCTCGATGGCGTGCGCCGGGACTTCCGGTGCGAGCCCCTTGATCTCGCTCTGCACATCCGGCGGCCAGACGTGCGGAATGCTGTGTGCACGGATGGCGACCTCGATTTCCATTCCTGGCGCCATGTGATCGCCGAGCACTTCCCGCACACGACCCGCCGGGGGGCGATGGCGTGTGGGCGGGAGGGTGATTTCCGCTATCACGATCTGACCTTCCGTCGCGCCGCCCTCGTCGCCGCGCGAGATGGCGACGTCCTGGGTAATGCGCTTGTTCTCGGGAACCACAAAACCCATTCCATGCTGTGTGACGTATCGCCCGACCATGGTCGTGTGCGCGCGCTCCAGCACTTCGACCACCATGCCCTCGCGTCGACCGCGCTGATCGACACCGGTAACGCGCGCCATCGCGCGATCACCGTGCATCAGCTGGCGCATCTCGGCGGGAGACAGAAACAGGTCTTCACCTTCGTCGTCGGGAATCAAAAAACCGAAACCGTCCGGATGGCCGCTGACGCGCCCGGCCACCATGTCCATCTTGTGCGCCAAACCGTAAAGGCCACGGCGGTTTTTAAGAATCTGGCCGTCACGCTCCATGGCGCGCAGCCGCCGCCCGAAGGCTTCCTCGTCGCGCTCACCGTGCACGCCCAGCGCCTCCGCCAGCGTGCTGAACGGCGATGGCTCGTTGCGTTCGGTCAGCAGCGCGAGTATGGCCTCGCGGCTGGGGACGGGATGTTCGTATTTCTGCTGCTCCCGTTCTGCCATGGGATCTTTAAACTTGTTTTTTTGTTTTCGCGTTGACATAAAAATTATCTGTGGGTAGAGTGCGCCGTCTTGTAGGGTCCCGTATCATTTGCGGGCTGCATGCCGAGGTGGCGGAATTGGTAGACGCACTAGCTTCAGGTGCTAGCGGGCGCAAGCTCGTGGAGGTTCAAGTCCTCTCCTCGGTACCACCTTCCCGGGACATTCCGTCCCGTCCATTCCGTAAATAACCCCCAATACCTTACCTTATTCAAACGGGTGTCGCAGAATAATGGTGTCGTCGCGCTCGGCACCGGTGGAGATGAGATCAATGCGCGCCTCGGTCAGCACCTCGATCCGCTTCAGGTAATACCGCGCGCTCGCCGGCAGCTTATCAAAACTCCTCACGCCAACAGTGGAATCCTTCCACCCCGGCATTTCCTCGTAAACCGGTTCGCATTTTGCCAGAGCGTCCGCGCCGCTTGGCGGCGTGTTTAGCGTCTTGCCATCACAACGGTAACTGGTGCAGATGCGCAGCGTGTCCAGGCCGTCAAGCACGTCCAGCTTGGTGACGCACAGCCCCGTCACGCCGTTCAGAAGGTTCGAGCGGCGCATGATCACGGCGTCATACCAGCCACAACGGCGCTTGCGCCCGGTAGTGGCGCCAAATTCCTTTCCACGCTCTCCCATGCGATCGCCGACGGTATCCTGGAGTTCTGTCGGGAACGGTCCGGCGCCGACGCGCGTGGTATAAGCCTTGGTGATACCGAGCACATAACTTAGTTGCCCCGGCCCGACCCCACTGCCCGTGGCGGCGGCGCCGGCGCAGGTATTGGAGGACGTGACGTAGGGATAGGTGCCGTGATCGATATCCAGCAGCGCGCCCTGCGCGCCTTCAAACATCACGCGCTTGCCGTCGCGCCCGTATTCATAAAGCAACTCGGGGATGTCTGCCACTAGCGGACGCAAACGCTTTGCCAGCGTCAAACATTCTTCCAAGGTTTTGCGGTAATCGACCGTATCAAAGTTAAAATAGTTTTTGAGCGCGTGATTGTGATAATCCATGACGTCCTTTAGCTTGTCGCCGAAGGTCCTGTCATCGAGCAAATCACCCACGCGCAAACCGCGCCGCGCAACCTTGTCTTCGTAAGCCGGTCCGATACCGCGTCCGGTGGTTCCGATCGCCGCCTTGCCGCGCGCCTTCTCGCGCGCGTGATCCAGCGCCACGTGATGCGGCAGGATCAGCGGGCATGATTCGCTTACCCGCAGGCGCTTGACCACCTCCACGCCGTTACGCGTCAGCTCGTCCACTTCCTCGAACAGCGCTGCCACGGACAGCACCACACCGTTGCCGATCAGGCACATCACGCCGTCACGCAGCACGCCCGAGGGAATCAGATGCAGCACCGTTTTCTTGCCGTGGATAACCAATGTGTGACCGGCGTTGTGGCCTCCCTGGAACCGAACCACGGCATGCGCCTTGTCCGTCAGGAGATCAACAATCTTGCCTTTGCCCTCATCACCCCACTGGGTGCCAACCACGACGACGTTCTTTGCCATGAATGTTGTTTTCTTATTTAACCGATTGAATGATCCAGCTTCCGCCCTTCTTGACCAATTCGCGGTCGCAGCCGAATTCAGAGGCAGGAGATTTGTCGCCCGGAAGTCGCGCGACCACACGTTCTCCCTCAGCGCGGAGACGCGCTATTTTATCCTGCAAGGCCGTTTCATGGCCGTTCGGAGCGAGCACGCCCGTCAAGGCGTGTGCCGGCGCGGTCGAGACACGCAGCCATTGGCGTATATCCGCCCCGAAACCCGTGGCGGCACGGTCACGACCGAAGGCGCGACCAATGCCGTCGTACCGACCGCCGCGCGCAAAAGCCTGTCCATGCCCCGGCACGAATGCGGAAAATACCACGCCGGTGTAGTAGTGATATCCGGAAAGCTCGGCCAGATCGAAATTCAGTTCCGGTGCCCCATCACGTTTTGTCACCAGAGTGGCGACTGCCTCCAGCTCATCCAATGCGCGTGTCACCGGCTTCGGCACTTCGCGCCATTGCTTCCGGGCACGAGTTAGCACCTCCTGCCCGCCACTGAAATCCAGGAGACTTGCCAGCATGCGTTTCGATGACGTCGGCACATCAGTTTCCGCCAGCAGCGACTCGACATCGCTGCGCGCCTTGCGTTGCAGCGCATCAAACAGATCCTTTTCCTCCTCGACGCTCAGCTTAGCCTGGGCCGCCAATCCGCGGAATACGCCGACGTGACCGAGATCAAAATGCGCGTCGCGGATCTCCGCCAAGCGCAACGCCTCGATCATGAGGCTCAATATTTCCGCGTCGGCTTCCGCCCCGGCGTGACCGTAAAGCTCGGCGCCGAGCTGCAGCGGCTCGCGCGAGCCGCCGAAATCCTCCGGACGCGTGCGCAGAACCGAACCGAGATAACACAGTCGCACGGGTGCCTCGCGCTTGAGATAGTGTGCGTCGATTCTTGCCGCCTGCGGCGTCATGTCCGGGCGCACGCCCATGAGGCGCCCTGTCAGGTGATCCGTGACCTTGAACGTCTGCAGGTCCAGATCGCGGCTGGCTCCGATCTGCAGCGACTCCAGGTACTCGATCAGCGGCGGCATCACGAATTCATATCCCCAAGAAGCAAACAGGTCGAGCAACCGGCGACGCAGGGCCTCCACGCGCCGGGCTTCGGCCGGCAAGATTTCTTCGACGCCATCGGGCAGCAGCCAGCGCTCTTTGGTGGACATAGGACCGGTAGTGAAACGGGAAAAGCTAATGTTAGCGGTTAATGATGTAGAGCAACAATACACCCAGCAGCATGCTGGTCAGGCCCGCGAAGCGCAATTGCGAATCGCTCAATTGGTGAATGGCCGCCAAGGCCTTGCGCACGCCGTCCGGGCTGAGAAAGGGTAACACCCCCTCCAGAATCAGCAGTAGCGCCAGCGCGATCCACAGTTCATGCCACATAGCCGGAACGGACCATGCGACCTAGCGGGCGGACTTCTTCATGTAGCGGAAGAAATCCGAGCTTGGGTCCACGATCAAGATATCTTCTTTTCTCTTGAAGCTTTCCTTGTAGGCATTGAGGCTGCGATACAGTGAATAGAACTCGGGCGCGCGGCTGTAGGCCTTGCCGTATATGTCCGTCGCCTTGGCGTCGCCTTCGCCGCGAATGCGCTCGGCCTTGCCGTAGGCTTCCGCCAGGAGGATATCGCGCTGGCGTTCGGAGTCCGAGCGGATCTTCTCGGCGGTTTCCGCGCCCTGCGCACGCAATTCATTCGCAATGCGCGAGCGTTCCGCCTTCATGCGCTGATAAACCGATTGGCTGACCTCGGCCGGCAGGTCCACGCGCTGAATACGTACGTCGACTACTACAATCCCGAATTTGCGCGCCTCGCGGTCGGTGTTTTCGGTCAGAATCTCCATGATCTTGTTCCGGTCAGCGGATATGACCTTCTGCACCTCGCGCTTGCCGAATTCATCGCGTAACCCGCTGTTCACGACCTGCTCCAGGCGTCGCCGGGCGTCCAATTCCTGGCCACCGACCGTCAGATAATACTTGAGCGCGTCTTCGATACGCCATTTGACGAAGGAATCCACCACCACATACTTCTTTTCTTTGGTCAAGAACGGTTGTGGCTCTGCATCCATGGTCAGTATGCGCGAATCGAAAAAGCGCGCCTCGTCGAGAAACGGCGTCTTGAAATGCAAGCCCGGGGCATCGTCATAACGCAATACCTGACCGAAGCGGACAATGATAACTTTTTCGCGCTCGTCCACCATGTAAACAGTGGACTTCACTGTGATGAATAACAGCAAAGCGATACCGAACAGCGCGAACAATTTTGTCTGGTTCATGGCGTCCCCCGCGTGCGTAGATCGGAGCGGCTGCGGCTGGAGCTGCCCCCTTTCATCGTCGCGTCTGCCTCCGTGAGCGGCGGGACAAACGGGACCGAGGCGGCCGCTTCACCCATCGGGATGAGCTTGTCGAGTGGCAGATAAATCAAATTATTGCCGACTTTCTGGTCGATGAATATCGTGGTGGTGCTGGACAATACCTGCTCCATGGTTTCCAGATACAGGCGCTCACGCGTCACGTTGGGCGCCTTCATGTATTCGTTGGCGATCTGGCTGAACCTTCGTGCGTCTCCGTCGGCACGGGCGATGACGCTCGCCTTGTAACCTTCGGCCTCCTGCAACAGGCGTGCGGCGCCGCCGCGTGCGCGCGGGATGACATCGTTGGCATAGGCCTCGGCCTCGTTCTTCAGACGCTGTTCGTCCTCGCGCGCCTTCACGGCGTCGTCGAACGCCGGCTTGACCTCATCCGGGGGTTGCGCCTTCTGGGTTTCCACCGTGACGATGTGAATCCCGGACTTGTAGCGGTCCAGAATCCCCTGCAACAGGTCACGCGAGCTGCGCGACACCTGATCGCGTCCTTCTGTCAGGGCGAAATCCAGCGTGCTCTTGCCAACGACTTCGCGCACCGCCGATTCGGTGGCCTGGCCGATGGTGGTTTCGACGTCACGAACATTGAAGAGATAATCGGCGGCGCTCTTGATCTTGTATTGCACAGCAAATTCGATATCGATGATGTTTTCGTCTTCCGTCAGCATCAGGGCTTCCTTCGGAACCTTGCTCTTGCCGCCTGTGCGCGGATTGCTGCGGTAACCAATCTCAATGTTGGACACCTTTTCCACATTGACCTTCTCGACACTTTCGAGAGGGAAAGGAAGATGCCAACGCAGACCGGCCTCAGTAATCTCTGACTGCTTGCCAAAGCGCAGCACGACGCCACGCTCGCCCTGATTGACGATATAGAAACCGGTGAGCAGCCAGATGACGGCGGCGACGGCAATGATGAGTCCGAAGCCGAAGCCGCCGGCGCGGCCTATCCCCCCGCCACCGCCTCCCCCGCCAAACAGGCCACCGAACAAGCCGGAGAACTTCTGCTGGATGTTCTTGACGATGCGGTCAATGTCGGGCGCGCCGGCGCCGGGTTTTCGGCGCTGGCCCCAAGGGTCTTTGTCCCCGGGCTTACCGGGTTCATTCCATGCCATGATGTCTCTCTGGGCTGACTATGCTTGAAAATCCGCAAAGAGCGGCATTTTAGGGTTAGGACCCGGTGGGAGCAAGAACGGATTCAGCATCCGAAATCAGATAGGACTCGAGATAATCACCCTGTGTCCGCAACCAGGCGAATTGGGCCGGCTCCAGCGCCAGGTCGAGCACCCAGCCGCCGGATTCCAGCGACGTTTCGCGCATGACATCGAAACGATCATACAGGGCGGCGCGCAAGCGTCCGGCCTCGGGGGGGAGATTCAAGCGATAGTGTTGGCGTTGGCGTCGGAAATGATCCGCCAGACCCAGCAACAGCAAGTCCATGCCCTCACCGGTCTGTGCCGACACCCAAAGACGGGAGATATGTCCGTTGGCATCGCGCTCAAAGCGCGGTGCTTCACCGGTCAGATCGATCTTATTAAATACAGTGATCTGGGGAATCGAAACCGCATTGATCTCGGCAAGCACGTTATTCACCTGCTGAATCTGCTCGAGCCGCTCGGGACTGGCGGCGTCCACCACGTGCATGAGCAGATCTGCCCCGGAAACCTCTTCCAGTGTGGATTTGAAAGCTTCCACCAGATCGTGCGGCAGTTGACGGATGAAACCTACCGTGTCGCCCAGGATCACCGAGGCCTTGCCCGGGAGCTCGATGCGCCGCATGGTGGGGTCGAGCGTGGCAAATAACTGGTCGGCTGCATACACGGAGGCGGATGTCAGCCGGTTGAACAGCGAAGATTTGCCGGCATTGGTATAGCCGACCAGGGACACGGTGGGAATGGGGACCTTGTGCCGCGCCCTTCTCCGGCTACGGCGCTGGACGTAGACCTGTTTCAGACGTTCGTTGAGCTTCTTGATGCGA